>CALWMV010000001.1 GCA_944382125.1 uncultured Lachnospiraceae bacterium
CACTCGTCCCCGTCCACCACATCGGGGGAGAGCATCTGCTTGAGCATCTCAAAATTGACCCCGCGCTTGAGCTTGCCGTTCCCATCCCGCATCTCGGTGACGCAGTTCGGGAACAGGGCTGCGATTTTGTTTATGTTCTGCGATGAAAGGTCGGGGGTTTTAAATTTCATCTTGTCCATTATGTGTTGCCTCCATATTATTCTATTACAGAAAGGTTCTCGAGATAGCTCCGAAGCTCGACCTGCATTTTGCCTCTTAGCAAATGTAATTTATCCGAACTGCAGATACTGTTTTTCTTAACGCATATACTCAACTCGTTTAGAAGATCTATAAAAAGTTTTTGATTGTCATGCGGGATAAATGCGCCTGACTTGTAAAGCAATTTTCTAAAGTCTAGAAGCTTTTCGCTGAGTTCGTTTTTGAGTTGGTCAATGTCTATTTCTGTTACAGCATTTCCATTTTGGATGTCATTATATAAGTCAAACAATTTAGGATTATCAAGTCGTATTTCTGATTTAGGAATTATTGCTTTGTCGCTATTCATTAGTCCTTGCAAGATTTCATATCTGCTATAAGCTTCATAAAATGCGCTACAAAGAGTTTGATATATTTCAAATTCTTTATCGAACATTGCTCGAGATATATGTATTCTGTTATCTAATTTACCTTTATGTGTTTCCAACGCTCTATTTATTTTTAGCGTATACTTTTCATCCAACCGTTTTGCAATAATTTCAGAGGAAAATTTTACAGCCGCAATAATTATGCCACCAATTCCTCCTGCGCTTACTATACAAGCAACTATTACATCACCAATTTCTTCTGGCATTTTTTAGCTCCTTCCTCAATTTTTTCAACTCCGAATTGATCTCCATCCGTCGGTTAAGCTGCTTTTCTTTGCGCATTTTGCTTTCCAGCGCGGCGATCTGCTTTTCCAGCTGGCGGCGCTTTTCATCCCGTTCCACGGAAAACTGCAAGCTTTCTCCGGCATCCGCTTGCAGCGCGTCCCCGGCAATCTGCCGCACAAGGCTTTCGTAGACAGCATCCATATTCAGGCCGTCTACACGGAATTGCAACTCATTCTCCGGCATCCACTCCGTGTGATAATACCGGCTCACCTTGAAAGCGTTGCTGCCGGATGCAGCCGCCTCTTTGTACCCGATCCACGCCTGTGCCTTGCCCTCGCAAGTCAGGATGAATAGAATGTGGTACGGAATTTCTTTGTCAGTCTGGCGGAGCACTGCTTCATCAAGCTGGGGTTTGTTCAGCCGGATCTCAAAGACCTCGATTTCGGTCACCGCATCTCCCGCAGCCAAATTCAGTGTTGAATCCGCCAGCTTATTGCTCCAATAGATGAGCCTGATCTGCTCCACGAAAATCCGTTTCAGCGCGGGTGTAATGTCAATATTCTCATAAAATTTCTGTTTCGGTATTCGTTTACCGAACTCGGTCGATGCAGGGAAACCGAACATGAACAGCCCTCCTTATTTCACCACAAAGAAACAGATCAGCTCAAAGTCATCCAACCCTGATACAGCGGAGAGCAGAGCGGTGGTGCCGCCGCTCTTGAACAGGCTGTCGATGTCGCTTTCTTCCTTTGCGTCAATGATGGAATTGATTGCCTCACTGAGCATCTCGGAGACTTCTCCCATCTTACGGCCGTCATCCGTTTCCTGATTGAATTTTTTGCAAAGCTCCATCACCGGATCGCTCTTATCACGGCAGAGCAGTCGCAGTTTGTCCAGCAACTTCTTCGGATTCAGATAGTCGCAGACGATCTCGCCCTCTTCGCTGATATAGACCATGTAGAACGGGTGGATGCGGTTGCGGTTGTCAATGTTCACACTGTCATTGATATTCCGCAGAACGAAGATCACCCCGGCAGGGGAATCCTCCGTCTGTGCAACAACAGTGTGCATCCCCTTCGGAGCTGTCTCAATATCATCGTGCTGCTTCATATATTCCAGCAGATCCAGCCGGAACTCGTTCAGCCCCAGATCCATAATGGAGATACCGCTGGTCATGTCCTCAATGTCCACAACTTCCTCTTGCAGCCGCTTGAGCTGCGCACGTCGGTATTCCAAATCGCCTTTTTCCTCGGCATTGATCAGGTCATCATCGCCGGTAGAGGTCATGACGGAAATCTTCATGCGGGTCTCAACACGGCTTTTCAGGTTGATGTATTCGTCCAAGTCCATATCCGGCCAGAAATTGACGAGCTGGATAGTTTCGTTTTTGCTGCCAATACGGTCAATGCGCCCGAAACGCTGAATAATACGGACAGGATTCCAATGAATGTCGTAGTTGACCAGATAGTCGCAGTCCTGCAAGTTCTGACCTTCGGAAATACAGTCAGTGGCAATGAGGATGTCCAGCTCATCGGCGCTCCCCGGAAGCAAAACGGCTTTGCCCTTGGAGACCGGTGAGAAACAGGTCAGGACAGTGTTGAGGTCGGCGCGGAGCTTTGGTATTGTGGTTTTGCCGTCCACTGTACCGGTAATCTCCGCTGTTTCCAGCCCGAACTTCTTCTTGGCAAACCTGCTAACGTTGGCGTAGAGGTAATCGGCTGTATCGGAAAAAGCGGTGAAGATAATGATTTTCCGATTGCCGGGGTTGATGGGATGCTCCATCTTCTTTTGAATCAGCCCAAACAGCGTTTGCAGCTTGGTGTCATGCTCCGGTGTAATGTCTGACACCATCAGGCTAAGTAATTCCAGATTTTCCGCGTCTTTTTCCAGCTCCCGCTTCCACGAAACATAGTCCATATCAGCAAGATCGATTTTGACCTTCTTGCCAACCGAAAATAAGTCTATGTTCTGGTCATCATAGTCAAAATCCTCGCTATCCGACAGTTCTGTCAGATTGATGACACAATCTCCGGACTGATAGTTGTTGATAGTCGCAACTGTGTCCTCAATCAATTTTTTGATACGGTCGATCGTCAACCGAAAGGAATACACCGAGCTTTCCAACCGCTTGAGTAAGTTGATGCTCATCAGGCGGCGGATACCTTCTTCGCGTCCCTGCTGGGTCAGACTTGTTCCCTTGTGATGGGTCATGTCCAAATACTTTTCAAGGCGCGACGGCATGATGTAGTTCGACGGTGTATAGATGGACAAATTCAGCGACATGAGCAGTGTATAGATGTCATTGTAATTGATGGCATCGCTCAGGTCTGTCAAGCAAGGGCGCAGGGAAATCGGCGGAAGGCGTTCCGGGAACTTGTCAATGTCCGCAGTATTGTAGTATTTTTCAATGTGCTTGCGGGAGCGGGCGATGGTCACGCTGTCCAGCAGCTCAAAGAAATCAAAATCCAGTGTCCTGAGTAACGCATCCGTTGTGCGCTGCTCAGTAGGAAGTTTGCTCCACGTATTGAACGCTCTCTGCGCCTGACGAAATATCTCATCAATGTTCTTTGTAGTTTCAAGTTTTTTATTGATCTGCTCCGCATCTCCTTCATAAGCAAGGGCGAGCTGGTTTTTCAGGTCAATGAATCTATTGTTGACCGGCGTTGCGGAGAGCATCAGCACCTTTGTCCGTACACCTGCTCGGACAACTTTGTTGAGCAGCTTCAGATAGCGGTTTTCTTTTGCATCTTCACCGGACACCTCACCGCCGTTGCGGAAGTTATGGCTTTCATCAATCACCACAAGGTCGTAATTTCCCCAGTTTAAGCGGTCGAGGTCAATACCGTTGGACTGCCCGTGTTCCCTCGACAGGTCGGTGTGGTACAGTACATCATAGCGCAGCCTGTCCTCCGCAATAGGATTATTGATATAGTTACCCTTGTAGGTATTCCAGTTTTCAGACAGCTTCTTGGGGCATAACACCAGCACAGACTTATTACGGTTCTCGTAATACTTAATAACTGCAAGAGCCGTAAAGGTTTTACCAAGGCCAACACTGTCAGCTAAAATGCATCCATTGAATTTTTCCAGCTTGCTGATAATCGCAAGGACAGCATCCCGCTGGAAGTTATAGAGCATCCCCCAAATTTTACTCTCTTTGAAGCCGGTTGCCTCATTGGGCAGCTCATCCTCAGAAATATCATCCAGAAACTCATGGAAAATATTGTAAAGAGCAAAGAAGTAGATATATTCCGGCGCATTTTCCCGGTATGCAGCCGTGATGTTTTCTATCACCACATCGGTAACTTCCTGGAACTTTTTCTTATCATTCCAAAGCTGCTCGAAAAGGTTGAGAAAGTACCCTGCGTTCTCATAGCTCTCAGTTTTCTGCACGGGATAATAGGCGTTATTGCCACGCTCGCAGCCAAGGTCGACTGTAGTAAATCCATTGATGGGCATATAGGTACTTTCATCCACCGTCATGAAGCCCATCATCTGCTCCTGCGTAACATTCGATTTGAAAGTCACCTTTCGCTTGATCCAATCCGCACATTCCTTTGCAATCGCCTTCTGTATCAGCTCATTGCGCAGCTTTACCTCAAATTCCGTCCCGTAGAGGCTACGTTCCCGGGAGATACGGGGAATGTAGAACTCACGCTGGGCTTTTGGAGTCTTCTCTGTAACAAAAGTTGGCGAAGTGAAGATAAATCGAAGCTCGTCGATCCATTCCAGCTGCTTTTTCAGCTCCCGATAGGCATATATAGAAAAACAGGCTGCAGCGATAGAAAGCTTGCTGTTTCTATGGATTGCTGACTGCAAATCCTCTTTTACAGTGGTATTTATATTATCAATTATCTGCATCACTGCACCCCATTTTTATTCGTCTTCTTTATATACTTTCCACTTTTGATCCTGGCATCAGCGGGCTTTGATTCACTGTCGGGTATTGCCCACTGATTACCAATTTTCACAGCACCTATAATTTACCTTACAACTCCTTCGCCTTAAACTCCGCATACCCTTCATAGTAGTAGCTGTTGTCTATACCCTTCATATAGATCTCCCGGCTGTTGATATCATCGGTCAGAGCGTTCTTAAGCAGGTGCTTGATCTCGATATCCTTTACAGGGCTTCGTTCCATGGCAAGAAGATAATCCTCCTTATCCACCTTGCTCCAGTCGATCACTTTATGAAGATCTGCCTTCAGCATCAAATCCAGCCATATGCGCATGCTGCGGCCATTTCCCTCCCTGAATGGATGGGCTATGTTCATCTCTACATATTTCTTAATGATCTCATCAAAAGTTGACTGCGGCATGGCATCAATGCTGTCAAGCGCCGCCTGAAGGTACATGACAGGAGCAAAGCGAAGGCCGCCCTTTGCAATATTTACGGTTCTGGTCTCCCCGGCAAAATCATATATATCCTCAAAGAGATATTTATGTATCTCTTTAAGCGATGAATATTTCCCGGGTTCCAGTTTATCAAGGATCCCCTTTTCAAAAAGCTCTATGGCCTTTTTCTTGCTTAGTCTTTCTTCCTCTCTGGCAAGTTCAGCCGAGCTTTTAAGTCCCAGTTTATTTTCAAGTGTCATAAGGCACCTCCAAAAAATGTATCCTTTTCATCAGTTGATATCATTGTAAATAATATCATCTTTAAAGTAAATATAAACATACGTATAGAGGTTCCATGCCTTATATTGAGAAAGTGATTAAGTCTCTTTTATGAACATTATCGATAATACGCAACTTTACTTAACTAAAGTTTTTTGACGTTACGCAAGTTTAGCTGGCTAAAGTATTCCAACAATACGCAGACTTATGCCGCACATCGTCTGTTATGTCGATTTATATTCTTCTCCCTAGACGGAGAGCTGATCCGGCACTTTTATAAGGGGCCTGTCATTGATAGTACTTGAATTGAATTCAATTTTTTTATAATCTTAGATTAGATATGGACAGATATCATATCAATATACTTTCAGAAGGAGATGGATATTATGAGAGCAAAGCTTAATATAACCGATGGCATATTTCCCATGCCTGTACTGATGATAGCCACCTATAATGATGACGGCACTGTTAATGTTATGAATGCTGCCTGGGGCACCATGCAGGAAAGAGATATCGTGGCCCTCAATCTGAGCGAAGGACACAAGACGGTCAAGAATATCAAAAAGAGAGGAGCCTTTACCGTAAGTATCGCAGATGCAGCCCATGTCGCTGAAGCAGATTATTTTGGAATAGAATCAGGAAACAGTGTGTCTGATAAGCTTGGCAAAAGCGGCCTGACTGCTTCCAGAGCTGAAACCATAGACGCACCTGTCATCAATGAATTTCCTATCTGCCTTGAATGTCAGTTTATAGAGTATCAGGGTGACAAGTATGGATGCGGCGTGATCGGAAAAGTCGTAAATGTAACTGCTGACGAGAGTGTCATGAAGGATGGCAAGATAGATATGTCTCTGGTAAATGCCATTGCCTTTGATCCCTATACTCACGGTTATTACAAGGTAACAGAGCGTGTAGGCGAAGCCTTCAAAGACGGTCTGAAGCTCAGATAAGCTATTGTAAGCAAAAACGCCACCGGTATCTGCCGGTGACGTTTTTATCTGCTGAACGAGCCGTATTTATTTCGGATAATATCCATCTATGGATCTATTCATTTACAGATCTTATTTATTTACGAACCCAATTTATTTGCATACTGTATTCGTTTACAGGTCGTATTCATTTAAAGCTTACATTCCAGCTGGCGGTCATATGGCTCCGCTTCCATGTGGCGCTGATCGCAGATGACTGCATCTTCGCAGCCCATGGCCCCATAGAATTTCTGGCTTTCTATGGCTGAATGGGATGAGATATAAAGTTTCTTTGCTCCGTGCTCTCTGGCCCAGTCCTTTGCAAAGGAAAATAAAGCCCTTCCGATGCCTTTTCCTCTCATATCCTCAGACACATGGATCGAAGAAAGGTCCATATATCCATTGTCCCCTCCAAATATCCCAGGCTCAACTGAGGCAAAGCCCTTCAGCTTGCCGGATACAAATGCGCCGTATACCAGGCCTCCGGAAGCAGCCGTATTTCTGAGGCACTGTATCAATATCTCGTATTCCGCTTCTCCCCAGTCATCAATAAAAGGGTCTGGGCGTTCCACCCAGTTTTCCCCATCCCTTCTCAGACAGATATCAACCGTCTGATGGCGTATAAAGTTTCTGAAAAGCTCTCTGTTTATCTCATTTTCAGATATCAGCCTGAATACCGTTTCATCGCTCATCTCCAACTGCCCTTCTTATCCTCTTACTGCAGCGGCATCCTGCATAGTCCTTTACATTGTCTTTGTGCATCTTCTTTACATCGTCTTCTAATTCCGACTTTTTATATCGCCTTCCAAAGCAGCCTGTTATCTGCAAATTCCACGTCCATCCTTCCGCTGTCCCTAAGCCAGGAAAGGTATGAACGGACGGTGCTGCCGACCAGTACATACTGTTCAAAGTTCATCGCAAGGCCATAGCCGGTAAACAGCTTCTGAAGTATATCCTCAAAGCATATGAGGTCATGGCATATCTCCATTATATGCTCTGCTATCTCATGGACCTTATCGATATTGTACTGGGCAAGTCCGGAGATGTCCTCCGTCGCCTCCGCATGGGCAGGGATGAACATCCTGGCTTTGAGCTTCTTTACTTTTTCCAGGGTCTCAAGGTAGGCTGCCACATCATAAATAAATCCTATCTGGTATTTGTCCAGAGTCTCCATGCTTGAAAGACAGTCCGCAAGGAATACCACATCATCGGGAGTTCTGAAGCCTGCCATGTCAAAGAAATGCCCCGGCAGCTCTATGAGTTCAAAGCCCTCTGGAAGGCTTTCAGCCGTAAGCGGTTCCGCATCGCTTTCCTGGGCCAGCAGGAATTTATGCCTCAGGTCTCTGCAAGGGTAGCCTCCATATAAAAATGCCGGCTCAAGTATAGGATATTTTGTAAATGCACATTCGATTCCCGGGGCATAGACCTTACAGCCGGTCTGGACCTGCAGGTATTTGTTTCCGCCTATATGATCCGCATTGGAATGGGTATTATATATAGCCTTTAGCTTCCAGCCATTTTTATCCAACAGCTGGCGTACCTTTCTTCCTGCGTCCTTGTCATTGCCGCTGTCTATGAGGCAGACCTCCTCTTCATTCAGCTTCACAAGGCCAATCTTTGCAGGGCTCTGTATATAATAGGTTTTATCCGTTGCCTGTATAAGCTCGTACATTTTCTTTCCTCCCATGGATGGTTTTTCTGCAGGCACAGTTCATCAGATCTCTATCGATTCAAGATCATCCGGCACATATAGCCTTCCGCTATAATACTGCTGCCCCTCGGCCATATAGAGCTGCTTTCTGGAAGCAATATTTTTATCCTCCGTGTGATAAAGGAGCAGGTTCTTTGCAGCCAGTCTCTCTGCAAGCTCGCAGGCATCCTTTACCGTAGAATGGTGCTTCTCATAAGGCTTGAAGATATCCGCCTCCGAATAAAGGCAGAAGGCCTCATGAAGCAGCCAGTCGCAGCCCTCTGCGTACTTTTCCTCGCAGGGATGGCAAGGCTCATCGCCGCAGCATACAAGCCGTCTTCCGTCTTTCAGCCTGAGGCTGAATCCAAACTGCTTTTCCTTCGTGGACTCTATATCAAAAAATGTCATCTTAAAGCCATTTACATCCCTGGTCTCTCCGTCAGAAACGGCGATCAGATGGAGCCTGTCATCAATGTATCTGGTCTCGCTTGGAAGAAGCAGGGTCTCAGCCATGGTACGTATCGATCTGATGACATCCTCGTGTCCGTAGATATTTATCTCTCCCTCATACTTCCCATGGGCCATGAGCTGACAGCCAAGGCGTACCACCCAGAATATCCCCATGATATGATCCAGATGCTTATGAGTCACGAAGATATCCTTCATATCCATCCAGTTTAGCCCTGCATGCTTAAGCTGACGAAGAAGGCCGTTGCCGCCGCCCCCGTCAACCATCAGATATCTCTTTCCCCTATCAGGTACGGCAGCCTCATCTTCCAGAACAAAGCAGGTATTATAGCACTCAGTGACCGCCGCATGTCCCGTGCCAAGCATTGTAAGCTTCAATATGTTCACCTCGTTTTTATATAATTTCTGAAAATATTATATGGCTTTTTTCTGAAGATACTATTTTTCATCCTGCATGTCAGCTGCTCTTTTTCCCCTCCTCATCCTCGGGGCCGTAAGGCCGAAGCTTAGATCCAGCAGCATGAGTATGGTATCATCTACTGCGCTGCCGTCAAGGGCTGCAGTTATCCAGTGGTCCTTGTTCATATGATAAGCGGGGTATATCCCGGGTTCTGACAGCATGGAGCCTATGAGGGCCGTCTCGCATTTGAGGTTCACCACGTCAATGGGAGCTCTGCCATCTCTTCCAAGCCTGTCCTCGGGTATCCTCATGATAAGGGCATACCACTTGCGGTTTGTCTGATGGCGGAACACTGCATAATCGGTTTCATCCTTCCATGGGAAGTCCGGCTCTGTACCGTAGGTCTCCAGTATGTATTTTTCCAGTTTCTCTCTGTTCATAAAAGCCGTATGTGTTCAATATGTTTTTCCCAGTTTGTCTCTGTTCATTAAGGCTGAAGATAATTAAAAATTCTCTTAGAACTTCCGGCAAAGGACATCATATCCTGATCTTTGGCACTCCGTTCACGCACCATCGGCCATCCTTATCGACCTCATAGCCGTCAGGTGTAATGCAACTCACAGCCAGGGCTCCCACTGGCATTCCTGTCATCTTTAATTGTGATTATATCACCAGCCTGGCATTTATCTCAACTCGGGTTTGGCCAGTATTTTGATCTTGCAAACGGATTTATTTTACGAATCAACTCTTTTCCTCATAAGAATATTGTGCATGAAAATACCCTCCTTACTGCTTGTCCGGTAAAGAGGGTACATATCACTTCCAAAGGCACATCCTGAGGTTTATTTAATACTTTTTGGCCATTATCCTGAACATGATCGTATAGAGTATTACCAGCAGACATATGGACATGGCGGCTGTCATGCCCAGGCTTTCATATCCGAGGATAAGTGCTGCCATGGAGATCACACCTGCGATGATAAGGTATATCACAAAGGCAGCTTCCTTTGCCTTCATGGATATGAAAGCATACCTTTCATCCTTCGATGCGGTCTCGACTCGCTTTTTTAACTCCGGATCCTGCTCTATGCGTACCGCCCTGAAAAGCTGCACAAGACCTACCGCAAGTATGCCTGAGCCTATGCCGGTCAGCACACTGGGGTCTGAAGTTATCCCTGAAAATGCCAGCATCTCTATGATGATGCCGATCACTATCTCAATGACATATATGATAAATCTTTTATTTTTCATCATTTGCCTCCTCATAAATAAATATATCTTCCACATTCATGCTGAAGTACCTTGCAAGCTTGATCGCCAGTATGACTGACGGATTGTACCGGCCGTTTTCCAGGGAGCTTATGGTCTGCCTGGAGACCCCCATGGCATCTGCCAGCTCCTCCTGTTTTATACCCTTTTGCTTTCGTATCTCTTCGAGTTTATTTTTCAAGATAGCTCCTTTCGTATGTAAAGTTTACTTTCCATAACTGTATTATACACCGTTCTTTAATTATGTCAAGTATACTTTACGTAAATCCTCAGAAAAAGACAAAGCCCCTTACTTCCCGGACTTTGTCTTCCCAAAAGCATCAAAGCTGCTTAAGCTCCTCCGAAAGATCTCCCGAAAGAATATTTTTAATGCTTGATCTGTATGAAAGAAATACAACAGCGGCCATAACAGCCGCAAATATCAGAAGCGGAAGTATTGGAATGACGGATAGTCCGTATCCTATATCCATATACGAAGCCTTCATCAGCATAAAGGTAAATGCCGGGACTGTAAATGTCGTAAGCAATACCGGAGGTCCTATGATACCCAGCGCCTCCTTATAAAAGCTTCGGTGAAGCTGCGCGGGAGTCATACCTATAGCCATCAGCCTCGCACAGATATTCCTCCGCTTATAGGTATAGCTCAGGGTCAGCGTGCAGACATTTGCAAGTCCTGTCAGAGCCAGCAGGATGCAGAATACCGAGGCTATCCCTCTCAGTATATCAAGAGCAGCATCACTTGAGATCCTGTCCTGTATTCTGTTTTCCGTCACAAAATCATATCCGCCTCCTATAAGAATATCTCTGATCTGAGCTTCAGTCTGCCGGATATACGAAAGCTTTTCTTCGTCTGATATATCATCATCTCTAAGCTCTTCTTGGCTGGAAATATAATTCAGCTTAGTTACTGCTTCCTTTGAGACAGAAGTTTCTTGCAGTCCGCTTGAAGCAAGGGCCTTTTCCCAAAGGGAGGAGGGGACAACATGTACAAGTTCGTAATAGTCGTCGCTCCAAAAATCCAGCTTCAGCCTCGGAAGCTCATTGGTATAGCCAAGAAATTTAAAGGAAAGCAAAGGCCCTTCGGAACCTGTTTCAGCTAATGAAAGCCCTGACTTTTCAACACCCGCCTCAGCTGAAGCAGTATCAGATGCCTGCAGTCCTGCAGAAGCCTTTGAAGCAGATATATCAGCATTTTCATCAGCCATAAAGCTGGAACTGAGCCCTACGCTTCCGCCGGCAGAGTCCTCGTCAAGATAGCTTAGATAACTTCTCTGTCTGAAATTCTGCTCCCGTGCGTCCCTTATGATATTTACTATTATTATCCCATCAAGACTGTCCCCCGCTCCTGTCTCATGGGCATATGAAAGGAAGCTCTGGTCATCCATCACAAGCACAGGTGCATTTACTTTATAGACATCATCCCGAAACTCCACCTCTTCGGTATCTGCCAACTCAAGAAGCCCTGCCTTTCTCACCTCATTTGAAAGCTCCTCAGCCCTCAGGCTTCGCTTCATGGGATACAGTCTGCAGAGCACCGCCTCATATGTCTGATCTATGTCCCGGATGTCTGCCAGCTCTTTAATGTCCTTTATATCTGCATCTTTGATCTCAGCTATTATATCCCAGTTGTCCTCATATCGGTCATAATAGGTGATACTGGTATTCAGCCTGCTCAAATTAAAAAAGCTGTATATGATACCAAATGAGAGCAATGAAAGGGTAAGGGCAAGCCTGGAGCTTCGCAGTTTTCTCCTGCTGTGCTTATATCCGCCCGGTATCCTTAAGCTGATAGCCGCCATGGGCATAAGCCTCGAATACCTTAAGGCGGACAATGAAGCTGATATCGTCACAGTCAGCAATGAAAATGCCGCCGACAGGAGAAATACTGCCGGATTATAAGCAAAGGGCAGTATCAGCCTGTCAGGGATCACAGCTTTGCTGACATCGTCAAGAATATGAAACAGAAATGCTGACAGAGCTGCTCCAAATATGGTTCCAAGCAGTATCGGCAATATGCAGATGCAAAGGCTTGCTCCTGTCAGCATCAAAAATATCTGCCATGGAGTGGCTCCGCTAAGTGACAGCAGGCCCACAAGCCTGAGCCTCTCCTCCATGAAAACTGAAAATACGCCGCGTATTATCAGAGCCAGAGAGCATATGCAAAGTACAACAACGATGGAAGATACCATAAGAAAAAGGGCATTGTCGGGATCCGCTTCAAGCCACTCGCTCAGCTTAAGCTTTATGCCCTGCTCCGCATAGATGCGGCCAAGCTCATAGCTTACGGCATTGTATAGGAGGCTCACCATAAGAGAGAGCATAAGAGCAGATAAGCCCGACGCCAAGATGAGAGCAATTCGAAATCCTGCCTGTCCTCCCTCCTTATGTGCGGCTGTCAGAGACTTTACCACCGATCTCATGACTTTACTTCCTTTCCAGTATCAGAAATGATGCAGCCATCAGAGAGCTCAATGACCCTGTCTGCCTTACCTGCAAGCTCCCTGCTATGGGTCACATATAAGATGGTCTGGGAAAGCTCCCGGTTGAAGCTCTGCATGAGTTCCATTATCTCTGCAGAATTTTTGCTGTCCAGATTGCCTGTCGGTTCATCTGCAAGCAGCAGCGTCGGCTTATAGAGCAGGGCTCTCAGCATGGAAGCTCTTTGCTGCTGCCCTCCTGAAAGCTCTGAAGGATAGCTCTTAAGCTTTTTCGAAAGCCCCAGCCTGTTTACCAGCATATCAAGGAGCTCCCTATCCGGCTTTTTCTTATCCAGTCTGAGCGGAAGGAGAATATTTTCCTGTATGTTCATATCAGGGATAAGATTAAAAAACTGATATACTATGCCTATATCCCTTCTTCTGAGTATGGCTGCCTCAGTCCTGCTGAGATGCGTAATGTCTTTTCCGTCAAGTATCACTGAACCCTCGGTTGCATTATCTATAGTCCCGATGATATTGAGCAGCGTGGACTTTCCTGAGCCGGAAGCTCCGATGATGGCAGCCATCTTCCCCTTTTCCAGAGAAAAGCTGATGCCGTGCAGCACCTCTATTTTATTTTTCTTATCGCCATAGGATTTCTTTATGTCCTCACACCTTAGCAGCTCCATGATATGACTCCCTGTATTTTTTATAATCATAGCATTGACCTCGCCTGCATCACAACAAAAGCTTTCCTTACATTTTGCAAGCTCGTTTAGTTTACAGCGGTCTAAAAGACCGGAGATCGGATATAAGAAATCTCAGCCGGATCCTGCAGTCAGGTTTACAGCTATATAAAAGACTTTCAGCATCAAAAAAGGACCGCCCTTACGGAAAAGCCCGTCTTCCATAATATGGCATGTCCCTTTTAATTTTATATGCTTCCTCAGCGTTTTATGAATGATATTCAGGCAGAAGCAAGGGATCTTCCCATCTCACTAAGCCTGGATAACATATCGGCATCCGGAGCCTCATAGCATATTATCGGCTCATAGGAAAGCTCTATGCCGGAAGCGGCTGCGTCATTTTTCCAGTTTTCCATCCACTCGCCCTCAGCCCATGAATAGGAGCCGAATAAGCTTATCTTCTTTCCTCCCAGCTTATCCTTGATGCTATCCCACATAGGCTCAAACTCTGTCTCCTCAAGCTGCTCAGATCCCATTGCCGGACATCCGAAGGCTATGGCCTCAAGTCCATCAAGCAGGTCTGCTCCAAATTCCGCTGCAGTATAAAGTTTGGCCTCAGCTCCTGCGGATGTCATTCCTTCAAGTACCGCTGAAGCCATTGCCTCCGTATTACCTGTTCCGCTCCAATAAACCACCGCTGCTTTCATATAAGATCCTCCTTATAATTTTAGTTGATCAAGCAATAAGGTCATCCATGCTTGCTCCGGCACTTAGCCTTCTGCAAAGTGACTCTGTGCATTGCTTATATCTTTTAAATATCCTTTTACTATTTTCCACATCCCCATATACCTTCCAAAGGCCGGCGTACTTATAACAGGCACCCTTATAATCTATAAATCCCCTTACGTCCTCCAGCGGGTAGCCAAGGAAAAGGCCTATCTCATGAGGGCAGGGAAAATCCCTGAAACGCCGTATCAATGCTCCTACAGCCTTATATGGATCCTCTGTATCATATCCAAACTGGCGAAGAAACTCGGAATTGTCAGGCTGACTGATGTCTCTTTGCAGGCTGTCCGGTCTGAACATATACATAAGGGCCCGCCCGTCAAATATTTTTATAGGCAGAAATTCAATTCCCTTATTTTTAAGGGAAGATCTGTATGCTCTGAGGTCATCAATAAAGCATGATCTGCTTTCAAAAAAGGTCGAGAACATGTTCCCTGTCTTCATTCCTGCCAAGGTAGGGGCACAGCTTCTGACAATACTCTCTTCTGACATAAGACCTCCATTAAATAAAAGAAAATATATAGTTAGTTTCGACTAACTATATGCTATTTATATCTGATATTCTTTGTCTTGTCAAGCTTCAGTTTTATTGTGCAGGTATGTCAGAGTTCCTCCAGTATCTCCCTGCGCTTTGTCTCATATTCTTCCTTCGTGATAGTCCCGGCCTTATAGAGATCCTCAGCTACCTGAAGCCTTAGCTCGATGCTGCCCTTGATGCCTTTTAAAGCGGCTTCGGACTTATCCGAAGAAGTATCGGAAATATCTGAAGGCGTATCAGCCATGACGCTTTCATCAGCCCTGCCCTCCGTCTGCTTCCCATCATCTATCACTATCTCATGGGTGGCGACTCCCTTATCCGTAAAGGCATTCATGGCATTTGTTATGGTGATGATAAGGGCCATCAAAGTCCAGAATATTCCAAAAAGTCCTGCCGACGGTATTACCACAAATACGCCGATAAGGCAGAACAGTATCCCCACTATAAAGCCCATCATGGACTGGCCCTTTCCGGGCTTTACCCTTACCTTTTTAGACATACTGCACCTCCTGTCATAAATTATTCAAAAATAGTCCGCAGCAGAAATAGTCTATCCAGGATCATCTGTATGGATCCATAATAATCATATCCTTTGCAATGATTAAATGGTCAATTTCCATCAAAGCCTGCGGGACATATTCTCCAATGTTTTTGATCTCTTTGTCTGACAGGAAGAGGTGGGTGGCTCTTACGGACCCCTCCCATACCTTCAGCAGCCGATTTATCAGCTCCGGTGCCCTGTCCGTTACTTCTGTTATCTTCATATGTGCTTTTCCATTTTCCATGAGCTTTTTATTTAAATATAGTGTTTGCTGCCAAAGCTGCTTTAAGCAGGTATGCCGTAAAATGAGGAAGTGTCAATATATTATTTTCCAATCCGATATTGCCTGAAGTAAATTTGATCCCATGTCGGATATCGGGATATGAATCACTTTTTATCAGGGTGGAAAGCGATCTAGAACTTCCTTTTTTGGCCTTAACTTCTACAGGGATCAGTTCATCAGCAGTTCGCACGAAAAAGTCTTCTTCTAAGGTAGAGTTTTCCTTTTTATAGTAGTAAAGCTGCTCATACCCGGATTTTTTCAGGGCATCAGCTATAATATTTTCATATAGTGCGCCCTTGTAAGTTCCCAGGTTTTTGTTGACTCTGAGATCATAAGCAGATTCTTCATCAAGCATCGCGACCAGAAGACCGGTGTCTGCCATATAAATCTTATAAGAAGATTCATCATAATTGCCTTTTAAAGGGAGTTCCGGATAATTGAGACAGTGACATATGTTGATGATCCCTGCATTCTGGAGCCACTCGATCGATCCCCTATAGTCTCTGAATCTGGCACCATTGGCTACCTTTGATATCTGAAATTTCTTGTTTTCTTTTGCCAGCTGCACCGGAATATGACGGAATACATTAAGTATCCGTGTCTGATCCATGCCTTCAGCATATTTGATGATATCCTCCTCATAGTCCATGAGCAGCTGCTTCTGCAGAGCAAGGCTTCCCTCAAAGGTCTCTTTTTCAATATATGAGCGTATGACAGCAGGCATACCGCCAAGTATGCAGTAATCGAGAAAAAGCTCAGGCATTTTCGTCATCAGTGCTGCATCAAGCGGCTTTGCTGAAATTATATGTTCCTTCAGATCAGATGACAGCCTTTCATCATAACCAAGAGCAAATAAAAATTCTTCAAAATCAAGAGACCTAAGTTCGATATCGGTCTTATACCCTACACTGTTGCTTTCAATTTTTTTATAATGAAGGCCTAAAATCGATCCGCTGCAGATGACATCAAATCTCTGATCCTGACAAAAGGATTTAAGTGAGGTCGAAATATCCGGATGCTCCTGAAGTTCATCAAAAAAAATCAGAGTATGTCCCGGAATAAATCTTTTTGAAGGATCTATACGGGATATAGCTTTGATTATGGCGTCTGCTGTATAACCATCCTGGGTTATAACTTTATAGGCGGGTTCCAGAGCAAAATTTATCTCTATCACATTGTTATAATTATTTTCAGCAAAATGCCTTATAGACTCGGTCTTTCCGACCTGTCTTGCTCCGCGTATGATAAGCGGCTTATGATCAGTTTCATTTCTCCAGCTTATAAGTTTATCATCAAGCTTTCTTTTTAAATACATGATATCACCTCAGAAAGACGCTTTATATAGCTATTATCTCATATAGGCGGTACATGTCAACACATTTTATTGGGTTGTTTTAGAGGAGTTTACACATTTTAATAGGTTGTTTTTAGGAGTTATTCACATTTTAATAGCATGTATCACGGGAAAAATCACAATTTAATGGCTTGCGGGCTTAGTCATTTATCTTTCATCAGTATCAAAAAGATATCTGACAATTTCAATGATCAACTCAGTTGACACAGGCATTTGAAATGTATTCGTCAATGGATAATGGAGCCTTACCGCAGTAATGGGATTGATTTATCCGTTTAAAACTCCTGCCGCATTTTGGACATACCCACATGATTTGTTCCTCCTACTATTCAGCAGGTCGTTTAACTTCTCATATACATCAAAATGACAATCTTCCCCTTTTTGAAATACATTATCATATTTAGGAATGCTAAGCTTCAGGATAACGTACTTGAACTCAGCCTTTATATCCGTCTCATATTATTGCTGCAATTTTACGAAAGATTTTTGCATCCTAACACATTCTTCCGTTTTAAAATCCAGTGATCCACAAAATATTGAGGAAAAATCTGTGACACACTGGCAGCCTTATATAAGCAAAGAATTCATATGTAACAAATTATAAGTTATTTATTCTTGGCAAAACCATGGGCTTGCTTAAGCCAGCAGAGAAGCTCTTCGTCTATATCCTCTGTTCCTCCGATAACGATATGAGTAGTCCATCTTCCGGGATATGGCTCTGTTTTTGTCGCCACACGAGGCGACTCAATTGGATAAGGCATGCCAAGAGTGACTACCAGATACGGGTCTGGAAGTTCCTTCTTCTTTTTCACCCGGACAAATGACACACAGGCAAACATGTGTACATCATAAAAGGATATCTGTGACTTCCGTACCCTGATCTCAGCATCAGGATACAGCTTTGTTACGGCATCTGCAAAAGCCTCGTAGAGAGGCAAGGCATCAGGCTGCTTATCAAAGAATATAATAGTATCAAGATCCATATTTCATATCAATCCTCAGCCATGGCTTTTATCTTATCATAATGCCGCTCAGTAGTACCGATATCCGTGGCGGACACATATCTGCCCTCAAAAAAATCTGACTTTACCTTTGACTCAGTTGTTTCCATTTTGGAAACAACTGCTTCTTCTGTTACCACAAGCCTCTTTGTAAATCTGAAAGCAGGCGATAAAAAGCGTTATAATTTGTAATGGTTTCATTCCCTTAATCCTTTAAGCAATTATATCATCGACTTCTTATCCATCTCAACATAAGCTTATCTTACATTTTACACTCAGTTCTTACAAATCATATAGGTAATGTTAGCGCTCAGCGATTTTAGCCACTCAGAGCTCAGCGAGAAATACCGGGTGGACGATCATGAGGAACCTTTTGCAGCGCCCCTGGCGCTTCAATGAATTAAAAAAGTCCCTGGAAGGGATCAGTCAGAAGGTGCTGGCTGACAGCCTTCGCTCTATGGAGGAGGACGGGATCATCACGCGAACTGTCTATCCTGAGATCCCTCCAAGGGTCGAATACGCTCTGAGTGAGCTTGGCGAGTCTATGCGTCCCATCATCACCGCCATGGAGCAGTGTGGAAACACATACAAAAAAACTATAAATAAAACAGATGTCCCGTCACTGTGAGACATCTGTTTTGTTCTGCAGAAACCTATTCTGCTTTTATGCTATATCCCCGGTAGCATCTACCGGCCCTGCTTTCCTCCAAGCCCCCATATCAGTCCTCCGCCAAAGGCTCCCGGTCCTACATGGGAGGATACGCTGAATGTAAGGGGATCATATTTTATGTCCTTATCAGGAAACGCCTCCGAAACCATTGATATCCATGAGCGCTCATCAGCTCCGTTGGCGGAGGACTGTTATAATATCCATAACCCCAAATAATACCTCAGTTGCAAAAGTCCTTTATTGCTTGATTATTTTAACGTATTAAACTAACTTTTTGTTGCAGGATACTGACTTCTGTGTATAATCTTAAGTTATTATTTTTTGATGCTGTATCTGTGCAGGACAGGCTCTGCCTGTATATGCTGACTAAAGGAGGGATCAACGATGAGAAAAACTAAGGATATGGACTGGCAGTCTTTGGGATTTCAGTATATGAGCTGTGACAAGCGTTATGTCTCCCGGTTCAGGGAAGGCCAGTGGGATGAAGGGAGCCTCACCGGGGATCCCAGCATAACACTCAGCGAATGCGCCGGCATACTGCAATATTGTCAGGAATGCTTTGAAGGATTGAAGGCATATGAAACCGTAAACGGAGATATAGTATGCTTCCGTCCGGATCTCAATGCAAAAAGGATGGCAGAGACAGCGGAGTTTCTCTGCATGCCGAAATTTCCTGAGGATCGCTTCATCAGGGCTGTAGATGAGACTGTAAGGGCAAATCTTGAATATGTGCCTCCCTATGGCAGCGGAGCATCCCTTTATATAAGGCCCTATATGTTCGCCTCCGGTCCTGTCATAGGCGTAAAGCCCGCTGACGAATATATGTTCCGTATCATAGTCATGCCCGTAGGTCCATATTTCAAGGGAGGTGCAAAGCCCATAGCCGTGATGGTAAGCGATTATGACAGGGCAGCACCCCACGGAACGGGTCATATAAAAGCAGGCTTAAACTACGCCATGAGCCTTCACGCCCATGAGATAGCAAAGGAAGCCGGATATCCTGAAAATATGTTCCTGGACCCCCGGGAGCACAAATACGTGGAAGAGTCCGGCGGAGCAAACTTCTATTTTATCTCCGGGGACGGCAGTACCTTTATAACGCCCAAGTCAGGCAGCATACTGCCTTCCATCACCAGGCGTTCCCTGGTATATGTGGCTGAACACATGCTTGGCCTTAAAGTTGAGGAGAGGCCTGTAGAATTTGCAGAAATAAGCGATTTTTCTGAATGCGGTCTCTGCGGCACCGCAGCAGTCATTTCTCCAGTGGGCCTGGTGCATGACCATGGCAGAGATATAATATTTGGCAAGGGCCTTGAGGAGCCAGGTCCTGTCACAAAGGAGCTTTATGAAAAACTTACCGGCATACAGCTCGGTACCGTAAAAGCTCCCGAGGGCTGGATACATAAAATAGCCTGAGCTGCAATGCAGCTCAGGCTTTATGCCTTTTTATCAGACATCATAGGGCCAGGGGATATCGTCAGTTATCGGACACTCATATTTCGTTCCGGCCATGGTCTCCTCAAACTCCTTCTTTGCAGCCTCTACAAGCTCGGCATGCTCTATCATCTCATTTGCTCCGGCAGCCATTATCTTTCCGGCATAGAGCATACCCTTAATGCCGATGGAGGTGCCTCCGGATGCGGTTATCATCCAGGTATGGCCTCCGGAAAGCGCAGGCGCCGTGCAGCCCGGATTAAGCACTCCTGGACAGATATGCTGTACATCTCCATAGTCCGTAGATCCCCCCGCAGGGGCATCAGTAAGGGGCCTGATCTTATAATCGATTGGCGGTGTCACACCCTTCTGATACTGGGGCGACAGACTGTTGATCTCTTCCGCAAACTTAAGCTCATCTTCAGTATACTCAGGAGGAGCTATCTCCTCCCTCATCTTTTGCATGACCTCACTCATCACACGGTTCTGAAGGGTCGGATATATTCCTCCAAGGTTTTCTATGCTGAGCTTCGTTTCCGTCATATGGGAGGCACCCTCGGCACATTTTATAACCCTCTGATAAGCATCCTTTACAGCCTCCCAGGACTGAGCCCTTACAAAATACTTCACCGAAGAGTTATCCGGCACGATATTTGGCGCCATTCCTCCATCCAGTATCTGATAATGCATGCGCACATCATCCGTCACATGCTCTCTCAAAAACTCCACGCCCATATTCATAAGCTGTACAGCGTCGAGAGCGCTCCTGCCCTCCCAGGGCAGGGCTGCAGCATGGGAGGTTTTTCCCTTAAAATGGAATATGGCTCCCTGCACTCCGTTGTTGACTCCAAGCGTAGCCTCATTGGAGGTACCGGGATGCCAGGTTATCGTAAGATCACACTCATAAAAGGCCCCCTGTTTAGCCATAAAGCCCTTTCCAGTAAGCTGCTCCTCAGCAGGGCAGCCATAATATATGATAGTGCCGTCTTTCCCGCTCTGTTCCAGCTCTGCCTTCAGCCCTATGCAGGCGGCAACGCAGCCTACGCCAAGCAGATTATGACCGCATCCATGGCCGGGACCGTCCTGCACTACAGGTTCCTTATGGGAGCAGGCCTTCTGACTTAGTCCAGGCAGACAGTCATATTCTCCGCAGAAGCCTATGACAGGATGTCCCTTGCCCCATACCGCCCTTATGGCTGTAGGCATGCCATAGGCTCCAAGCTCGGTCTCAAAGCCTTTGGATCTCAAATACTCGGCGGTCCAGGCGCTGGCCTTTTTCTCATGCCATCCCATCTCCGGATTATCCCATATCTTCATGGCAAGCTCCGACAGAGCTCCAGCCTCCTTATCTATTTCCATACAGCAGATCCTTTCAGACATGATACGCCTCCTTTTATAAATATTGATTCCTTATATTATCTTTTTTGAAAAATTACCGATGTTACTGAAAAATGACAAATGTGTCACCGATCTCTCAGTGACACATTTCATGATTTTTGATATTTGATTATACTGTCGCTCTGATTATGACCTTCTTCGGACACTTCTCGGCACACTTGCCGCAGCCGGTGCACTTGTCGTAGTCGATGACCGCCACGTTATTATCCATGTGAATGGCATCGAATTCGCACTGCTTGGTGCAGAGGGTACATCCGATACATCCGGCCTCACATACGCTCATGACGTCCTTGCCGCGCTTGTGGCTGGAGCACTGTACCTTGTAGGGCTGTCCCTTGGGCACGAGGGCTATGATGTGCTGAGGGCAGGTCTTGATGCAGGCCTGACAGCCGGTACACTTGTCCTCATCTACAGCAGCCACACCGTCCACCACATGGATGGCATCGAACTTACATGCCTTTACGCAGGCACCGTAGCCCATGCATCCGTACTCACAGCCCTTGTCATCAGAGCCGGGAACTACAGATATGGCGTTGCAGTCCTTTATGCCGTAATAATCATATTTCTTTGCAGCCTTGCCGCAGGTTCCGGCACACTTTACGAAAGCCACCATCTGCTTGAAGTCTGCATCTCCGGGATCCATGCCCATGGCTATGGCTATCTTCTTTGCCACCTCAGGTCCGCCTACAGGGCAGGCATTGGTGGGAGCCTTGCCTGCAGCTATGGCCTCGGCACAGGCATCGCAGCCTGCAAAGCCGCAGCCTCCGCAGTTGGCTCCGGGAAGGAGCTCCCTGACTGCATCCTGGAGGGGATTGGCTTCGACCTTGAACTTCTCAGCGGCTATGACCAGCAGTATACCTACAAGGAGGCCGACTATACCGACTATACCGGCGGCATATACTACACCAGTTATGATATCGTTCATACTTCCACCTCCTTAAATAAGTCCTGAGAATCCGCAGAAGGCTATGGCCATGAGTCCTGCAGTGACAAGGACTATGGGTGAGCCCTGGAAGCTCTTGGGTATGCCTTCATTTTCAGCTATCTTCTCACGGACACCTGCCATAAGGCTGATGGCCAGCAGGAAGCCGCAGGATATACCTACGCCGTTTATAACGGACTCCACAAGGCCGTAACCCTCCTGAACATTGGTGAGGGCTGCACCGAGCACCGCACAGTTGGTGGTGATCAGGGGCAGATATACGCCGAGGGCAGTATAAAGACCGGGCATGGACTTCTTAAGGAACATCTCAACGAACTGCACCAGACCTGCAATGACAAGTATGAACACTATGGTCTGGAGATACTCGATCCCCATGGGGACGAGTATGTGGTCGTATATCAGAGAGCAGATGAAGGAAGCCAGGGTGATAACGAACAGCACGGCAAGTCCCATGCTGGTGGCTGTCTCTACCTTTTTGGAAACTCCAAGGAAAGGACAGATACCAAGGAACTGGCTCAGGGTAACATTGTTGACCAGTGCTGCGCCTACTGCAATAAGTAAAAGCTCCTGCATTATCTGTTACCTCCTTCCTTTGCTGCGGCCTCTGTCTTGGGACAGTCAGCCTTTTTAAGCTCTATCTTCTTATCCACGATCTCTTCAGCATGGAGCATGCAGCTTCCGCACTCTCCGGTGCAGCCTGCTGGCTCTCCGGCAAGCTTCTTCTTTGCTTTTTCAGCCTTTGAAAGGTTGGTGGCTGAAGGAGCCTTGAGTTTGTTCTGAAGGGCTGTCAGGCAGGCAAGCACTAAAAATGCTCCCGGTGCCATGACGAAGATGCCCACATGGAAATCGTCAGGTATGATCTGGTATCCGAATACCGAGCCTGCGCCTACGAGCTCACGGCAGAAGCCGATGATGGTCAGCGCACAGGTGAAGCCCAGTCCCATGCCGATTCCGTCACAGGCGGAAAGGAGGGCTGAATGCTTTGCCGCATAGGCCTCCGCACGTCCCATGATGATACAGTTTACGACGATCAGCGGTATATAGATACCAAGAGTGTTGTAAAGGGGCCTTACGTAGGCCTGCATCAGAAGCTCAACGATGGTGACCAGTGATGCAATGACCACGATGTATGCGGGGATACGTACCTTCTCAGGTATGATGTTCCTGAGAGCCGCGATCAGCAGGTTGCTGAATATCAGCACGGCCGTGGTGGCGATACCCATACCGAAGCCGTTGATGGCACTGGTGGTGGTAGCCAGGGTAGGACACATGCCAAGCATGATCACAAAGGTAGGATTTTCCTTTATGATACCGTTATATATACGTTCAAAATATTTGTTTTTCATATCAAAGACTCACCTCCCTCTCAGCCGTTCTGCTCTATATAGCTTTCAACACAGAGGTTGGCAGCATTGACTCCGTTGGTGACTGCCGTCGTGGTAACGGTAGCTCCTGATATGGCATTGATCTCGGTCTCTCCGGCATTGCCTGTCTTGGTCACGCTGAGCTGATCCGAAGCAAGCTTTCCGACAAACTGTCCCTTGAACTCGTCCGTATCCGCATTCATGCCGAGTCCTGCAGTCTCAGATATGGACAGGAATGATATACCTGTATTGACTATCTTTCCGTCATGTTCCTGATATCCTACGGTCATCTGTATGTCTCCGCCATAGCCGCCGTGGGCAGTGACGGTAACTATATAACCCATGGCCTCTCCGCTCTCATCCACGGCTGCCACGAAGGAATCTATGCTTGCTGACTCTCCTGAGGCCGCATTGCTCACTGCTGCGAACTCTGCCTCCTCCTGATACTCAGCAGCTCCGGGGATCAGGCTCTCATAGGCATCCAAAGTTGCCTGCTGATTTGCCAGCTCTATGGGCTCCTTGGTCACTCCGTATACCGCTCCGAGGGCAAGTCCGGAGATCAGGGTGATGAGGAAGAGGGTTATCGCTGTTTTGATGTTGTCAGTCATGATTATCTTCCTCCTCCCTTATTTTCATTCATAAGCTTCTTTGTGATCTCGGCATATCTGCCCTTTCCGAAAGGAGTGGGAACTGTGGCTCTCTCAATAAGGGGAGCTATGATGTTGCCGATGATGATGGCATAGGATACTCCCTCTGCGGAAGCTCCGAATACACGGAACACTCCGGTAAGAAGTCCTATGGCTACTGCAAATATGATCTGGCCCAGGGGAGTGATCGGGGTGGTCACATAGTCGGTGGCCATGAAGAAGGCTCCGAAGATGAGTCCGCCGGCACATACCTCACAGGCTATGTAGTAAAGGTCAAAGCCTCTGCCTCCGAAAAGTCCCATGAATACTGCAACTGTCAGTATGTATACTGCAGGTATGCGTATGCTGATGACTCCTCTTATAAGGAGATAAGCCGCACCGATGAGCAGCATGAGCACGCTGATCTCTCCGATGGTTCCGGGTATATTTCCAAAGAACAGATCTGAAAGGCTTGCCTCGCCGCCTGCCTTGAGCACTGCCAGGGGAGTAGCTCCCGATACAGCGTCAGCACCTGCGGGAAAGGAAGCGCTGAAATCCGTCATGGCCTTTGAAAATGATATGAGCAGGAAGCATCTTGCTGCCAGGGCAGGGTTCATGAAATTCTGTCCTATGCCGCCGTAAAGCTGCTTTACTACTACTATTGCAAATACAGAGCCCAGCATTGGTATCCAGTAAGGGATCTGCGGGGGCATATTGAGGGCCAGAATCATGCCTGTAACAACGGCTGAGCCGTCGCTTATGGTGATCGGCCTCTTCATGAGGTACTCGTAAAGGTACTCACTTATCACTGCAGCGGCCACTGTCAGCACAACTGTCAGCAAAGCATGCAGTCCGAAGCGGTATATTCCTAAGGCCGTGGCAGGAAGCATGGCTATGGCCACATCCGTCATAATCTTCCTTGTCGTCACATTGGATCTTACATGGGGCGATGAGGAAACATGGTAAAGCTTTTTATCTTCGTTTAACGCCATGATGCTGCCTCCTTTCCGGTCTCATTTTTCTTCATATCCTCGGCCTTCTTCTCGGCCTCTTTCTTTGCAGCCTCCTCGTGCTCCTTGCGCTGCTTTTCCTCAGCAGCCCTGATTTTTCTCAGAGCAGCGACCTTTTTCCTTGCATACTTGAAGGTCTGGGTCAGAGGACGCCTTGCAGGACATACATAGGAGCAGGTTCCGCATTCCATGCACTCCATGCCGCCGAGCTTCTCAAAGCCATCCATATCGTCTGCATTGGCAGCCTTAACCATCATGGGAGGTACAAGGTGCTCAGGGCAGGCAGCCACGCAGCGTCCGCATCTGATGCAGGCTGTGGTGGGGTTCTCTGCCACATCATCATGGATGAAGGCGCAGAGAGCTGATGAAGGCTTGGTCACGGGGCAGTCCAGCTCATAAAGGGCCTGTCCCATCATGGGACCGCCGCAGATGAACTTCTTTGCGTCCCTCTTGAGTCCTCCGCAGGCCTCAAGTATCTGCTTATAGCTTGAGCCGAGCCTTACCCTGAAATTGCCGGGTGCAGCCACTGCATCTCCGGTCACTGTGATGACCTTCTCGGTAAGAGGTTTACCCTCTGCCACCGCCTCATATACTGCGATGAGGGTAGCCAAGTTATGGACTATGCAGCCCGCATCCGCAGGAAGCATGGAGGAATTGATGTACCTTCCGGTAACGGCATTGATGAGCTGACGCTCGCCGCCCTCAGGGTACTTTGTCTTTAGCTCCATGACCTTTATGCGGCTCTCGTTCTTTACAAGCTCCTTCATGTGCTTTATGGCCTCGGGCTTATTGTCCTCTATGGCTATGATGCCCTGGGCATGAGGGAAGAGCCTGAGGCAGACCTTTATGCCTCCGACCACCTTTTCTCCGCACTCCAGCATGAGCCTGTAATCGCTGGTAAGATAAGGCTCACACTCTGATCCGTTTGCTATGAAATAATCTATGGCATCGTCATTCTTGGGCATGAGCTTTACAGACGTGGGGAAGCCTGCTCCACCAAGTCCTACTATGCCTGATGCCTTTACCAGATCCCTGATCTCGTCCTTTGACAGGGAATCTATGTCTCTCTTCTGTCCGCTGCCCTCCACAGGCTCAAATCTTCCGTCAGAATCCACGACCACTGACATGACCGGGAAGCCGCTCACCTGCATCCTGGGCTCTATAGCTTTTACTGTACCTGAAACCGAACTCAGGACATTTGCAGATATGAATCCTCCGGCCTCTGCTATGACCTGGCCGGCAAGGACCGTATCTCCCACCTGTACGCAGGGCTTTGCAGGAGCGCCTATGTGCTGTGATAACGGGAACACATATTCGCCGTCAAAGCTCAGTGCCTTGATGGCACAGTTCTCGCTTAATGCTTTACCCTCGTAAGGATGGGCACCGCCTTTAAATGTTCCAAGGCTCATATACTGACCCCTCCTGTTGCTATGATTATTGATGTGTATCCTAAGGATTATAACATAATAAAAAACCTTGCTTGGTTTTTATTCTTATACAATATATACAAATTTTGAATTTTTTTAAAGCTGTTTTTTGTTAGTTATTTTTTTGTCAAAAAATGAGGCCTTTTCCTTTATTTTCGGGCCTCTCCGGGGCATGACCCATTTCCATTAAATCCATTGACTAAGGGCTTTATTTTTTGTAAAATATAACCATAAATTACGGGTTCGTTGTATTGTTTTAGTTTAAAAGCTACAACGGAGCCGTGATATTTTGATATGATGCATTTACATACAAAGGAGGATACAGATATGAGCATGCATATAGACGCAAGACCCGGGGAGATAGCAAAGACAGTCGTAGTCGGAGGAGACCCCGCCAGGATAAAGCATATAGCAGAGACCTATCTTGAGGGTGCAAAGCTGGTCAATGAAAAGAGGGCTGCCCTCTGCTATACCGGCACCTATAAGGGCCAGCCCCTGTCCGTCATGGCAGTGGGCATGGGCATCCCTTCCATGATGATATATGCCACCGAGCTTTATGATGAGTACGGCTGTGACGCCATCATCCGTGTCGGCACCTCGGGAAGCTATCTGCCCGATATGGAGCTTTATGACATAGTGCTCTCCCAGGCAGCCTGCCATACCTCAGGCATCAATGACCATCTCTTCAACGGCACCTTCTGCCCCATCGGAGATTTCGGACTGCTCTGCACGGCTGACCGCCTTGCAAAGGAGCAGGGCATAAAGACCTATGTGGGCAACACCGTCTGCAACGACAGGATATACAGGGGCCCCGAGACCTACAAGTCCGCAGCCTGGGCAAAATACGGCATACTATGCTCCGAGATGGAGGGCGCAGGACTCTATACAGTGGCTGCTCAGTTCCATAAGAAGGCCCTGATGATAGTTTCCATAAGCACAAAGATCATCCTAGATGAGGACGGCACGGAGCACTTTGTGGACCTTCCGGAAAATCCCGGACATTCCATGGATGATGCCATAAGGCTTGCCCTCGATACCGCCGCCGAATTTGCAGCATCAAAATGATCCGGAGGTAGTTTCGTTTGAGTTCTTTATCTTATACCAATAAAAAAAGACTGGTCATAGCCACGGCCTTTACCTTCGTGTTCATGGCCGGCTATGCCCTGTCCATGGGCATGCTGGGCACCCTGCTGCCCAGGATCATAGAATATTTCGGCCTGAGCGTCAGCGCAGCCTCTACCATCAACATATCCAATGAGATCGGCAACACCTCAGCCATGCTGTTCGCCCTGTTTGTGGTGGACAGACTTGACAAGAACCGTTTTCTCGGACTGATGGGACTTTTCTTCGGAGCCTCCCTGCTGCTTTCCGGCATCTCACCGGTATTTGCCCTGCTCCTTTTAGTCAGGGTAGCCATAGGCTTTACCGGAGGCCTGCTTGACAATATCTGTGCCACCTATGTGTCGGACCTTTACGGAGAGCGCAGGGCCCGTTTCGTTTCGATCCTGCATACGCTTTTTGCCATCGGCAACATGGCCGGCCCCCAGTTTGCCTCCCTGTGCTACAGTCTCGGAGGCTGGCGTCTCAGCTTCATAGTAAGCGGCATCGTCATACTGATAGCCGCTGTCCTTTTCATAATGCTCATGAAGCTCATAGGGAAGCCTGAGACTGCGGTGAGCCTTGACAGCAAAAAGACCAAAGACATACCCTACGGAAAGATCGTGAAGAGGAAGAACCTTTGGTGGCTTTCCATAGCCAGCATGATGCTGGCGGGAGAGACCTACCTCACCGTAGGACTGCCTACATATCTCGACAGACTGGATCCCGGCATATTTACCACTGCAAGCTGTGCAGCTATCATGACAGCCTATTCCTTCGGGATGCTCATAAGCCGTACCGGCCTTGCCGCCCTTTCGGAAAAGCTTTCTGCTGCCACCTATGTAAGATGGGCCTCGCTCCTTGCGTGCATCGTGTTCATCGTCATGCTCCTCTCCGGGACCAACTATGTGGTCTGGATCACCGGCATGTTCCTTTTCGGAGTCATAAGCGGCGCCAGCTATACTGCAAGGTTCGTCCTGTCCTGTCAGGAATTCCCCCTGTTCAGCTCGACAGCCTCGGCCTTTACCGGCGTATTTGCCGCCCTCGGCAACATCATGTTCAATGCGGTGGTGGGACTTATGGCGGATGCAGGCTTCTATACTGAAGCCATGTATGTAATTGCAGCTGCCCTGCTGATAGCCTTCATCATCTTCACCTTCCTCTATAAGGCTCCCGCAGCCGAACACGGGGAAGCATAAACGTTATTTATCAGTTCAGCTAAAAGAGCTCTGAGGCCTATGTCAGGCTTCAGGGCTCTTTGATATCATTCAGATCGATCTGATATGTATGCCTGTAAGACTTTCGTCCCCGGACACCGCAAAGGGGGGCAGTCCGGGGCCGGAAGTATCTGCAGATATTATTTAACTCTGATCTCTGACCAGCGTTTTAATGTCCTCAGGCTTTTCAGCCAGGGCCTCGGCTCCATTTTTAAGAAGCTCTTCCCTGTTCCTGAAGCCCCAGAGCACGCCTACGGTATACATGCCTGCGGCTCTGCCGGTCTTCATGTCCGTATCGCTGTCTCCGAGATACATGCACTCCGAAGGCTCAAGGCCGAAGGCTGCCGCTATCCGAAGGGCTCCGTCGGGAGCCGGCTTTCTGGGCACTTCCTCCGTCTGTCCCTGCACCATGTCTATAAGCTTATCTCCAAAGAGGCTCCTTACCACCTCCCTGGTCTGGGCATCGGGCTTATTTGAAAGGACCGCGGTCCTTATGCCCTCGGCCTGAAGTTCTGAAAGAAGCTCCGGTATGCCGGGGAAGGGCTTTACCTCGTACATGCAGTATTTTGAAAACTCCTCCATGTAGCTCCTGTAAAAATGCTCCAGATTGGCCTCATCCAGAGGATCCAGGCTGCAGCTTATGTTTTTTGTATCCTTCAGGTATCTGCGGACAAGCTCCTTTGCTCCGTCTCCCGCATAATAGCGGAAGTTCTCCCTCGGAAGCTCGGAAAGTCCCTCTTTCCTTAAGGAACTGTTGGCCGAGTAGGCTATGGATGTAAGAGAATCCGAAAGCGTACCATCCAGATCAAATATCAGTGCTTTTATCATCAGAATCTTCTCCAGGTATTTTTAGTAAAGAGCAGCATGATGGGGAATATCTCCAGTCTGCCTATGAGCATGTCCAGACTCAGCACCCATTTGCTTAGATCCGACAGCTCGGAAAAGTTGCCCATGGTACCCACCACGCCGAAGCCGGGGCCTATGTTGTTATAGGTCGATGCCACTGAAGTAAATGTGGTCAGCCAGTCAAAGCCGTCCAGGGATACTATCAGCACCGAGGCTGTAAATATCACAAAGTAGATGAAGAGATATGCGCCGGTGTTGCGGAGCACATTTTCATCCATGGCCTTGCCGTCCATATGTACCTTCTTTATTATATTCGGATGGAGCGCAACTGCAAGCTCTCTTTTATAGGCCTTGGCCATAATGAGCAGCCTTGACACCTTGATTCCGCCTCCCGTGGAGCCTGAGCAGGCTCCTATGAACATGAGCAGTATCAGTATGCCCTGGGAAAGGTTGGGCCAGAGGTTGCAGTCCGTGGTGGCATAGCCCGTGGTAGTGATTATGGAGCTTACGTGAAAGGCCGCATCCTTTACGGCCATGGCGCCGGAAGCATAGAGCCCGGCCCTGATCAGATCCACGCTTATTAAGGCTATGGCAGCAAAGATGATGATAAAATACCACCTTACCTCCTCCATGGCTATGGCCAGACCCAGCTTCCTTATGGTAAGGAAATAATAAAAGCTGAAGTTGACTCCGAAGGCAGCCATGCCCACGGTTATGACTATCTGCTGGGCCACTGTGTAGGTGGCACAGCCCGTATTGAGCACGGAAAAGCCTCCCGTTCCTGCCGCTCCGAAGCTTATGCATATCGCATCAAATACCGGCATCCGAAGTGCAACAAGGGTGATGATAAGTCCCGCAGTCATAACGGTATATATCTTATAAAGTATGGCTGCAGAATCCTGGGCCCTGGGCACTATCTTCGATATGGAAGGTCCCGGGCTCTCCGCCCTCATTATGTTCATCTGGGTGCCGCCTGAAAACGGCACTATGGCCAGCATGAATACCAGTATGCCCATGCCGCCTATCCAGTGCATGAAGCTCCTCCACATAAGTATGCTCTTCGGAAGCTCCTCCACAGCGGGAAATATGCTGGATCCCGTAGTGGTATAGCCTGAGACCGTCTCGAATACCGCATCCGCAAGGCTTGTGGTGGAGCCGCTGAAGAGGAAGGGCAGCATGCCGGTGAAAGCCAGGGCTATCCAGGTCAGGGCTGTTGCCACATAGCCCTCCCTTGAGAACAGGAAGCCGCTGTCGGGCCTCTTTCTTGTGAAGGCCAGGGCTATCAGGAAGCATATGATCGCCGTCCATAAAAACGGCATCAGGCTCTCCCCGTATACCAATGCGCACAGTGCCGGTACGGCCATTAGCACTCCCTCGATGGCAAGGGCAAGGCCTATGATATAAATAACTATCGCTGTTTCCATATCCCGTGCCCCTTATGCAAGTATCTCGTGAAGGGAGGAAATGCCGCTGTGGGTAGTTACCACTATGACGGAATCTCCCTTCCTTATGACATTTTTTCCTGAGGGGATGATGAAGCTGTCTCCTCTGATTATGCAGGCTATAAGCACATTGTCCTTGAGCCTGCTGCCCAGTTCCATGAGCGGGATGTCCGTAAGCTCCGGATCATCATTGGCTATCAGTTCCAGGATCTCAAGCCTGTTGTCCAGATAGCGGTAAAGGGTCTCCACGTGACCTCCAAGGCCCATGGACTGGGCCCTGACATACTGGGCTATGCTGTCGGCGCAGATAAGCTTCGGAAATACCGCCGAATCTATGTGGAGCTCATCCATGACATCATTGAGATCCGTCCTGTTTATCTTGGTGATGACCTTGGCCTCTGATACATTCTTAGCATAGGTGGCGCTGATGATATTTTCTTCATCAATGCCTGTAAGGGGGACGAAGGCATCCACGTACTTGAGCCCCTGCTTAAGGAGGAAACTCTTGTCCGTACCATCACCATGGATGATCTCAGCCTCCGGAAAGGCCTCGGAAAGCATACCGCACCTTCCTTCATTTATCTCTATCAGCCTTACCTGCCTCCTGCTCTTAAGGAGCATGTCCGTAAGATAATAGGCTATGGTGCCGCCTCCTGTTATGAGGCAGGACTTTGCGGATTCACTTCTTAAGCCCAGGGTCTGAAGGAACATCTTCATCTGGGACATGGAGGCCACCACCGAGATCTCATCTCCATCGTTTAAGACGAAGCTTCCCGAAGGGATAGTCACCTCTCCGTTCCTCTCCACGGCGCAGACCAGTATGTTGTAATCCGTCTCCGAGCCGATCTCCTGAAGGCTCTTGCCCTCTATGCTCTGACCGGCCGTCACTGACATGGTAAATATGGCCGCCCTCTCCTCTGCAAAGGTGTCTATACGGCTGAGGGCCGGAAACTGAAGCAGCTTATATATCTCTGCTGCTGCCGCAAGCTCGGGATTTATGATCTTGGAAAGTCCCAGCTTGGATTTAAGGAAATCCGTCTCCTTTGAATAGAGTGGATTCCTGACCCTGGCTATGGTCTTGAGTCTCTCCGACACGCTTCCTGCCACGAGGCAGGCCAAAAGGTTGAGCTCATCCGAATGGCTCACTGCTATGAATATATCTGCCGTATCTATGCCTGCATCCCTGAGAGTATTGATATCCGCACCGTTTCCGGGTACGGGAAATATGTCTATGGCCTCCGAAACACTGGCAAGGGCCTTTTCATTGGTATCCACCACGGATACATTGTGCCCGTCATTGACCAGGGTCCTGGCCAGCTCCGTTCCGACCTTTCCGCAGCCGACTATAAGAGCGTTCATATCTACCTCCGCATACTTATCGGCCTGCACAGTTCCTTATCCGGATCCGGCAGGCCGAAATCTTTATACAATCTTAATACGGAGAATATAACACAAAGCAGGGGCTTATAAAACCCCTGCTTTCAAAAAAATTTTTCTGCTTTTGTCAGCCTGCAAATACGAGTCCCTCAAAGCAGTCTTCTATATCCGTGCCGTCTATGGTATGGGGCCAGCTTTCACCGTTCACTTCTATCCTTACAGCCTCGCCGCTTGCGGTAAGCTCTGCAATGATATAGCTTGATTCGTCAGTGGATACTGCCCTTAGCTCTGTACCCGCAGGTATGGTGCTTTCCTCTCCCTTTCCCGACTCTGATATGCATTTGATGTCCTTCTTTGCGGTAAGTATAAGCCCGTCTATGATGAAATCATCCTGCAGGGCCTCGGGAAGTCCGTTTCCTGCCACACAGTGCCTTCTTCTTTCAGGCACCGTAGAGATCAGGCTTCCTCTGGTCTCAAGATAGAAGCTCTCTGCGCTTACGGGCACATTGTTATAAAAGGCTTCATAATACTCCGTCGGGTCCGCTCCGTCTCCCGCCATAAGCGTATCAAGATCTACCATGGTAAGATAGTGCCAATCATTGTCTGACTTGCAGTCCCCATAGAAGACATAGCCTCCTTCAGGTTTTTTCAGGATATAGGCCTTATCCATGCCATAACCGCAGATCCCGTTTACCGATGAGGTCTCTTCCCCATCCATAACATAAAAGGTATAGGTAGACTGGCTCTGATCCTCCTGGGCCTGGAAGCTGAGCCCTATAGTCTCTGCTTCATTGTCACCGTCCACATCCAGCATCAGTTCATCATAGGCCTCCAGTTCCCACACGCTCTGCTCTTTGGCAGGGAGAAAGGCCTCGTTAAACCCGATACTTTCCTCGGTATATGGCACCTCTATGGTCACTTCCCCAAGAGCATAGGGGCCGATCTCATAGGGATCAAAATATACCTCCATTCCGGAAGGCCCAAGGGCAAAGTTAAAGTCCGCAGCGCTTCCTACATACTCCTTCCAGTCTTCAAAGAGCATGTCCATAGCCCCATACTCCTCTTCAAGCCTGGCTGTGATGTATGCTGAAAGAGCCTCTTTATCTGATATGACATCAGAAAGCCTGAGCTCCTCTCCGGTCTTTGAATCAAAGCTTACTCCTATTACTCCGCTGTTGCCATGGGCTCCTCCGGTATAGGAATAGACACTTTTCGCAAATGAAAATACGCGCTCATCCGCTCTGAGTATCTTCACTTCCGAGCTGCTTTGATAGCCGTAAAAATCTTCTGTCTCTTCAGCAGCAGCTCTGGCTGTTTCAAGCAGGAATGCCTGCTCTTCGGCAGCAGCTGCCCTCTTCTCCTCATTATAGGCTGAGAGAGCAGCATTAAGCTCTGTATACTGCTCTTCATCGTCATGTATGCCAACTCGGCAGTACTCGGTCTGGGCAAGAAGCTTTCCTGAGATATCATCATAATCTGACAGATACTCTTTTTCAACAAAGGGATAAACAGTCAGATCTTCCGATGTTTCCGTCCCTTCTGAGGCTTCCGGAGCCTTTGCTGCATCTGTTGCTTCCGATGTCTCATCTCCTTTGGAGCTCCCGTCTTCTGCCCCGGTCTCTACTTCCTGCTTACCGGTTTCTTTTTCAGAAGCTATAGTTTCTTCCGCCGCGGAATCTCCCGTATTATCCTCAGCCCCGCAGCCTCCCAGCAGAGCTCCCGCCAGCGCCGTTGCTGCAATAAGGGCAGCAATGCGTACTGCTGCCCTTCCTCTCTTTATCATCATTACTTAAGCATCTCCTTAAGCTGTTCCTTCTGCTGAACTCCCACGGCCTTCTTATATACCTCACCGCCTTTGAATACGATGATGGTAGGTATGCTCATGACCATGAACTTCCTTGCAAGCTCCGGCTGCTCGTCAACATTGATCTTTCCGATCTTGGCATCAGTGATCTCCTCAGCAAGTTCATGAACGATGGGAAGCTGCATACGGCAGGGTCCGCACCACTCAGCCCAGAAATCTACGAGTACGGGCTTGTCGCTGTTAACTACTTCTGCATCGAAATTATCCTTTGTAATGGTCAAAACTTCCATTTCATTACCTCCGTTTTTTCATTGATCCATGATCTTTAACACTTGATTTTTGATCTCTGGTCTCTATGCCGCGGTTCAGGACAGGCTGTCATATATGCTTGAATCCCGGGCCTCTTTCCGCTCTGTCCTATAACTATATCAGTCTCCTTTCGCTTCGGCAAAGAAACTTTTTCTTAACTTTAAATAAAAACATCCTAAAGGCCGGATATTTACGGCCTGAAGCGGCTGTATACATGTCCGGGAGCAAGGCCGCCCCTATACATGGCAAGCTCGCTTACGGTCACAAGCTGATATCCTCTCCTTGTAAGCTCCGGGATCAGATACTCTGCCGCCTCGGCTGAAGCCGTATAAAGATCATGCATGAGTATGATGTCTCCATCCTTTACCTGAGAAAGGACATTGTCTATGGTCTTCTGGGCATTGCGATGCTGCCAGTCCCTGGTATCTATCGACCACATGATCGCGGACATGCCAAGCTCCCCTACGGTACCAAGAGAAGCCGAATCATAAAACCCGCCCGGCGGCCTCATGAGCACGGGAGATACTCCGGTCACATTTGCCACAAGCTGATTGGTCGTGCCGAGCTCTGATCTGATGCCGTCTGCACTGAGCTTGCTTATGTACTTATGGCTATAGGTATGGTTCCCTATCTCGCAGCCCAGCTGATGGGCCCTCAGTATGCTCGCTGCATTGCTCTGCACTCTGCTGCCCACCACAAAGAAAGTGGCTCTGCCGCCGTTCTGCTCAAGGGCATTGAGTATGCGTCCTGTCACAGATGCAGAAGGCCCGTCATCAAAGGTCAGGGCTATCATGGGCTTTGAAGGGTCCACGGCCGTGCCTTCATTGAGCTCAGGAGCCTCCGCTCCTTTCCTTACCACTGCTGCCGCAAAGCCCTGGATGAAGGCTCCTACTCCCACATTTCCCGCTTCAGCTCCGTTCCTGACCCAGCCGGTCCAGCTTCCGTTCTGAAGGACCTGATAGCATATGTCATAATATGCCTGATCCTGTCCCGTGAGCCAGAGCTTCACTCCCTCAAGGGGCGTGGTCCCGTCCTGGGAACCCGCTCCCATGCCGTTTGAAGCCTCTGGAAGCCAGCCCGATCCGCTTAAGTTCACACTGTAGCTTATGCCAAGCTCCCTGCCCTCGGGCACTCCTGAAAGGTTAAGGGCAAGGGCTGTTATGAAGCTATTCTGGGGAGCCTTTATGGCTGTATGATCCGGCACGTCCTGCCGAAGTCCAAGGCCATATATATTGGCAGTGCTCCTTACCTCCACCGCCGCAGGTTCGTAAGCGGGATCGGTCTGTGCCTGCTGCTGACCTTCCTGCTGTGAGGGAGCGGTCTCACCGTGTCCTATAAGGCCATCATCAGCCTGACCGCCGCCAGTCCCCTGGACATTCTGCGAGGTTCCTCCCTGAGCCATCCCGGCATCCCCCAATGTGCTTTCGCCATAGACTCCGGGGCTGGTCTCCTCAAGCCCTACTCCCGGGCCTGAGTCCACATATCCCAGGTCCGTCGCAGAAGAAGCAAAAGCAGCGGTCCCTGACAGAGCCGCAAGGCAGACTGCCATCAGGGCCGCCGCGCTGATACGCTTTATACCCATATCTTCAGATCTCCTTTTTCTTTTTCTTAAGTTCCTCAAAGGCTCCGGCATATTCCATAAGATAGCGATAAAAGGAATAGCCCATGAACAGAAGGCTGAGTGCCGTAAGGGCGATGACCACCCCGTATGCAGTCCCCGGCATGAACAGTATCAGAAGCATGCTGATATCCATGACGAAGGTGCATACCTTGCCATGCATCTGGGCTCCGTTTTTGAGCACCTTCATGCCATGCCTGAAAAAATATATGCCAAGTATGAGAAGGATCCCGTCCTTTATCACAAGGGCAGCAAAGAGCAGCCTCATGATGGGGAAGCGGAAAGCAAAGCTGACCGCAAGGGCCGCCTGAGTGAGCTTATCCGCAACAGGATCCAGAAACTTGCCGAATTCGGTTACCATATTGAACCTGCGGGCTATCTTGCCGTCAAAAAGATCAGACAGGAAGGACAGCGCCATGACGCCTGCAGCATAGTAATAATCCCTGAGCTCCCTGGCATTGAGATAAATATAAAGGTACAGCGGAATAAGGGCTATCCGAAGATAGCCCAGCAGATTTGGTATTGAAAAATATTCTCTTAATATGTCTTTTTTCAAATCCCGTCCCTTTCAGACCTTTATACATAGAACAGTATATCAGCATAATCAGGATAAGGCCAGTAGTCCTTTGCAACTTTCTTCTCAAGCTCATCGGCCACAGCCCTGATGCTGTCCATGAGAGGCACGATCTGATCGATTATGTAATCGGCTCCTGCCTCCACGTCCTCCTGAGGGATAAGCTTTGCCTTCTTCGAAAGCTCCTCCGTATCTCTCCTGAGGGCCTTGAGCTCCTTTACATAGCTCTGTATCAGATTCAGCTCCTCATCTCCTATAAGCTCAAGCTCCTTTATGCGCTTCAAGCCTGCTGCCAGATCGGTTATGTATCTGAGCACAGAGGGGAATATCAGCTTGTCTGACATATATACCATGGTCTCAGCCTCTATGGTCTTGGTCTTGACATACTCATCCAGGGTGATGTCATGCCTTGCCTGCATCTCTGAGCGATTATATATGCCGTGTCTCTTGAAGAGCTCCAGGTTCTTATCCGTAACGAAATACTTGAGGGTCTCGGGAGTATTCCTGAGATTATGAAGTCCTCTTCTTTCAGCCTCCTTTACCCACTCCTCACCATATCCGTTGCCGTTGAATATGATCCTGTGGTGATCCGTGAACTCCTTCTTTACTATCTTATCTATCTCGCTGTCCCTGTCCTCGGGAGCGACCTTTTCAAGCTGATCCGCAAACTGCCTGAAGCTCTCAGCCACCGCCGTATTGAGCATGATGTTCATGCAGGAGACATTCATGGAGGATCCTGGCATACGGAACTCGAACTTCTCTCCCGTAAATGCAAAGGGCGAGGTACGGTTGCGGTCCGAATTGTCCTGGGGGATATCAGGAAGGGCCAGGGTCTTGGTATCCAGCTTTCCGTAATTGACATTCTGATATACGGAACCGGTGATTATGGAATCCACCACTTTCTCCAGGGTATCGCCGATATATACGGATACTATGGCAGGGGGAGCCTCATGTCCTCCCAGCCTGCAGTCATTGCCTGCAGTTGCAACTGATACACGGATAAGGTCCGCATAATCATCCACTGCCTTTATGACTGCAGCCAGCATGAGCAGGAACTGCTTGTTTTCAGCAGGGGACTTGCCGGGCTTCAGGAGGTTCTCTCCTTCATCCGTGCAGAGGGACCAGTTGTTGTGCTTTCCTGATCCGTTGATGCCTGCAAAGGGCTTTTCATGCAGCAGGCAGGCAAAGCCATGTCTCTCGGCTACCTTCTTCATTATGTCCATGGTAAGCTCATTCTGGTCAGCAGCAATATTGCACACAGTATATACCGGAGCAAGCTCGTGCTGGCAGGGAGCCACCTCGTTGTGCTCAGTCTTTGCATATATGCCAAGCTTCCAGAGTTCCTCGTCCAGATCCTCCATGAAGGCCTTGACCCTGGTCCTGAGTGATCCGAAGTAATGATCTCCCAGCTGCTGATCCTTGGGTGAGGGAGCACCAAATAAGGTCCTTCCGCAGAGCTTCAGATCCGGCCTCTTTGCATAGTCCTCCTTATCTATAAGGAAATACTCCTGCTCGCAGCCAAGGGATACGGATACCCTCTTGGGATGCTTGCCCATCAGGGACAGCACTCTGCAGGCCTGGAGGCTCAGGGCATCCATGCTGCGGAGAAGGGGAGTCTTCTTATCCAGTATCTCTCCATTATATGAGCAGAAGGCCGTAGGGATACAGAGGGTCTTTTCCTTTATGAATGCATCCGAGGTAGGATCCCAGGCTGTATAGCCCCTGGCCTCGAAGGTGGCGCGAAGTCCTCCTGAAGGAAAGCTTGAAGCATCAGGCTCACCCTTTAAGAGTTCCTTTCCGGAAAATTCCAGGATGACCCTGCCTCCTTCTTCGGGATTGATAAAGGAGTCGTGCTTCTCTGCAGTGTAGCCTGTCATGGGCTGGAACCAGTGGGTGAAATGGGTCGCCCCCTTTTCAAGGGCCCAGTTCTTCATGGCTGAGGCCACCACATCAGCTATGTCCTGATTGAGGGCCTTGCCCTCTTTCCTTGTCTTCTGAAGCTCAGAAAATACATGCTTGGGCAGTCTGCTCTTCATCTCTGTTTCATTGAATACCATGCTTCCGAAAATCTCAGTTATGCTGCTCATATTATTTTTCCTCCTCTATCAGCTGCCTTCTTTCCTTTGCTGCAGCAATAAATGAAGAAAACAGCGGGTGGGGCCTCTGGGGCCTGGATTTGAATTCCGGGTGATACTGTACTCCTATATAGAAGGGATGCTCCTTCAGTTCCACTGCCTCCACGAGCCTGCCATCCGGAGATCTTCCGGAAAGCTCCATTCCTCTGTCCTCAAATTCATCGGCAAAGGCCGTATTGAACTCGTAGCGATGGCGGTGTCTTTCATATATCATATCCTGACCGTCTTTTATACCTTCATATATATCATAAAGACGGCTGTCCTTTTTCAGTCTGCAGGGATAGGCTCCAAGCCTCATGGTGCCGCCCTTTTCATCTACCGTTCTCTGGTCCGCCATGATGTCTATGACCGGGTGTCCGGTCTCCAGATCCAGTTCACTGGAATTGGCGTCTGCATATCCCAGCACATCTCTGGCAAATTCTATGACTGCGATCTGCATGCCCAGGCAAAGCCCCAGATAGGGTATTCGCATCTTTCTTGCAAACCTTGCCGCCTCGATCATGCCCTCCGTTCCCCGGTTTCCGAAGCCTCCCGGGATGATGATGCCATCCATGCCGGAAAGGAGCTCCGTTACCCTGGCAGAGCTTACGTCTTCACTGTCCACATAATGTATGCGGACCTCACAGCCGTTATGCCAGCCTCCATGCCTCAGGGCCTCAGCCACTGAAAGATAGGCATCATGAAGGGAAATGTATTTGCCCACCAGAGCTATATCCACCCTGCTTTCCGTATGATGGATACGGTAAACCAGGTCCTTCCAGTCTGAAAGCTCACAGGGCATATCCTCCCTGAGTCCAAGCTCCCTTAAGACTACTTTTGCGAAGCCAAGCTTCTCCAGCTCTAAAGGTGCATCATATATGGATGGAAAGGTGATATTTTCTATCACGCAGTCTTTTTTAACATTACAGAAAAGAGCGATTTTGTCAAGTACATCCCGCTGCACTGTACGGTCTGTCCTGGCAATTATTATATCAGGGCTTATGCCATAGGATCTGAGTTCCCTGACCGAGTGCTGGGTAGGCTTTGACTTATGCTCCTCCGAGGCCTCCAGATAGGGGATAAGGGTCACATGGATATAGAGCCTGTCCTCCTTCGGAAGCTCCTGCCCGATCTGACGTATGGCCTCCAGGAAGGGCTGGGATTCCATATCTCCCACCGTGCCGCCTATCTCCGTTATGACCACATCAGCAAAGGTCTTTTTCTGGACCCGATATATAAAGCTCTTGATCTCATCAGTTATATGGGGTATGACCTGTACCGTGCGTCCGAGGTATTCTCCCCTTCTTTCTTTATTTATGACATTGCTGTATACCCGGCCCGTGGTCAGATTGGAATAGCGGTTCAGGTCCTCGTCTATGAATCTCTCATAATGCCCCAGATCCAGATCCGTCTCAGCCCCGTCCTCTGTCACGAACACCTCCCCATGCTGGAGGGGGCTCATGGTGCCGGGATCCACATTGATGTAAGGATCCATCTTCTGGGCCGCCACCCTGAGGCCCCTGGCCTTAAGGAGCCTGCCCAGGGAAGCCGCCGTTATGCCCTTTCCCAGTCCGGATACCACGCCTCCTGTCACAAAGATATATTTTGCCATCGTATCCTCCGTTTTTGTCTTAGTTTTCATAATTTCAGGCCATAAGCTCAAAAATATACACTATATATTCGTTTTAAGCATGGCTTCTGCGGTCATTCTCCGCTCTTTCCATAGTTTGAAAGTACCCTTGCGGAGGGATCATCCACATCGCAGCCCTTCCATTCTCTGTTGGGCATCCAGTAGCCCGGTATCATCTCATCCCTGCCGGGATAGAACTCCTCAAAGATCTCCCTGTACATAAGGGACTCCTTGGTAAAGGGCGGTGCATAGGTGTATTTTCTGCAGAGCTCCTTCCAGTCATCTCCCGGGTATCTCTCCTCCGCCATCTTTTTCAAGTCCTCGGCAAGGCTGTGTCCCACTGCATCTGAAAATGCCGCCTTTTCTCTCCAGAGTATGTCCTCGGGAAGCCAGTCTCCCTCAAAAGCCTTCCTGAGAAGATATTTTCCTTTTCCGTGGGTATTGAGCTTGTACTTCGGATCTATGGACATGACATATCTCACAAAATCCAGATCTCCGAAGGGCACCCTGGCCTCTATGCTGTTTGCGGCTATGCATCGGTCTGCTCTCAGCACATCATAGGCATGGAGCTCCCTTATACGCTTCTCGCTTTCCTTCTGGAAAGCCTCGGCATCAGGAGCAAAATCGGTATATTTATAGCCGAAAAGCTCATCGGATATCTCTCCGGTAAGCAGGACCCTCACATCGGTGGTCTCATGTATGCCGCGGCACATAAGATACATTCCCATGCTGGCCCTGATGGTAGTGATGTCATAGGTACCGAGGACGCCTATAAGCTCCACCAGGGTCCTCCTGATATCTCCCTCGTCCATGTAAAAGACATGGTGCTCGGTATCCAGGTAATCCGCCACCTCCTTGGCATACTTAAGGTCTATCGCATCCGTGGTCATGCCTATGGAAAAGGTCCTGATCTTCTTTCCCAATATCCTGGAAGCTATGGAGCAGACAAGGGAGCTGTCCAGACCTCCTGAAAGAAGGAAGCCCAGGGGAGCATCCGCATCCAGTCTCTTTTCCACTCCTGCGATCAGCTTTTCCCTGATATTTTTAAGTATGACAGACTCGTCATCGCTTCTCAGCTCAGGATAGGCCCTGGTCATATCCCTGTACTGTACGAACTCACCGTCCATGTAATAACAGCCCGGAGGGAAAGGCATGATCCTCTCGCATATGCTTACAAGCTCCTTCGGCTCCGAGGCAAAAGCTATGCCTCCATCCTCTCCGTATCCGTAGTAAAGAGGCCTTATGCCTATCGGATCCCTGGCTGCCACAAGGCTCTGCTTTTCCGAGTCATAAATGATCAGGGCATACTCCGCATCCAGCATGCCAAACATCCGGGGACCGTATTCCTTATAAAGGGGAAGCAGTATCTCACAGTCGGAATTGCTGTTGAAGCTGTATCCTTTCTTTATAAGTTCTTCCTTAAGTGTTCTGAAGCCATAGATCTCACCATTGCATACCACAAGGTCTCCATCCAGCTCAAAGGGCTGCATGCCGCAGTCCGAAAGGTCCATGATCGCAAGACGCTGAAAAGCAAGGAAACCCCTGCCGGAAAGATCGGCTATCCTCTGATCATCGGGCCCGCGGGATATGGTCGTATTCAGGCACCTCTGTACGTCTTCATTATTTATGCCTTTCCCCCAATATCCGAATACAGTACACATAGCAATTACCTCCTTTTCTCATTTTATTTCCGGCGCGCCCTGTACCTAAGGCTCCCCGGATCTTCCCTCTTCGGGATATATATAAAAGCCTGAAGGCTCATATATCGAAAAAAGGGGGCTTTAAGCCAAGCGGCTTAAAACTCCCCTTTTAAGGCAAAACTTATGGACTTTTTTGGCGTAAAGCTAAACATGTCTCTCTGTACCATCCATAAAATAAAACTCATATAGCCAAGATATAAAACCTGCTTTTTTTTAAAAAACTCGTTTATTATACTGCGGATGCCGGGGTTTGAAAAGATGGAAATTTTCACAAAATCCTTTATTGATTTAATGGGCTAAATTGGTAATATATTACATTACACCGGAAAAAGAATGAAATATCCTTGACTTAATGTCGATTTTACGATAGAATGAATAGGCTTTAAGGCGACGTAGCCAAGCGGTAAGGCGTGGGTCTGCAACACCCTGATCACCGGTTCAAATCCGGTCGTCGCCTCTCAAAGATAAGACGCTCAAAACCTTTTCAAGGCTTTGAGCGTTTTTTGTATTAAAGATCACTTTTAAGATTCCCTGAGGGTATACAGTAAATCACTATTTTTTGTGATATAATTCCATTAAGTACGCAAGATAATGCGCAAGTCAGTACGCAAGTTGATAATTATGAAGAGGAGGTCTATGCCTCCTCTTTTCTTTTTTTTCCTATTTCTCATCCACTGTAAGCTTCAGCACATCAGGCCTTGCATAGTGCCCGCATATATCCAGCTCCATCTTTGATGCAGGGACCATCTGCATATCAAGCTCCGCATAGATGATCTCTTCCTTATCCCACACTGGCTCAGTCACATAGTGTCCGAAGGGATCCACGATGCAGCTTCCTCCTCTGCATACCATATCTGGAAGCACCTTTATCTCCTCAGGGCAGTGAAGATCCGCAGGATATGATGATTTGGTGATGATCATATCGCTGTTTATGAAAAAGCAGCGTCCCTCCCTGGCGATATGCTTTATCGCATCCTGCCATTCGGGGTTATCATTGGTATTGGGCGAGATGTAGAGTGTTATCCCCTTCTGATAAAGGGCCACCCTGGCAAGGGGCATATAGCTCTCCCAGCAGATCAGGCTGCCCATCGCGCCCCAGGGTGTATCTGTTACAGGGAAATATCCCTTGTCTGCGTCTCCCCATACCACCCTTTCGCTTCCGGTGGGCTTAAGCTTTCTGTGCACAGGAGATATATTGCCCTCAGGATCGATGATGATATTGGAATTATAGAGGCTTCCGGTATTGATATCCCGCTCTGAGATACCCATGCTCAGATATATATGATGATGTCTGCAGGCATCACAGAGCTGATCCGTCTCCGGACCGGGAACCACTATGGAATTGTCATAGTAGCGCTTCCAGTCCGGCCTTCCCTCTTCATGTCTTGCACCTACCACAAAACCAAAGGTCATGCCGAAGGGATAGCCCGGTATGAAGAGCTCGGGAAATACCACCAGATCCGGCTTTTTCTCCGCAGCCTCATCTATCAGCTTAAGTGCTTTTTTAAGCCCCGCTTCCTTATCAAACATGACAGGCTCGGCCTGTACCAGTGCGATCCTGCAAATATCCTTCAGATCCTTCATAACAGCCTCCTTTTTACGGATAATATTACCAAAATATAAACTATGACAGATTTTTACTGTCATATGATTTATTTTATCACCTGTCAGCTGCTTTTTGCAAAAAACTCAGTTAAAGATAAAAACATTCTCCTAAGGATCTCTTTTCTTAATAATGGGATCATCATTTCTCTTGACATGAAACCCTTGCAGAAGCAGAATAGGATCAAAGATACTTGATCGCCTGCTAAGACATTTCAGGAATCCATATCCGGGACAATTCAATTCCTCTCATCTGGACCTTTACCGCACAGCAGGCTTGGAGGTGACATATGCTCAAGGATTACATACTTAAGGAAAAGGATTATATCATCGAAAAAAGACGCTGGCTCCACAGGCATCCGGAGCTCAGCATGAAGGAATTTGAGACCGCAGCTCTCATAGAAAAAGAGCTCGACAGCTTTGGCATACCGCATGAAAGGGTGGGCGAAACAGGAGTCCATGCATGGATAGACGGAAAGCTTCCTGCCGAAGGACATCGCTGCATTGCCCTCCGCTCGGACATAGATGCCCTGCCCATGCAGGATCTTACGGACAATGCCTATACCTCCGAAGTTGACGGAGTCTGCCATGCCTGCGGCCATGACGGCCACACAGCCACGCTCCTTGCCGCCGCCAAGGTACTGAAGGAAAAGGAGGCGGAATTTTCAGGGAGAGTAAAGCTCTTCTTCCAGCAGGGCGAAGAGGTCTGCGGAGGAGGACGCCTCTTTGTTGAGGCCGGGCTCATGGATGACGTGGACAGGGTCTACGGTGCCCATGTAAGCCCCTATATCGATGCGGGATGCATCTCCCTGACCCCGGGGCCGGTCAATGCCTGCAGCGACCATTTCAGGATCATCGTACATGGCAGGAGCTCCCATGCAGCCACTCCTGAGCTTGGCATAGATGCACTCTACATAGCCTCCCAGATAGTGGTCAATCTTCAAAGCGTGGTAGCCCGCAGCACCTCTCCCCTGGATACGGTCGTTGTCGGAGTGGGCAGGATGGAATCAGGCACTGCCTACAACATAGTGGCTGAAACGGCGACTCTCGACGGCACCGTCCGCGCCTTTGATCCTGCCTCCCGTGAGCATACTGCCGAGCGCATAAGGGAGATCGCAAAAGGCACTGCTGCAATGTACGGAGCCGAGACGGAATTTATATATGAAAGGCATGCAGATCCCCTGATCAATGATCCCTCCGTGGTGGATGAAGTAACACAGGTCACGGAACATCTGATCCCCACAGATCACATCATCCACGATATGAAGAAATCCCTCAGCGCCGATGACTTTGCGGCCTACCTCACCAAAGCTCCCGGCATGTACGGCTATGTAGGCACCCGCAGCATCAAAAAGGATCCCGAGACCGGGACCCCCTATCATAACGGCCACTTCAATATAGATGAAGAGGCCCTGCTGCTTTCCTGCAATGTATATGTTGACTATGCGCTTGCATATCTGAATAACGATATAAATGACAGTCTCGGATAAAGGATGATAGAAAATCAGCAGTGCGCAAGTAATCAGAAAATCCAAACCGCCTGTTCCTGCGGCCGATCAGATCGGCCGCAGGAACAGGCGGTTTTCTCTGCACAGGGAGAATCCGTTCACGGGAAAAACGTCCGCGGAAAATCCCACACAAATAAATACTAAATAAAGAAATACCAAAGAATCAGGCAGCAGTCTAAATAAAATTTAATTTATCAGTCCCAGAGCTTAATCATATTCAGGGCTGTTTTGCCGGCAGCCTGTTTTTCTCTCCCCAGTCACACATACTGTCTAAAATCGGGATTAGCGACTTTCCGCGTTCTGTCAGGCTATACTCCACTTTGGGCGGGATCTGCGGATATTCCTCCCGATGGACAAGCCCGTCTGCCTCTAATTCTTTCAGAGTCGTACTCAGCGTTTTATAGGAGATGGTTTTAATGTATTTTTTCAGCTCATTGAAGCGCACGACCTGAAAATCCATCAAGGCATACAGGATGAACATTTTGTATTTCCCCTGTATTAAGGACATGGTGTAGTTAAACCCGGTTTCTTCCAAATTTGCGTCTTTGATGCACTCTATACTCATTTTATACTTTCCTAAAAGTAAGTATGTAATTTTTATGTTAGTATCGCACTTAAATGTGCGTACTTGTTTTTCTTCTTATTCTTATTATGATTATAATATCAAAGGCGGAGGAAGTCAATCCGCCTGCATGGAAAGGAGTCACAGTTTATGGCAAAAAATCTTGGTGTAAAACCCTATCTGTTCCCTATGCCGACTTATATGATCGGCACCTATAATGAAGATGACACCGTCGACGTGATGATGATGGCTTGGGGAGGGATCTGCGCGGAGGATATGGTCGCGCTGAATCTGGAAGCCGAGCATAAGACGGTGGCCAATCTGGAAACACGAAAAGCTTTTACCCTCGCTGTTCCCGGAACAGACACTCTTAAGGAGTCTGATTTTTTTGGGATCGCCACTTCCAACAAAATGGCGGACAAATTCGAGCGCACCGGACTACATGCTGTGAAAAGTGAGCGAGTTGATGCGCCTGTCATCACCGAATACCCGCTCACATTGGAGTGCGAGGTAGCAGAAATGCAGTCCCAGCCCTACGGCCTGCGTGTCCTGGGGAAAATCGTCAATGTGATCGCCGACGATAAGATCCTGGATGATGCCGGAAAAATCGATGCCGGGAAGATCCACGCTTTCGCTTTTGACCAGATGCAGAACGGCTACTATGCCATTGGGGAGAAGGTCGGCCAGGCATGGCACAGCGGCGCAGGTCTGATGAAAAAGTAAGTGCGGGATAACAAAAAAGTCATCCTGACCATCCCCGGTGCAGAGATTGCGGATGCTGTTCTCGGCTGCGGAAGCATCACGGGGCGAAATACCGATAAGGCCGCCAGATTCAGCATTGAACTGGCTGAGATAGAAGGCAGCTCCATCAAAATCCCTGCTCATAGCCGGGTCGCCATCATCTGTAATCTGAAGGAATACCATGAGACAGGCGATCACTACCTTTATATCTGCGATGTGGAACAGGTATATGGGGGTGAGAGCGAAGAAGCTCTGTTTGCTTGGAACGGCTATTCCCAGATCCGTCCAGCAAAATAAAAGGAAGATAGGAACGGACTTTTTTTACAGCCTGCGGCAGGCTCTGTGCTTTAATAATTCCAGCACTTCTCCGGCAGCTATACTGAGCCAAGGAACGAAGGATAGAGAATATCTCTGGCCTGCCTCCCATAAAATGTAAAATGCCATCGCTCCAAGCCATGCGGTAAGCAGAAATCTTACTTCCTTTTTCCTTTTGATAAGACGATACAGGGCAAGGATGAAAAGACACAGGTAAAGCAGCACTCTGAAGGACTGGCACAGATACTGTACAAGCGCGCTCTTGGGGCCTACGGTATACTCATATACGGTCCCGGGAGCTCTGACACTCTGCCATGTAGTCTCTATGCAGTACCCGCTGGACCAGGTCTCAGCCATCTTCCTCATGCAGTGCATAATAAGCCTGAATGGGAACATTTCCTTTACGCGTTCAAGAAACACTTCCCGGCTCGCTTCGGATCTTTCCTCATAGCCGGGAAGGACTATGTCCATCTCATAATCACCGCTGGAGAACTCTCCCCAGCTTTCTTCATTGGAGCCTATCATGAGCCAGTGGGTGACCGGCATGCGCTCGTCCGTATCATAGGGAGCGCCGTATATATCGCAGAGCCTGTGATAGCCAAAGCTGCAAAGCATAAATACTGCCGCTATAGCCAAAAAAGCCCCGAGCGTCTTTTTCCAGTTTTCCCTCGAGGATATAAATATCAGATAGGCAATTATAAGTATGATATTTGTCGCGCGTATGGTAAATGATACGGCTATAAGGAAAGCCCCTGCAGATATCCTCCCATAGGAAAACCTGCCTTTGAGGCTGTTATCCAAAAGCAGCAGCCCCGCCATCAGAAACGGCAGGCAGAAGGTATCAGTAGAGGACCAGGATACGTAAAGGAACCATATGGGATTGCATATCATGAAAAGATATATGATAAAGGAAACAGCTGAGTCAAAATGCCGCCTGGCAAAGAGCCAGCCCAGTCCCATCGTCAGCGATATGGCCATGGCATTGAAAAAATTGCCTATTATGTAATAATCCGTAACTCCCATAAGAAGTCCTGCCTTATAAAAAAGCGCAAGCAGAAGCGTTATCGGTATCTGATTTGTAAATCTCGCAAAATAAACATGCCATATACCGCCCCCTCTTTCTCCGAGGGCCAGCATATATGCCGTCTCCTGCACCAGGTCAAGGTCATATTCAGGCACCACGATAAGCCTGTTTCCAAACCAGAAAAGAGCAAGGAAATATATGGCGGAAAGAGCTGCGATGAGCTTCTTGTCATGCTTTTCCAAAAACCGCGCCTTCGCAGCCTTATAAAGCAGTAAAAACAAAGCTCCAAGGAGTATCGTACTGATGACCACAGGAAAAGGCCTGAGGAATTCCCCTGTCCTTATGACAAAGACAGATTCCATGAGTATCACAGCCGTCAGCAGAACGGTAAGGGAAAGCATAAAGAGATTAAATATTCCAAACAAATTTGATTTTTCAGGCTTCATATCCGATCTCAACTCCTGCCGTTTTCTTTTGGATTTCTTTTTCATTTTCAGAAGTTCTTTCAGCCACTATATATCTTGGTCTATGCTTGGTCTCAAGATAAGTCTTTCCTACGTATTCTCCTATGACTCCGAGGCTTATAAGCTGTATGCCTCCAAGAAAGCATACTATGCAGACCGTAGAGGCCCAGCCTGATACCGCGCTCCCTGCAGCTACCGCAGCAACCGCATAGATGATCCCTGCAAAACTCAGCAACGACACCAGAAGCCCCATAAAGGTTATCAGCCTTATGGGCTTTATCGAAAGGCCTGTGATCCCATCTATCGCAAGGCCCAGCATCTTCCTTAGGGGATAATGGGTCTTTCCTGCGATCCTCTCCTCCCGCTTATAGCCTATGGCAGTGCTGTTGAAGCCGATAAGGGGAAACATGCCCCGAAGGAACAGGTTTACCTCCTTAAAATGCGAAAGCTCCTCAAGGACCCTTCTGCTTACAAGTCTGTAATCCGCATGGTTATATACGCTCTCCGCTCCAAGCCTGTTCATGAACCTATAGAAGATCTGGGCAGTGTTCCTCTTGAACCAGGTATCGGTGCTTCTGTCATCCCTTACGCCATAAACTATTTCTGCCCCCTGATGCCATGCCTCTATCATCTTATCCATGGCATTTACGTCGTCCTGCCCGTCGCAGTCTATGGAGATACTGATGTCGCAGCTGTCCTTTGCCTCCATGAGTCCTGCAAGAAGGGCATTTTGATGTCCTCTGTTCCTGCTCAGGCTTATGCCTTTTATGGTGGCATGTCTTTCAGACAGCTCCCTTATGATATCCCAGCTTCTGTCGCTGCTTCCGTCATTTACATAAAGGATCCGGCTCTCACGGGATATACTGCCGCCTTCTCCAAGCTCCTCCAGTTTACGCAAAAATAAAGGTGCTGTTTTTTCAAGCACTTCTTCCTCGTTATAGCATGGTATAACGATATATAAGACAGGTATTTTTTCTCCAGATGTATCGGGCATGGCTGTTTCCTTCAGTCGCATATCGCTTAAACCATTATAAGTATATATATATATATATATATTCAAGGCTTAATTGACATATCGTCCCGAAGCTCTGCCGGCCTGCGTGGATATTTCAAAGAAAAGATTTCAGATCATGGATAATGAAGCGGGCTTAAGATACTGCGGCCCCTCTGCCTGGAGTGCCGCAACGCGGCATTACAGGCAGAGGGATCACTGCAGTTATAATGAAATAAATATCAAAGGCTCCTGAAATACTCGTCGATAACTTCCTTCCAGTCACCCTTGCATATCATATGATGATTCGATATGGGGCTGTCGGTGAAATACGCTGTACCGTCAGTCATATGAAGCTTCATCTGAGAACGGCACAGATTATCCCTGTGCATGGTCTCCAGGAGCTCCGCCCTGCCCGCATAGTGGTCTGTCAGCGTATCATTGCACTTAAATACGGTCATGGGCTGAGGCGCTATGTCACAGGTCACGGCAACACCTATGCCGGATTCAAAGTGAGTAGTCAGACTGTAGCTGTCCGGCATATCTATGGGCAGGGTGCAGTGTGCAAATATTATCTCTGAGGTCTCGGGGTCAAGGCAGCTGGGATTAGCCATAAATGATGACTCGTCCGTCAGCGCATTGAGCACGCACATGCTTATAAGCCCCTTCTGATCGCCTTCGCACGCAGCAGGCGCCCCTTCTGCATTCAATATGGCAAGGCCAAGACATCCGGTCGTATGAATCGATCCCAGCAGATCAAAGCAGCGTACTGTAACTGCCTGCAGATCATATCTTGCTATCATCCTCTTTAATGCGCCATATACATTGAGCGCCTTTTCTGTTTCCTCAGGCTTATAGCCCTTAGCCTTAAGGTCTTCAGTATATTTATTTTCAGGATATCCTCCCTTATGATACTCTTCTATGAGCTCATTGATATCAATATCCACAAGCTCCATGCCAGTTCTTGCCTTAAGAGCAGCTGCATCCGCATCACTGGCTATCAGTCCCAGGGGAGTCCCGATACAGCCCAGCCTCATCGCGGAAAGCTTCTTTTTTGCGTCGGCGATCCTCTTAAGTACTGAAAGCCTCTTTGCGCATACCTCAGGAGTCCCATGGATGATCTCTCCCTTCAGTCCATGTTCCTTCAGATATCCCATGATCTCCATGGAAGCCGCAAGGGAGTTATATCCTGATGTGGTAAGCAGTATATAAGGCCCGCTCACCTTTTCATGTTCCCTTACGAAGGACCTTTCGGCTCCTCCGGAAGCTATGAAAAACAGGGACAGGCCCTGATCCTTAAGCTCCTCTGTCTCGCCCCATCTGATCTCATGGCCAAGCAGGCTCTCCACCTCTTTTACAAAGGCTTCACTGAATTTCAGAGCAGATGCGACATCATTGTGATCTGCTGCTCCCACAAGATACTTTGCTGTTATAATTCCCATATACATACCTCCTCATCATATATTTCGATCCAGCTATTATATGTAGTATATACATCCTGGAACATATTCAAGGACATATGTCCGGTTTTGTCCCTTTGCCTGACTGGCTATGGGATATCCGCACCGTATCATATATGGCAGATTTGCAGGAGCTTTCTTTTTTACTTCGGATCATAGACATAGAGTCTGTCAGCCGGTACATCCATATAACCCTCAGTGCCTTCAGCCACGGAACTGTCATTAAGGAAGGTAAATTCCTCTCCATCCGAGGCCTTCGCCTTTATCCTGAAACAGCCGCCCTCAAAGGTGGACATCATTATTTTTGCCCTGAAACTGTTTTCTCCCCTTTCAGATCCAAGCCAGTGTCCGTCCTCAGGGCGGAACCTGACTCTGCAGGCAGCCTTGAGAGGCACTGCAGCTTCCGAAGCTCTGACCTTTCCAAAGTAAGTTCCCGATATCTCATCTCCGCCTATCCTAAGCCTGCAGCCTGCTGCATCGTCCCCTTCAGAGGGCAAAACACCGGACAGACGTATGGGTTCATGAAGATCATTGCCTGCTCCGAGGAGCCCTGCCACAAGGGCAGTCTGAGGCTTCATATAGCACTCCACGGGAGAGGCCGCCTGGTCTATGTATCCGCTGCTCATGATTATGATGCGGTCCGCCATGGCAAAGGCCTCTGAAGGGTCATGGGTCACATGGAAGACCGTGGTCCCCAGCTTTCTGAAGAGATATGCCATCTCGGTCCTCATCTCTATGCGGAGCTGTATATCCAGATTGCAGAGCGGCTCATCAAGGAGCACTATGGAGGGCTTGGTGATAAGGGCTCTCGCTATGGCGACACGCTGCTGCTGCCCTCCCGAAAGCTCTGCAGGATACCTTCCAAGCAGGCCGTCAAGGTGCAGAAGGTCCGTCATCTCCTTAAGCCTTGCCTCACATTCTGCCTTGTCAGTCTTTTTTATCTTTAATCCATAAAGGATATTTTCCTCCACCTTAAGATGGGGCCAAAGGGCAAAGTCCTGGAATACCATGTTGATGCCGCGCTTTTCCGTAGGCAGATTTTTATGCTTCCCGGAGACCTCCTCTCCCCTTATCATGACACATCCGTCATCAGGTGAGAGTATGCCTGCTATGATGCGGAGCAGGGTGGACTTGCCGCAGCCTGAGGGTCCAAGCACGCTTATGATCTCGCCCTCCCTGACGCTCAGGTCTATGCCTTTAAGCACCTGAGTCTTTCCGTATTTCTTTTTAAGGTCCTTTATCTCAAGTATTGGCTGCATATTCTTTCCTCTTTCCGATATTCAAAACAAATTCTAAAAGGAGCATTATGCTCACTATGCAGGCTCCTCCGACTATGGTGGCAGCTGCTGCATATCCGAAGTTCAGGTCATTGTAGGAATCACTGATATATACGGGCAGCGTACTGTAATTTGGCGGGTAAAGTATGGTGGTGATTGCCAGATTGAACACGCTTCCTCCGAAGGCCGCCAGTACGCCTGACACCATGCTGTTATGGAGCAGAGGCAGCAGTATGGTCCTTATCCTGTGGATGAAGCCTGCGCCCTGTACCTGGGAGGCTATCAGAAGCTCCTTTGGCACCTTGGCCATGCCGCCTACAAGCACCCTGTTTATCAGCGGAACGGCTGAAGCCACCGCTGCCAGCACGAGTATCGAAGGTCTGCCATAGAGATTGAGTCCCAGAGGCACGAGCCATTTCTGATTCCATACAAATATGTAGCCTATACCAAGGACTACTCCGGGCACAGCCATAGCGATAAGGGTAATGGTATCTATGAATTTCTTGAGTTTGAAATCCGAATAGGTAAGTATATATGCGACTGCAAAGCCAAGCACTATGCCTATGACTGCGGCAATCACCGCAAGGGTCAGGGAGTGCTGTATGCCCGCGATCAGTTCTCCGTCCAGCTGAAGGACCTTCTTATAATTTTCCAGGGTAAATTCAAAACGTTCTATACTGAAGGAATCCGAGAAGGACATAATGAAGTTGGAACCCACCGGTACTCCCAGGGCTATGAGGCAGAATATTCCTGAAAACACATTTATCACAGCAGAAGTTATGCCCTTCGGCTTCTTAGCTGCGGTCCTCATGGTACCGTTTCCAAGATAATCAAATCTCTTCCTGCCCATGACATAGTGCTGTAGTATCATTGCGATCACTATCATCACTACCAGATAGAGCGAAAGGACTCCCGCCATATCAAACCTTACCGGCGATGAGCATATGGCACTATAGATCGTATAGGGCAGGGTCGGGAATGAATATACCGCCGTGATCGTGGAGGACATGCCATAGTCTCCTACCGTGTCCATGAATATCAGCATGGCTGCTGAAAAATATGAAGGAAGGCAGAGGGGCAGCTGCACATCCATCCAGGCCCTCAGCGGAGAAGCTCCGTTCATCCTTGCCGCATGCATGAGTTCTGCAGGATACCATTCCAATGCAGCCTTTATCGCCACATAAGCCATGGGATATTTGCAGAGGACCATGACGGTCACAAGTCCCGGAAAGCTGAAGAGGAAATCATTCATCCCGCTTATCCCGAACCAGGCCTTTGCTATGCCGTTTCCGGCTGCAAAGTATACCCAGCCCTGAGCAAGTATAAAGGAAGGGATGATCATGAGGATCCAGCTTACTATGTCTATGAGCTTTCCCAGCCTGAAGTCGTAATTGACCCTGATATTGGCAAGCACTCCTGCAAGGACTATGCCTATGGCCGTAGTCGCAAGGCTCAGGGTCGCTGAGTTTACGAAGGCCTTTTCCCAGAGGGGACGATTGAATACGTCCATGACCAGAGCCAGATTGCTGAGGTCAAACTCGCTCAGCTCAAGTCCCGGGCATAAGACCTGAAATAATACTGTTATCAGCGGCAGGAGGACGAGGATTATAAGTATCAAAAGTACTCCAGATCCGCCTATGTTTTCTCTGTTTTTCATTGGTTTTGCTCTTTCCTGTCTAAAACGGGATTTAATATCAGGAAACTGCCGGAAGACCTTCATGCGCCCTTTCTGCATGTTAGCCTTCCGGCAGTTCCTATATCTGATCGGGCATAAGCCCGGGGTCGCAGTCCCGAGGCCTCCACTGCGGTCCTTTGACCTTATGATCTTCAGGTCTCACGTTCTCCTGTCTTACGATCTTTTTTTGAAATATATTGAGGCTGCGCCTTACATCGCTGACATATCAGCAAACCAGGCCTTTATATCTCCCTCATTTTCAGCTCCGAATACCACATCTGCAGCCACAAGCTTAGCATCAGCGCTTCGGTCCTCCTTCATTGTCACTCCATTGACTGAGGGCTCAAAGTATCCTTCATCACCTGTATTGATCAGGGCCTGCTGGGTCTCGGGATCAAGCAGGAAGTTAACGAATATCTCCGCTATCTCCGGCTGATCGGACTGGGCGCAGATCGCAGCCACTCTTGTGGAGGCAGGGGCTCCGTCCTCAGGCCATACTATGGCAACGGGCTCTCCGCTGTTTACCATCTCATAGGCGTTGCTCTCCTGCATGATGGCAGCTGAGATCTCACCGCCTGCAAGGGCCTGGACTACCTGAGGGTTCTTGGGGTATACCTTAAGGCCGTTCTCAAAGAGCTTTGTAAAATACTCCTGTCCGCCTTCCATGCCCATGGTATCCATAAAGTAAGCTGCAAGGGGATAGGCAGGAGCTGCTACTCCGGGATCAGCCATGCCTACCTGGTCCTTGAATCTCTCATCGGTGAAGTCCTCAAATGTCTTTGGTGCGGTGGTCTCATCATATACATCAGTACGATATACTATCACACCTGCGGCATGGGCTCCGGTGGGATAGAAGCTCTTATCCTCGGGTACGAGGGCCTTTGCAAAATCCGTAAGCCCGGAAGCATTTTCAGGCTCAAGCCCTGTCATGAGCTGGCCGTCCAGATCCAGGTTATAGATGTCATACATGGAATCCAGCCATACCACATCCCACTGGGGATTGCTGCTCTCCGCCTCTATCCTGGACATGGTCTCGGCACCGTTTCCGACAACCACCTCCACATCATAGCCTGTAGCCTCCTTGAACATGTCAGGGATGACTGCATCAAAGTCATTGAGATAAACAAGCAGGGGCTCAGTCTGCACCGGTGCCTCGCCGGAAGCCTCCGCCGCTGAAGTCTCTTCAGTATCTGCTGCCGCCTCTGCTTCTGCAGTTGTTTCTGCTGCCTCTGTCTCCGCTTCAGCTGCTGCCGAAGCTGCCTCAGTAGCTGTAGCCGCAGTCTCCTCTGCGCTCTGAGAGCAGGCAGAAAGTGCGAAAGCTGCCATCAGAGCCGTAACACATAACATGGATCTTTTCATAACTTCCTCCTTGAAATATCCTTCTATCCGGATCTGTTTGTGCTTATCTTCCCATGGTCATTATGCTGACCATGTTTTTGATCCTCTGAGAGTCCTGTTTCCGATCCGGATCATTTTCATGATTTACAGGCTAATGTTATTCCAATGAGGAGCCGTAAACTATCCGATAAATGTCATATTTGGGTAAAGCTTTTGTAAACCACAGGATAAAGCGGCACAAGATAAGACGGTGCGGGATAAAAGAGACATGAGATAAGAGGGTGCAGAGTAGATCCGGCAAATAAAAAAGCCGCGGCTGAAGATGAGCTTGAAAAGATCGCGATGATACGTGAAGCAGTAGGCAATGATTCGGAGGACTGCGGGTATTTCCCCTGTCCTCCGATTTTTGTCTGCCTTTCTGCCCGCTCCTATTTCTCTGACAGTGCCCGTATGAGATACACCGGCGCGCAGAACATTATCGGCAGTACATAGCGGATAATGATGGTAGGTCCCGGAAGCAGGGACAGCATGTAGCCGAAAAGGAAAAATGCAGGCAGCATAAAGGCATACCTCTTCTTTGCTATCAGCATGCCGAAGGAAAGTATCGTCATCCAGGTATAAAAAGCCGGATAGAATATCTGGGATATGAGAGGGAGGCTGCGCTGAATATTTACATCCTGGAACCAGGAATAGACCTCCCGAAGTCCCGGAAGCAGGCTGTTATCCTCTATGACATGCTCATCATCAAAGTATTCCCCGTTCTGCTCGAAGATGACCATGCAGCTGTAATCATCTCCTGTTCCCGGCATCCAAAGGGGCATGGTATTGTAAAGGGGAGCCTTGATATATTCCAGGGGAAACCTCAAGCCTATCTTGCCCCACAAAGACAGGAAGTTTTTCTGATGATTCTCAAGATATGTCACGTCCAGGGAATTCTTGACCGGGTCTGAGAGGAAATAGGTATACATCTCCAGAGCTTCTTCCGGGATAAAGTTATAAAGCTCCTCCTTCTCCTCCTCGCTGAGTTCATCGTCATGGTAGACATAGGTCCTGGCCAGCTGCTGGCAGGGCACGCTCAGCACCTCGGCCACGCTTCCCGATGTCGCATTGAAGACCTTCTGAAGCACGGAAAAGCCGCCTACTGTGATGGCACTTACGATCATGACAAGTATGGTCAGCCTCATTCCGAAGGCTCTGCCCCCGGATGAAAAAATCCTGAATCTCGTAAGTACAAATATGCAGAAGATGGCTGCCAGGTTGGCATACACCGCATTATTCCTGAAAAGTCCGGTAAGAAGGAATATGAGTCCAAAAAGAATGAGCCTTGCTTTACCGTATATCCTGCTCTCGTCCGCCATGTCGCAGATGCAGACGAAGCTCACAAGATAGAAGCCTCCGAAGCAGACATCCTTCGTGGTGCTGACCCCAAGGACCGGAAAAAAGGGCATCAGTATATAAAAAAGAGTCAGTATGACCGTCACCCACCTGGGAGTCTGTCTCTTTATCAGATAGCGTACCGCAAAAGCCAGGCAGCCTGAAAGTATGAAGAGCTGCAGCAGGGAATAGATGGCAAGTCCTGCATTGTAGGTCCCGAAAAGATCCTTTCCAAGCTCCAGTATGGCTCCCGCTGCCCAGGAATGCAGCAGGGGGTGGTGGGTGCTGTAAAGGCCAGTAGCATACATGCCCCACTGCCATACCATGTCATAGGCATATATGCCGGGGAAAAATGCCAGATAGCAGGGGATATATCCAAGGAATATAAGGAGCCATATGATAAGGAAGCTCCTGTTGAGCTCTCCCCGGCTCCGCTCCTTTCCCGAGCTTCCAAGCACCAGGGAAAAAAGGCCCTTGAAAAGAGGTACTGCAAATACCCCTGCAAGCACCGAGCACACGATTATCGTGGTAAATCCCCAGAGCGTGAACTTAACATCATAGCCATGGTTGAAGAGTCTGAGCAGAGTGCCCAGAAGCTCTGCAAAAAACAGTAAAAAGGCAAATATAAATGCTATGGCCGAGTCTCTCCCGGCCCCCCTGAGGGCCTCCCTGACCCTGGGCCAGTAAGCATAGGCCGCAATAAATGTAAATACGGACAGCAGTCCCTTATTGAAAAGCACTGCATAAAAAAGGGCATATGTATCCACCAGGCTGCTCACGAAAAATACCGTTAGCACTGCCATCAGGATACGGGACGCCCTTCCATCTTTGAGGATATTTGTTCTGAAAGAATCAGCTCTGCCCATATCGTCAGTCTTCCTCTTTATATGTATCGCCGTCTTCTGCGATCTTCCTTCTGTACATATCAGCCACAAGCTGAAGCCTGAATTCAAACTCCTGTCTGTTCTGAAGTATGATGTTCTGAAGTATGAGCCCTGTAGCAAAGGACAGAAGGGCCGCCATCATGCAGAAGCCGCAGGCTATGAGCGTGGGAAACTGGGGCACCAGTCCGGTCTCTATGTACACCGTCATCACCGGGATGAAAAATATCAATGAAACTAAAGCCAGCACCGCTGCCACCACTGTAAAGAAATTGAAGGGCTTATAGTCCTTATAAAGTCCCGCTATGGTCCTCAGCACCTTGATGCCATCTGACACGGTATTGAGCTTTGAACTGCTGCCCTCCGGCCTGTCCCTGTAGTCCACTATCAGGTTCCTGGTGAACATGTTCTTATCCACAGCATGGATGGTCATCTCCGTCTCGATCTCAAAGCCCTTGGAAAGCACGGGAAAGGTCTTTACGAACTGATAGCTGAGGGCCCTGTAGCCCGTCATAATGTCCCTTATGTCGCTCTTGAAGAGATGATTGATGGAGTTCCTTACCAGCCTGTTTCCGAAGTTATGGAATGGACGCTTATTTTCAGTAAAATATGTAGAGGAAAGCCGGTCTCCTATGACCATATCCACCTTGTCATTGATGACCGCCTCTGCCATGGCTCTGCCATCCTCAGCAGGATAGGTGTCATCGCCGTCCACCATTATATAGCATTCGGCATCTATGTCTCTGAACATGCGCCTCATGACATTGCCCTTGCCCTGCTGATGCTCAAAGCGCACCACTGCACCGGCCCGCTTTGCGATCTCTGCAGTGCCGTCAGTGGAGTTATTGTCATATACATAGATCACTGCCTCGGGCAGCTCTCTTTTCCAGTCCTTTACGACCTTCTCTATGGTCCTGCTCTCGTTATAGCAGGGTATAAGTACAGCTATCTTATCCATACTGAAGCCTCTTAAAATAATATATATATACCTGAAATTTAATATTAGCATAACTCAGCCTGCTCTTCAAATACTATATGGCCGGATCCCTGCATATTTGCAGAGGGGTCCTTATAAAATGCTTCTAAAAATTTTATTAAATAAACGTCTCACGATTGCTAAGTAAGGATTTTTGGTATATTATTAAGCCGAGGTATGAGATGAGAATAGAAAAGATTAACGAAAATTCAATACGTTGTATACTTACCAGCTTTGATCTGTCCGTGAGGAACCTTAACCTGAGAGAGCTTGCCTATGGCAGCGAAAAGGCCAGAAAGCTCTTTGACGAGATGATGACCAGGGCCAGCAATGAGGTGGGCTTCAATGCGGAGAATACTCCGATCATGATAGAAGCCATCCCCATGATGGGCAATGCCATCCAGATCGTCATCACCAAGGTAGAGGAGCCGGAGGAGCTGGATACGAGATTTTCAAAGTTCTCTCAGTCCCAGGCTTCATCTTCCAATGATGAGTGGTTAAGGAAGCTTACCCATGAGCTGCTGGAGGGCTCCGAAGGCCTGCTTCAGAAGCTCCGCGAGAGCGGTATCCTGAAGGACGGCGCAGCTCCCGCAGGACAGTCCAGAGGCCGCGCTTCGGCAAACGGACAGCAGTCCCAGGCAGATATCAGCACAGACAGTGAGGGCAGAGAGCTCAGAGCCTTTGCCTTTGATGATCTTGATAAGGTCATCGCAGCATCGAAGGTCATCGCAGCATTTGACACGGATTCAAGGCTTTACAAGAAGGATCAGGAGGACAGCTACTATGTCCTCGTGCTTAAGTGCGCCCAGGATTCGGCAGAGGATTTCCATAAGGCCTGCAACATGACCGCAGAGTATGGAAGGAAGCTCAAGGCCAGTGCTGCATCCCTTGCTTACCTGGATGAGCATTATATGACTGTCATCGCTGACAGGGCAGTCCAGAAGCTTTCGGGCATCTGATCAGCAGTACGAAGATACCCCGCAGCATCCCTTCGGACGGCCGGGAGATCATATAAATCAAAGCACAGTGAAAGGAATATGTGATGAAACAGATAGACAAGGATATGACCATAGGTACACTTCTTCAGGTGGATGAGCTGATCGCTCCCATCCTCATGAGAGCCGGCATGCACTGCCTTGGCTGCCCCGCTTCCCAGATGGAGACCCTTGAGGAGGCCTGCATGGTACATGGCATAGATTGCGAGCCTCTGGTCAATAACATCAATGAGGTGCTTGCAGACAGGTAAATCTGAAAGTCTCCTCAGTCTGCTGATCCGGCCAGGAATCCCATTTTTAAAGCCGGCAGCAATGCTAAATATAAAAGAGAAGATCCCTAAAGGATTTCCGGCAATATAAGAACACCGCTTCTGCTGATATCAGCATAGGCGGTGTTTTTTCTTAGCCGTATACCCTCTCTTTGCTCTTGAATCTGGTGGTCTCAGCCTGCCAGTTGAGAGTGACCGTACCGATGGGGCCGTTCCTCTGCTTGGCTATGATGACCTCGGCCTCCCCCTTCTTATCGCTGTCCGGCTCATAATACTCATCACGATAAAGGAACATGACAAGATCCGCATCCTGCTCTATGGCTCCGGACTCACGAAGGTCAGAGAGCATGGGACGCTTGTCAGCCCTGAGCTCACAGGCTCTGGAAAGCTGTGAAAGGGCTATGACGGGACACTCCATCTCCCTGGCAAGGGCCTTCAGTGATCTTGATATCTCCGAGACCTCCTGCTGGCGGTTATCATTTTTTTTGGAATTGCCGCTCATGAGCTGCAGGTAGTCTATGATTATCAGATCCAGTCCCCTCTCAAGCTTCACCTTCCTGCACTTACTGCGAAGCTCAGGGACCGATATGCCCGGTGTATCATCTATGATTATATTGGAGGCTCCCACCCTGTCCGCTGAATCTATCAGCCTGGGCCAGTCACTGTCAGAGAGCTTTCCAGAACGTATGGACTGGGCATCCACTCCGGAGTCCATGGACAAAAGCCTGTTTACCAGCTGGTTCGAGCTCATCTCCAGGGAAAATATCATGCAGGGCCTTTCCTTTTTGATGGCCACATATTCCAGGATATTGAGCACGAAGGCTGTCTTTCCCATGGAGGGCCTTGCGGCCACAAGTATGAAATCCGAGGGCTGAAAGCCTGTGGTCATATAGTCCAGGTCCGAAAAGCCCGAAGGGACTCCCGTGATATGATCCTTGATCTGGGAGGCCTCCTGTATCTTCTGCATGACCTCTATGACCACGTCATCTATGGGCACATATTCCTTGGCTCCCTTTGACTTTATAAGCTCAAAGAGGGCCTTCTCGGTGTCATTAAGGATCTCCTCTGTGTCCTTGCTTCCGTCATAGCATTCCTCTATGATCTCCTCATTGGACTTTATCATCCTTCGGAGTATGGCCTTGTCATGAACTATCTCTGCATAGGCCCTGGCATTGACCGAGGTGGGGACTGCGGAAAGCAGGTCCTTGAGAAAATCCGCAGACTGCATCTCAGGAGGTGCCCCGTCCCTCTGCAGGCGATCCCTGACCGTCACCAGATCCACGGGCTTATCCTCATTATAGAGCTCCCTTATGGCCTCGAACATGATGCCGTACTGACGGTAATAGAAGTCCTCCTTATCGAGCACCTCTGTCGCTTCCGTTATGGCATCCCTGTCCAGCAGCATGGATCCGACCACCGACATCTCAGCTTCCATGCTGGAGGGAGCTGTCCTTTTTAAAACCGCTTCATCCATCAGCTTCAGGCTTCCTCTACCTTAAGCAGTATCTCTGCATTGATATCCTTGTGGAGCTTGAGCTTCACTCTCTGCTCTCCTATGGCCTTGACGGGCTCCATGACTATCTTTTTCTTATCTATCTCTATCTTGGCTGTCTCCATGATGGCTGCAGCCACCTCCTTTGCAGTCACTGATCCGAAGGTCTTTCCATCCTTGCCGGCCTTGATCCTGACCACAAAGCTCTTTCCGTCAAGCTTTTCCTTTACCTCCTTGGCGCTGGCCAGCTTGGCTGCCTCCAGCTTTGCGGTATTGGCGTTCTGAAGCTTAAGGTCATTGAGATTGGCGGCATTGGCCTCCACTCCCAGCTTCCTGGGGATTATGTAGTTCCTTCCATAGCTGTCATTGACCTTTACTACCGTGCCCTTCTTTCCAAGGCTCTTTACATCTTCAAGAAGTATTATCTGCATTAAAGTATATCTCCTTCATTCATCATCTCATCTATGATGGCCTTAATCCTGTCTTTGGCTTCTTCCACGCTCACATCCGTAAGCTGGGCTCCTGCCACCGACTTGTGGCCTCCGCCGCCAAGCTTCTCCATCATGATCTGCACGTTGACCTCATCTATGCTCCTGGCGGAAACATATATCTTTCCGTCATAGGGTGTGAGGACTATGGCAGCCTTTATGCTCCTTATCTCAAGCAGGCTGTTGGCAGCCTGGGCGCCTACCACCGTCGGTGACTCAGTGCCTGTCGGGTCGCATACTCCTATGGCAAAGCTGTCCTTATATATCTCCGCCTTGTCCACGGCCTCTGCCTTGGCCCTGTAATCTGCCAGGTTATCCCTGAACATCTTGCGCACCCTTATGATATCCGCCCCGTTCCTTCTCAGGAAGGCAGCTGCCTCAAAGGTGCGGACACCGGTCTGGTTCGTGAAGTTCTGGGTATCCACCACCATGCCGGCATACATGGCGTCGGCCTCCTGGGGCATAAGCCTTATGTCGTCTCCTATATACTGGAGTATCTCTGCCACGAGCTCCGAAGCAGATGAGGCATAGGGCTCCACATAGGAAAGGACCGCATTTTGTATGGTCTCGGAGGTCTTTCTGTGATGATCCAGTACCACCACCGTATCACAGGCATCTATGAGCCTGGGCTCCTCGGTGTAGCTGGGCCTGTTGACGTCCGCTACCACCACTATGGTCTTGTCATCCAGCAGCTCCAGTGCCTTATCTCCGTCTATGAACATATCCTTGGGATATTCCTGGCTGTCCATGAACTGCTTCTTGATGGGCTTTACTGCATTGTCCGAGCTGCTCATGACTATGTAAGCCTTCTTTCCGAAGGAGTTGGCTATCTTCCAGAAGCCCACTGCAGCTCCAAGGCAGTCCACGTCAGCCATCTTATGTCCCATGACTATGAGCTTATCCTTGGAATCCAGCAGCTCCCTGAAGGCATGGGCCTTGACCCTGGCCTTGACCCTGGTGCTCTTTTCCACTGCCAGGGACTTGCCGCCGAAATAGTGTATCTCATCCCCGTCCTTTATGACAGCCTGATCTCCGCCCCTTCCGAGGGCAAGGTCTATGGCTGTCCTGGCCGCCTCATAATTGGCCTTATAATCCTCAGCATCCATGCCGATGCCGATGCTAAGGGTCAGGGACATCTCATTGCCTATATTGATGGTCTTGACATCATCCAAGACTGAAAATCTGTCCTCCATCATCCTCTGCATATCCCTGTCCATGATGATGAAGAAGTACTTATCCTTCTCCAGCTTCCTTACGACACCATTCATGGAGGATATGTAATTGCTTATCTTCCTGTCCACCAGGGCGGTAAGCAGGGATCGGCGGACCTCCTCTACGGTCTCCAGAGCCTCTTCGTAATTATCCAGATATATGAGTCCCTCGCAGATCCTGCTCTCCTGATAGAGCTGCTTCATCTCCACAAGGTCAGTCTCATCAAAGACGCTCATGACCACCACATCCTTCTCTGCCTCCTCCAGCAGAGAGCTGCTCAGGTCATCGTCATCCGCAAGCTTCGTCCACATAAGCTCTATGCGATAGCGCCTGTCACCGAAGGCACTGTGTATGAAGGCCGTGTCATCCTGTCCTATCAGTCTCTCCCTGGATATATCCGGGAATATGGCCTGTATGTTGGAAGCCGTCACATGCTCCTCATCCAGCATCTCATTGAAGGCACCGTTGGTCCATATTATGTAGCCATTGGTATCACAGATGACATAGGGCAGGTTCATGTCGTTCATCAAACGCTTCTGCACATTGTCAAAGCCCTGGGCAAAGCTGACCAGACCTCCAAACAGTCCCCTTCTGGAATAATAATATATCCAGATCGCTGCAAGTCCGAATATCAGTGTAAATGCTCCCATGAAGACCGCAGTCTCAGGGCTCAGGGCCGCAAGCAGCAGATTCATGATCAGCACGAAGGCCGCCATGATCAGGGGCCACTTGAGGTACACCGATATGGATAAGTTATTTTTCTTGTTATTCTTCATATCCTCTCGCAAGCGGAGCCTTCCGGATCAGAGCCCCGCACATGGTTCCAGGCATAAAAAATGTCCGCATTTGCGGACATTATACCTTGTCCCTAAGGGAAGAAAGCGCCGCAGGCGGCATTTACTTCCCGGGACCGGTATGAGCAAGCTTTGCTTGCGAATAGTATAACCAGCGGCACAGCCGCTGAAGGCTGCAAAGCAGCCTTGTCCGCATTTGCGGACATTATACCACATAATGAATGACTTTTAAACTATAAGGGCCTGCCGCCATCTGCGGCAAGCCCTGCAAAATCTCTGTTATTCACGAATCATCAGCGGATCAGTATTTTTACTTTATCTCATACACTACATTCACCGATGCTTCCGCTTCTACCGTGCCGGGAAGTATGGTGACATTGAGGGCCTTTGCCTCGGCCACGGCGCCATCTGCTGCGCCATACTCCATGTAGCTTCCGGAGGCGGAGTATCTTGCATTGTTATTGGGTGTATGCTCCGTGATGGATACTATGCCCTTTATGCTGGTGCCTGCCTTTTCAGCCATGGCTGAGGCCTTCTTCCGGGCAAGCTCCAGGGCCTTTCCTACAGCCTCGTCATAGGCCTCATCAAAGCCGCTGGAATAATAGCTTATGGAATTGACCGTGTTGACCCCCTGACTGAGGGCTCCCGAGAGGACTTCGCTAACCTTATCTGCAGGCACGTCCGTAAGAGCTATGGTGGTGTCCATCCTGTAGCCTATGAGCTTATTGTCTCCTCCCGAGTAGTCATACTGAGGATAAAGTCCCACATCTGAGGTGCTTATGCTGGTCTCCTCATAGCCGAGGCCCTTGAGGTATTCCACCACTCTGCTGACGGCTTCCGTATTGGTCTCGGTAACGGCCTCCACCGTAGCCTCCTGATTATCCACGCCAAATTTCAGGCTTGCCATGTCAGGCTCCAGCTTTACGCTCTCGCTGGCCTCCACGGATATGGTCTTTGCTGCTGCAGTCTGTCCGCTTATGACAGTCTGGGCTGTTCCTGCGGCCTGCCCTGCTCCTGAGGCTGCACAGCCCGCAAGGGCTATGGCTCCGATAAGTGCTGCCGATATGATAAATATTTTCTTCTTCATGATGATTTCCTTTCCGGCCGCAGGCTGATCGTATCGCCTTTGCGGCTCCTTTTATATGGCTCCCTGCAGGATCCGCTTCATGCTTCTTGTGAGACCCCTCCGCCGGAGATCCATGCTGTGGACCGTACTTTCGATCCTTTTATAATATATACGCATGAGATCAGCAAAACTTTCACTTTTGACAGAAAACCTTCGTATATATATAATTATCTCTGAAAAAAAGATATAAGGATGATAAAAATGCAGGATATCACAGCAAACAAAAAATCAAAGGGGATCAGCTCCTCTCAGCTCAAGCTGATAGCCATAGTCCTCATGTTCATAGATCATATCGGCGCCATACTTATAGACGGTTACTTCTATGAGACCGGGATCCTGGTCGATAACATGTTTACCATCACCCGGGAAGCTCCTATGTTTTCCATGGTGGAGAAGCTCTATTATATAGATATAGCCCTCAGACTCATAGGCAGGCTCGCCTTTCCGCTATTTGCCTTCCTGCTGGTCCAGGGCTTCATGCATACAAGGAGCAAAAAGAAGTATCTCATAAGGCTGCTTATATTTGCCCTCATATCAGAGCTGCCCTTTGGTCTGGTCATGGCTGTCATACATCAGCCTTCCCGCAATGTATTCTTCACCCTGTCCCTGGGATTTATGGCGATCTGGGGCATTGAGTATATTGACAGCAAAGGTGCTGCGTCGAAAAAGGAAGTCGCTTCGGCTGCTCCGGATACCCCTTCCGAAGAAGCAGGAAATGATGGCAGTGCCTCCGCCGCTGGAGGCATCCTTACAAAGGCCCTGGTCTCTCCTTCCTCAAGGAATTTTTTGACCATCATCTGGCTTGCTGCCTGCTGCGGACTTGCGGCCCTCATAAAGAGTGACTATTCCTCCTTCGGAGTCCTCACCATAGTGGCCCTCTACATATTCAGGAGGGAGCCCGTAAAGAGCATGGCCATAGCCTGCGCTATCCTCACCCTGCTCGGAGGCCTCATCGAGCTCCCGGCATTTTTAAATCTTCTCCTGATACGCATATATAATGGAGAAAAGGGCAGGCCCCTCTTCGGAAAATATTTCTTCTATGCCTTTTATCCCGTCCATATGCTGCTGCTTTACTGCATCCTTCAGCTCATTGTGCGCTGAAGCACGGCAGATGACAGCAGCGATCCTGCACCACACAAAAAGGCCTGTACCGGAATTTCCGGCACAGGCCTTATTTTTCTATCCCTGCAGAAGCAGAAGCTCAATCATCATTTTCCTTTATAAGCACTTCATCAGGATCTATGAGTCCGAGTCTGTCCCTCGCCACCTCTTCGATGTACTGCTTCGTGCCTACATGCTTTTTCTGCTGTTCAAGCTCCTCCGTGCGCTTCTCCTCGGCCTTGATCTGCTCCTGCAGATCAGCCTCGCGCTCCAGATATATCTGCTCCTGTTCTCTAAGGTCAGTGCTTGAGAGATTGATGGAAAAGGCGATCACAGCCACCGCTGCGATAAGTATCAGCGGGGTCATAAGATTAAATGACTTTTTCTGTCTGTGCTTTGTCTTTGCCATGGTCCTCAAATATAGCGAAACAGCTCAGCTGCATCCTCCTTCTTGTTTACCTCTTCGACGGACAGGACCTCCACATTCAGGGACTTTTCCCCGAAGCGTATCTCTATCCTGTCTCCGACCTTCACATCATAGGATGCCTTCCTGACCTCTCCGTTGACGCTGATCCTGCCCGCATTGCAGGCATCACAGGCCACCGTCCTTCGCTTTATAAGCCTTGAGACCTTAAGATATTTGTCCAGTCTCATTATTACTTGTTAACGCTCTCCTTAAGGGTCTTAGCGGGAGTGAACTTTACTACCTTGCAAGCGGGAGAAGTCATCTGCTCTCCGGTCCTGGGGTTACGTACTACTCTCTCTTTTCTCTCGTTGCACTTGAATGATCCGAAATCGGGAAGCTGTATCCTTCCGCCTTCAGCAAGCTCCTTGCTGATAACTGCAGTCATAGCCTTAAGAACTTTATCAACATCCTTCTTGGTTACCTCGCTGCTCTCAGCGATGGCACTTACAAACTCATTCTTATTCATAGTGAAAATTCCTCCGTAAATTTTTGACAACACAGATATTCCATTTTGTCTGTATTACCGTTATAAAGGGTTTTAGGCCTTTTGTCAAGCAATATGCCGCATAAAAGCAGGCCCTGTCATCACTGTTTTATAAGGGCCCCAAGGAGCTCTCCCGCCTTCTTTACCATAGCGAAGGCATCGGCATGGACCGTGCCCCTGTCATCATAGGTGAATCTGGGCTTCATGCCGCCCATGAATTTGAGTTTTCCTCTCTCTGCAGTGATGAGCTCCGGTATGGCAGCCACATTGATATCCGCATTGGGATACATCTCTATATTGAAGCCGGACTTCCTTACGGAAATATCCGTCGCATAGGCTCTGTGCCCGGTCATCTTGAGCCTTGCCACCGAAAGCAGGTTCATGACAGGAGCCGGTATCTCTCCGAACCTGTCCATGAGCTCATCCATGGTATCCATATAGTCCTCTTCGCTCTGGATCTCGGATATGCGCTTATAGATATCCAGCTTCTGATTTTCATTGGGGATATAGCTGTCCGGTATGTATGCGTCTATGTCGCAGTCCACGCTGGTCTCAAATTCCTCCTTAGTCTCCGTATCTCCCTTAAGCAGGCTTACCGCCTGACGCAGCAGCTTGCAGTAGAGCTCGTATCCCACGGCCTCCATCTGTCCATGCTGCTCTGCACCGAGCACATTGCCGGCCCCTCTTATCTCCAGATCTCTCATGGCTATCTTGATGCCTGAGCCAAGCTCGGTAAATTCCCTTATGGTCTTGAGCCTCTTTTCAGCCTCCTCTGACAGTATCCTGTCCCTTTTATACATCAGGAAGGCATAGGCGGTCTTGTCCGCCCTTCCGACCCTTCCCCTGATCTGGTAGAGCTGAGAAAGCCCCATGCGCTCAGCCCCTTCTATGATAAGGGTATTGGCATTGGGTATGTCCAAGCCGGTTTCTATGATGGTGGTGGAGACCAGCATGTCTATCTCCCCGTTCACAAAGTCCATCATGATGGACTCCAGTTCCTTCTCAGACATCTGGCCATGGGCGTATTCTATGCGTATGCCGGGAAGCAGGCTGCGGAGGTGTCCTGTCTTATCCTCTATGCCCTTGACCCTGTTGTATACGTAAAATACCTGGCCATCCCTCTGTATCTCTCTCTGCACGGCCTCCCGGACAAGCTCATCATTATACTCCATCACATATGTCTGGACCGGCAGCCTGTCTATCGGAGGCTCCTCCAGGATCGAAAGATCGCGGATCCCTGAAAGGGACATATGAAGGGTCCTCGGTATGGGCGTTGCCGTAAGAGTCAGCACATCCACATTGGTCTTGAGCTGCTTTATCTTCTCCTTATTTGCCACGCCGAAGCGCTGCTCCTCGTCTATGATGAGAAGCCCCAGATCCTTGAAGGCCACATCCTTTGAAAGTATCCTGTGGGTGCCTATGACTATGTCTATCTTCCCAGCTTTGAGCTTCTCTGCAGTCTTTTTATTTTCAGCCGCGGTGCGGAACCTGGACATCATGCCTATGTTGACGGGGAAGCCCTTCATCCTGTCAGTGAAGGTATTGTAATGCTGCTGGGCAAGTATGGTCGTCGGCACCAGAAATGCGACCTGCTTTCCGTCCTGTACGGCCTTGAAGGCTGCTCTCAGGGCCACCTCCGTCTTGCCGTAGCCCACGTCACCGCAGACCAGACGGTCCATGACCTTTCCGCTCTCCATATCGGTCTTGACCGCTTCTATGGCACTGAGCTGATCCTCGGTCTCTTCATAGGGGAACATCTCCTCGAACTCCTTCTGCCAGACCGTATCCTCTCCATAGCGGAAGCCCCTGGCAGAAAAGCGCTTGGCATAGAGCTCTATCAGCTCCTTTGCTATGTCCCGGACAGAGTGGGTAACTCGCTTCTTCGTATTCTGCCATTCCACTCCGCCGAGGCGGTTGATCTTCGGCTTCCGCCCGTCTCCTCCCGAGTATTTCTGCACCAGCTCAAGCTTGGTGGCTGGAAGATAAAGATTGCCTCCGTCGGCGTATTCTATCTTGATATAGTCCTTGCCTGTGCCGTCTCTTTCAATATGCTCTATGCCCCGGTATATGCCTATGCCGTGGCTCTCATGTACCACATAATCTCCCAGACTCAGCTCATCAAGGCCACCGAGCTTCACTCCCTGGGTCTTTTCCTTCTTCTTTCGCTTTGCGGTCTTGGCCGTTCCGAAGATGTCCGTCTCCGATATCAGCACATATCTGATGTCCGGATAGGCAAAGCCCTCGCTGAGGCTTCCGTATACCACCTCGGTAACTCCCGGCTCCAGTTCCTCTCCCGTGTTCAGATCCGGGCAGTAGGCTCTGATGCCATAATCCCTCAGGGTCTCCGCAAGCCTCGACATACGGGTCCTGGAGGGCGTGAGGACGGTTATACGGTATTTTTCATTTTGATAATGCTTAAGGGCATCGATGAAGAGCTCAAAGCTGTCCTTATAATTTCCTACAGAAGCGGTCTTTATGCGTATCTGTTTTTCCGCCCCGAAGTCTTTGAGGCTCTCATCCAGGGAGCTCAGGAGCACTGATCTTTTTTCCTTCAGCATCTCCATAAGCTCTTCTGCTGAAAATATATCCTCAGCCATATCCTCGTCAGCCTCAAGGCCCTTTTCCAGACGCCTTGCCACGCTCTCTGAAAATTCCAGCTCCACCGAGGAAGCCCTCTCCCTTATGCGCACGGGCTCATCCAGGGCTATCAGGTCATCCTTATCAAAATAATCCAGCAGGGATACCTCTTTCTTCTTCCCTGCCTTCTCACTGGCGGCATATATCTCTATGGCCTCTTTCCTGTCATGGGACCTCTGGCTCTCGATATCGAAGCTTCGTATCGTATCCACCTCTTTATCAAAAAACTCTATACGGTAAGGCTCATCCTCCGTCACGGGAAATATATCCACTATGCCGCCGCGGACGGAGTATTCTCCCCTTATCTCCACCTCCGGGACCCTGTTATAGGACATGGCGGAAAGAAGCTTTGAAAGCTCAGAGGGGTCTATGATCATGGATTCATAGAGCCTTATGCTCTGTCCCTTCAGGGCTTCCCTGTCAGAGATCTTGTCCATGAGGCCATCAGCCGTGGTTATGAGTATGCCCTTTTCATCCTCCAGAAGGTGCTTCAGGGCCTCCATGCGTTCATTGGTCAGATAACCTCCGCGGATGTCCGAGCTGTAAAAAAGCAAATCCTTGGCAGGATATATGTAGGTATTGGACTCAAAATTCTTAAAATCATTAAAAACAGGGGTAAGAGCCCTCTCATCCCTGCATATATAAAGGAGCCAGCCATAATCCCTCATGAGGCCGCTCACAAGCTCTATCTTCTGGGAGCTCATGCAGCCAAGCACGCTTACCGGACGGCCTTTGGTCCTCAATTCCTCTCTAAGTTCAGTAAATTCCGGCATCCCGGAAAGGGGATCATACATATCTGCCTTTATCTGTCCTCCGATAGTTAAATATCCGTTCACTGTTATCTGAAAATGGTTTTCTGATCTCTTCCGTTATCAAACAGCCGTTTAATAATTTAAGTATCTATTACTCTATTTTGATCCCGTTGAATCTGTTCATGGCCTCGGCCACTCCCTCATCCACTATGCAGAGGGCGGCCTTTGCGGCCTCTTCACAGGATCTCTGCATGATCTCCATGTCCTCCTTTGAAAATCTTCCCAGCACATGGGTGACCAGACTCTCATGCTCCGCAAGGCCTCCCACTCCTATGCGCACCCTGGGAAATCCCTCGGTGCCAAGATGGGCGATGATGCTTTTGATGCCGTTATGGCCTCCTGCCGATCCTGAGCCCCGGACCCGGAGCCTTCCGCATTCAAAGTTGATATCATCATAAAGGATGATGATGCGGTCCGGCTCTATCTTGTAAAAATTCGCTGCTGCCCGTACGGCTTCTCCGGAATTATTCATATATGTCAGAGGCTTAAGGAGCAGAAGCTTCTCTCCCTTATAGGATGAAGTGCCGCAGAGCCCCTTGAACTTCTTATCCCTGACCTCCGTTCCCAGAAGCCCGGCAAGCTTGTCAAGGGCCATAAAGCCCGTATTATGTCTTGTGGATTCATATTTTTTATCAGGGTTTCCAAGTCCTGCTATAAGATACATGATGCTGCTTATGCCGGCGATCCATGAAAATGCTCCGGCCTTCCTTTCTTTCGTGTTTTTCAATTTTACAACAGTTGTCATTTTTTAACAACAGGGTTCTTGCAGCCGGGAGGATGCGATGATTCTTATCTCCCTTTCCTCTCTGATAGTTCCAGATCCATGCCGAAAGATATATATGCTCCTTTGAGGTGATAAGGCATAGCCTCTGCCTTTGAATCCTTAAAGTCCATGCCGGCAGGCCCTAGCTTTCTTCTGCTTGAATATATCGGGATCATTACTTATTATATGAATCGTACGATATAAAATACGGCCCGGCAAAACGGGCATTTTCATATCTCAGAGTCGTACGATAAAAATGTTGCCCGCAAAGCGGACTTGTCAAATCTCAAAGTCGTACGGTAAAGAAACAACCTTGTCATGAAAGGATAATAATGAAGATAAACAATAAACAGATGCGTCTGGCTCTCATAGTCCTTATTTTTGTAGTATACGGAATATTTTTGCCATATCTGAAGGACATTGAAAACAGCGCAAATGATCCTGCTGCGTCCGAAACATATATTGAAAATGTGGATGAGCTCGGGCGCTGCGGCCCTTCGAAGAGGATCTCGCCTGGTATCTAAAAGACAGCGATGACAAAGTGCTTTATCGTGTAACTCCTATTTTCTATGGGAATGAGCTCCTGGCAAGAGGCGTACTCATGGAGGCCCGCTCCGAGGAGGATGGCAGTGACGGCATGGAGTTCTGCATATACTGCTATAATGTCCAGCCTGGAGTAGTCATAGACTATAGGACCGGGGAAAATCATCTGGATGAAGCCTACTGGGAGGACTGATGGTGAAGGTACTGCCTTTCAGGACTCAGACTGCAGTACAAAACTTCAACAGCCTCCAATGACAGAAACCATAGAACAGTCAAAACGGCGCCCCCGAAGGCGCCGTTGATTCTGTCCTGATCTTTCAAGGCCTCAGAATATCATGCTCTCTCCTCTTTTCATGGAGTGGATACGGCTGCAAAGCTCTTCTGCCTCATTCTCATCCCTTCCCATTTCCTTCATGAGCTCTTTAGCTGCAGGCAGACAGTCCTCCGGCCTGATCTCCTTCTGGCAGTGATTGAACACCACCTTTCTGAAATCATTTGCAGCACATAGCTTAAGGGCCTCCCTGGCATCAGGATGTACCGGATACCTCAGCATCTCTGCCCTTCCTTCTTTCAGGAGTCTGAAGGCCTCTGTATCCTCGTATACATGTCCAGTAAATACTACCTTCCCCCCATGAGAAAGGACATACTCCGAAAGTCTTCTGCTTTCCTTCTTCTTAAGCTGGGGATCCGGCAATACCATTATCCCGAAGTGATCCTTTTTCATGTCGTCATATGTTCTGCTTCCAATGCCCATCTTCCTGAGCATCTCGTCTGCGATCAGCTTGAGCTCCGCTCCCCTTCCATTATAAGGAGCAGGAAGCAGAAGCTGCCTCCCCTCCCTAAGGCACTCAGCCATAAGCTTTCTGAGAGCCCTTAGCTGTTCTGCGGGATCCATGATCTCAGTCCCATAGGCACAGTCAATGATTGCAGCATCAGCATATATGTCCTTCGGTGTATCCCAGGGATAACAGGAAGACTCTCCTTTGTAATCACCGGAAAAGAATATCCTCTTATCTTCAAAGCTGAACTGATACCAGAGGGCCCCTCTGCAGTGTCCGCTCCTTCCGAAGCTAACATAAAGCCCCTCATCTATCCGTATCTCCCCGCAGGAGTCCTCCATAGCCGTTATATCCGCTGCATTCTGCAAAGCCAGACCATCCCTGTTTCTGATCACATCCAGTGTCGGAGCCGAAGCATATATCCTGCCGGAAAACCCCTGTCTGAAAAGCCAGCTTAGAGCCCCCACATGATCCCTGTGGCTGTGGCTTAGAAATATATATCTTATCTTCTCTATGTCCTCTTTGAGGAGACTGGGCAGCTGCGGAGTATTTCCAAGGCCTTCTCCGCAGTCAAGCAAAAGGTAATACCTGCTTCCCCTTATCAGAAAGCAGTTGCATCCATGCTCTCTGCAGCCTCCCGCTATATAGAGTTCCATATCAGCCTCCTGCTCCTCTGACTTCTCTCCACGAGGCCTTCAATATCTCAAGATTGGCCCTCGCTGCAGAAAGTCCAAGATCATCCTTGGCTTCGACTGCCACGGTGCCGTCATAACCATGATCCATAAGCATCCTCAGGCATCCGCTTACGGAAAGCTCACCCTCCGGATCCATTAGGCTGTGATGGGGAGAGCCCTTTACATACTGACTTATGTGCACGTTCATGATCCTGGATCTGAGGCCTGTAATATCCATATCCGGATCCACGGTAAAAAGATGGGCAAGGTCCAAGGTCATGCCAGTATAGCTGTTTCTTTCCCCTATAAGCTTATCCAGCAGCCTGATGGAGGTATAGACCTCCTTTGCCCTCTGCTCCATATTTTCAAAGCCCACATTTATTCTGAATTCCCCTGCTAGATCCGAGATTATGCCGCAGGCCTCCTGCATCCAGGAAAGCTGCCTTTCCCTGTTTTCCCTCATGGATGAAAGCCTTCCGGGATGGACGGTGACGGACATGGCTCCTACCGCTGCCGCGGATCTGATGGTATCCAGGACCTGCGAAATGGATTCCCTTCTTATGCCTGAATTGCTGGAGCTCAGATTGATGTCGCCGCTTGGAGCATGGACCGATATCAGAAGGCCGAGCCTTTCTGCCTCATTCCTTACGAGCTTTTCCCAGGCCTCTCCTCCGGGGGCATCATAGATCTGGATCTCGGCTCCGTCATAGCCTGCCTCTTTTGCAAGCTCCAGCCCTTCCCGAAGATCCTTCCCTCTGGGTGTCTTAAGCATCCACTTCATGCATTTCCTCCTCAAAATCCACCTGTCTGTCCCAGCTGAGCAGGGCATCCTCACCCACTGACAAAGGCAAAGCATTGGGAGTCTCCACGCTTATCTCTCCCTTTTCAGTGTCAAAGAAGTATTCGTTCCTGCTTCCTTCAAATATGTATCTTCCGAGATTTCCCTTTATGCTGTGGGATCCGGGCTTCGCTTCCGTATCTCCAGGCCTTATCACTGATATATATTCGGGACGTATGCCTATGGTCCTTCCATCTTTTCGGATAAAATTCATCCTGCCAACAAAGTTTGCGGTAAATATAGTCCTGGGCTGATGATATATCTCCTCTGGAGTCCCTATCTGCTCTGTATTGCCGTTACTGAGCACTACTATCCTGTCCGACATCTGCAGAGCCTCGCTCTGGTCATGGGTCACATAGATGACGGTCACCCCTGTCCTCTTCTGTATATCCATGATCTCTTCCTTCATCTTCTGACGAAGCTGCACATCCAGATTGGAAAGAGGCTCGTCAAGAAGCAGCACCGAGGGCTCCATGACAAGGCCCCTCGCAAGGGCTACTCTCTGCTGCTGTCCTCCTGAAAGGGACCAGGGATAGTCCTTTTCCCTGTTTTCAAGCCCTACCTGCCGAAGTATGGCCATGGTCCTTTCCCTCTGTTCCTCATTAGGAAGCTTCTTTATCTTAAGGGGATAGGCCACATTTTCATATACGGTCATATGGGGCCATACGGCATAGGACTGGAAGACCATGCCGAGGTTGCGCTTTCCGGTTTTGACATAGATATTTTTCTCAGATGAAAATACCGTCTTCCCGTCTATTATTATCTCACCCTCCGTAGGATCTATAAAGCCAGCGACCATACGGAGCAGAGTGGTCTTTCCGCAGCCGGAGGGTCCCAGAAGAGAGATGAATTCTCCCCTGTCTATGCTCAGGTCAAAATTTTTTATTACTTCCTTTTCTCCGAAGCTTTTGCTGATATTTTTAAGCTCTATATATGACATGCCTTAACTTCTCCTTATCCGACTGTTCCTTTTATATGAAATACCTTGCCCACAAATATATTAACCGCGGCGATCATGGCTATGATCAGTACGCTTAAGGCACATGAGGCAGTATAATTGCCCGCATCCTGCAGGGTAAATATGGCCGTGGCCAGGGTCTCGTTGCCCGAAGACCAGAGAAAGATGGAAAGAGTCAGCTCTCTCAGGCAGGGAATGAAGATCAGGAACCAGGAAGTACCTATGCTTTCTTTTATCAGAGGTATCACTATACTGGTCATTATCTTCGGAAGCTCAGCTCCCGAGATCACCGCCGCTTCCTCCAGCGAACGGTTTATCTGATACATGCTTCCTGAGATGGTCCTGAAGGCCTGGGTAGTATAGTTCGCCACATAGGCTATCAATATGATCCATATGGTGTTATAGATACTGAACCCAAGCACGGGGATGGGCCTCAGCCAGGCAAGGATGATGGCTATAGCCATGACGGTGCCAGGGATGGCTGCAGGCATAGAGATCACGAACTCCAGGATACCGCTGGCCTTTGATCTCGCCATGACGCAGAGATAGGCCACCAGGAAGCCTATGGCAACCGATATGAAGGCAGCAGTAAAGGCAAGGAACAGGCTGTTCTGCATGGCTCTCTGGAAGAGAGGCATATTGAGTACCGTAGCATAATTTTTAAGGCTGAAATTCTCGATGCTGAAGGGAAGTCCGTAGGCCTTTGTAAGTGAGGTGGCAAGGATGGAGAGTATGGGGCAGAAGCTTATGGCCATGCCATAAAGGCTCCAAACTATCCCCATGGGGATCCTCCATCTTCCAAGCTCATTCGGTGCTGCCTTCTCGGACTTACCGGTTATAAGGGTAAATTCCTTTCCCTTGAGCATCCTGTCCTTTGCAGTCAGGGTCAGTACCGTAATGATGACAAGGACAGTGGAAAGGGATGCAGCTACCTCCATGTTATTTGCCATCGAGAAATCCTCCAGCACCTGTCTGATCCTGGTCGTAAGGGTGTAGTACGAAACATGGAAGCCCAGCACGGAAGGGACTCCGTAATTGGACATATTTGCAACGAATACCAGTATCATTGCCGAGAAGATGGAAGGCTTCAGCACCGGCATGACTATGTCCTTAAATATCTGAAAAGGAGAAGCTCCTGTTATGACGGCAGCTTCTTCAAGGGAGGACTGGATCTTTTCAAAATTGCTCCTCATGACCATATATACCATTGCAGAGCTGCTCAGGGTAAATACAAGTATTATCCCGCCCTGTCCGTATATATTGATTATCGTATCCGTGGATCCGGTCAATGCCTGATAAAGCTTATTGACAGTGCCTACAGGTCCAAGTATCTGTCTCCAGGCCATGGCCATGATAAAGGGAGGAATGAAAAAGTTAAAAAGAAAGAGACTGTGTACCAGCTTTTTGAATGCCATGTCTGTGCGGACGGTAAAATAGGCGGCTCCGCAGCCTATGATGGTGGCAAGCACAGTGGACGAAGCGGAAACTATAAGGCTGTGCATAAGAGCCTTATAATTGCTGCTGTCAAAAAAAGCCTCTTTATAATTTTCAAGGCTCAATGCCCCGTCAAGGGTGAAGCTCCTGATTATTATGATAAATACCGGATATCCTATAAGTACTGCCAGCAGCAGAGCCGCCAGCAGTACCATACCTTTGTTTGTCCTGTTCATTTTTTCTACCGTTATATCTTATGATCTTGGGATCATTCTCCGAAAAGCTGGTTGAACTGATCCTTGATCTCTGCTGAATTCTCAGAGATATATGTCATGTCAGAGGGCATAAGCTTAAGGGTATCAAGGGAAAGGACTCCCTCGGGCACCTCGATGCCGCTTCTTGCAGGTGTGGTATTGAGAGAAGCCAGGAGCTCCTGTCCCTCCTCTGAAAGCACATAGTCTATGAATGCCTTTGCATTGTCCTCATTGGAGCAGCCATTGACCAGAGCTATGGGTGAAGCGACTGCTATGGCTCCTTCCTCAGGTATCACAAAATCCACGGGGGATCCCTGGTTCTTCATATCAGTTACCATATAGTCAAGGACTGCACCTGCGAGGATCTCACCGCTTGCTATACGCTGAAGCACATCATTATTGGCCTTGAATTGCATGCCGCCATTGGCCTTGAAATCCTCAAAATACTTCCATCCGAAATCGGGATTGGATACCATAGTGCCTATGAACTGGAAAGCTGATCCGCTGCTGGAGCTGGGCACTCCGGCCTTTCCGGAAAGCTCAGGCGAATTGAGATCATTCCATGAGCTTGGAGCCTCTATCTGAGTATTATAAGCCAGCACCATATTTATGACCCTCGATCCGTAGTAATAGCCTTCCGCATCCTTGAGTTCATCAGCTATAAACTCTCCCTCGGGCGACTCATACTTTGCAAGCAGGTCTACGTCCTTCAAACTGTCCGCAGAAGAAAAGTCAGCAACCCATACAACATCGCTGCTCATCTGTCCTGCTTCCTTCTCGGTCTTCATCTTTGTAAGGACCTCACCGCTGGTAGCCCTGTATACATTGACAGTGATATCCGGATACTTCTCCTGGAAAGCCCTCTGGAAGGTGTCTGCCATATCCTGAGGAACTGAGGTATAGATGGTAAGCTCCCCTGAAAGCTCCTTGTCCTCTGAAGCAGCCTCCTCTCCTGCGGTCTCCGACGAAGCTGCCTCTTCAGTCTGAGCTGCCTCAGTCTCTGCTGCTGTCTGTGCTGCAGTGGTCTCAGTCTCTGCAGATGCTCCGCAGCCTGCAAGCATGAGCACTGACAATGCTGCTGCCGCTGCCTTTACATAGATCCCTCTTTTCATCTTTTTCTCCTCCATTCTGATCTTTTCTTTATCTTTCATTTTCTATCTATTCGATTCAGCCCTGCGCATCAGGCCTCCTGCCAAGCCGTTTATTAAGCTTCTCAAGCTCGCCTGCTGTGCGTATGGCCTTATCTTTACGTTTTTCAAGCACCTGCCTGACCAGGATATTGCATACGGACATCGGATAAGCCAGGGAATTCCATTCTCCCTGAGGTCCTCTCCTTACAGGTATCAGTATCTCTGATTTCCTTGATATATAGGATGTGGGGCTTTCCGCCATGCCTATGATGCCCGCTTCCTTTTCCACGGCATGATCTATCGCTATCTCTATCTCCGGGTAGGTCTTTCTGAAGCCTATGCTTATAAGAAGGTCCCTTTTGCCGAGAAATACCAGCCTCTCCATAAATTCGCTTCCGCCTGTCGTAAGCTTCCGGTTCCTTATGCCCATCCAGCTGAATCTGTAGCACAGAAACTCCGCAAGGGATCTGGCACTGCCAAGCCCGGCCACATAAACGCAGGAGGCTTTGCATATCTTCTCCGCTGCATCAAGGATAAGCTGCTCGCTTAGCTCAGCTGCTTCTTCTTCCATAGTACCGGCATCCCGCTTTACGGCATTACCAACAAAGCCTGAGGCGGTCTCGATAACTGCGGTATGCCTCATCTTATCCACCGTGTCTATGCGCCTGAGCATGTCCTTTCGAAGCACATCCTGAAACTCCGAAAAAGAGGAAAAACCAAGCTGCCTTGCAAATCTTGAGACCGTAGCCGCGGAAACTTCATTTCTCTCTGCTATCTCCCTTACGGACATGACAGCGGTCTCTTCCTTGCTGTTAAGTATGCTCTCAAGAAGCCTGGACTGGGAAGGGCTCAGACTGCTGCTCCTGTCTCTTATGCAGCTTTCAAAGCTTCTGTCCTCTATGCGGTTTTCAAAGCTTCCATCTTTTGCAGTTCCTGCAGCCTTCATGTCATACCCTTTCTCACATAGCAGCGAAAACTGTTTATGAAAATGTTATTTCATATTTCCCCTGTTTCTGTAATTTTTGTTACATGAATATTATAGGTATGGCTCCGTAAAATATTCCCTCAGCTTTATGTAAAGCTTCTGCAAAGTCCTGTAAAATCTCCGGTTTTGCATGATCCTGCGGCTCTTCGCCAAAAATTTCTGATCATGAACAAGGATAAAGTGATTGTTTTTATTGCTAAGGCAAATATATCTGGTTTATAATTTTCTCATCAGAAATCATCCGGGGATCCGGAAGAAAGGGATATTTCCTCAAGAAGAGCTTTATATTTCTTCTAATATATAAAGTTCTGAGACGGATAAGGTTCTATAATGAAATACGATTTTACCACCATCATGCACAGACAGGGCCAGGATGCCTCTGCCTATGACAGCCTCGGAAAGGGAGGCAGCGCTCCCGGAGCTCCCAAAGAGGGCTTCGACGCCATACCCATGTGGGTAGCCGATATGAATTTCCCCACCCTTCACACCATCACAGAAGCCATGGAGGCACGCATAAAGGAGCCCCACTTCGGCTACTTCTCACCCAGAGATGAATACTATGATGCCGTCATAGACTGGCAGTCAAAGAGAAACGCCGTCACCGGCCTTTCAAAGGAAAATATCGGTTATGAAAACGGCGTCCTCGGAGGAGTTATCTCCGCCCTCAACGTGATGTGCTCAAGAGGCGACAAGGTGCTGGTGCACAGTCCCACTTATATCGGTTTCACAAGCAGCCTTAAAAACAACGGCTACAATATAGTCCACAGTGACCTGTATCTCGATGATCATGGCATATGGAGGATGAACTTCGAGGATATGGAGGAGAAGCTTAAGACCGAAAAGATCCATGCAGCCATCTTCTGCTCCCCTCACAATCCCTGCGGAAGGGTATGGGAAAAGTGGGAGATAGAAAAGGCCATGGAGCTTTATAAGAAATATGATGTCTATGTGGTATCCGATGAGATCTGGTCCGATATCATAAGCCCCGGCTACAAGCATATCCCCACACAGTCCGTATCCGAGGATGCAAAGATGAGGACCGTGGCCCTCTATGCTCCCTCCAAGACCTTCAGCCTTGCAGGACTCATAGGCAGCTACCATATCATCTACAACAAAAGATTAAAGGACAGGGTGGATAAGGAGTCCTCCCTCTCCCACTATAACAGCATGAACCTGCTCTCCATGTATGCCCTCATCGGCGCCTATGGTCCCGAGGGGCATGAATGGACAGATGAGCTCAATCAGGTACTGAGCGGCAATATAGACTTTGCCTGCGAGTATATCAGAGAGCACTTTGACGGAGTAGAGGTCTCAAGGCCGCAGGGCACCTATATGCTCTTCATAGACTGCACAAAGTGGTGTGAGAAGCATGGCAAGACCATAGATGAAGTAGAAAAGGCCGGCTGGGATGTGGGTGTCGCCTGGCAGGACGGCAGGATGTTCCACGGCCCCTGCCATATCCGCATCAACCTTGCGCTGCCTCTCGAAAGAGTAAAAGAAGCCTTTCACCGCATGGATAAGTATGTGTTCAATGCGGAGTAAAAGCTGAACATTTTTTAAAAAGCACTATCTTATTTCTCAATAAATTTTATCACATATTTTGTCGGCGAAAAATTATAATACAAAAACTTCTGCCTTGGACTGCTGCTTTTGCAATGTCCATCGGCAGAAGTTTTTTCAGTTATTATCCTTTATTTATCCACTTATATTTAAAAACTCTTTTACTTAATATCTTGATGATCTTCAAGCCATCTGTATGCAACCTGTGCATATAAGGCTGCACCGATATAAAGCCCTTCCTCATTGACAGTCATCTTCGGATGATGTCCGCCATAAAAGAATCCCTCCTCAGGGCATCCAAGACTTAATCCAACCATTACAGAAGGTACCCTCATAGAATACTGAGAAAAATCTTCAGAGGCCATGGAGGGAGCAGTATAAAACAGCCTGTCTTCAGGCATTATCTCCAAATAATACTTCTTTATATCCTCGGACATCTTAAGGTCGCTATACACGCTGGGTATCTCATATATAAATCTTACGGAAGCAGATCCCCTGTATGTCTTTGCAACACCTTCCGACACCTCAACAAGCCTTTTTTTAAGCTGTTCTCTTACTTTCTCATCGTAAGTCCTTATAGTTCCTCTCAGCACAGCCGTCTCTGGAATCACATTAGGTGCATCACCTGAAATGAATTGTCCCAGCGTCATGACAGCACATTCTTTAGGCATCTTCTCCATGGCTATTATCTCATGAAGTCCTGCAACTATGTTTGCTCCTATTGTTATGGCATCTACACCCTCCTCAGGCTTTGCGCCATGACAGCCATGTCCCTTGATCGTGATCTCATAAGCATCGTTTGAAGTATATGTAGGTCCCGGAGTAAACCTTAATGATCCTGTCGGCATCCCAGGGCATTCACTCCCTACAATATTATGCATGGAAAAAGCTGCATCCACTTTAGGATCCTCAAGTACTCCTGCTTCAACCATAGCTATGGCTCCATCACCGGTTTCCTCTGCCGGCTGAAAGATAAACTTTACAGTCCCTTTGAGCTCCTTTTCATTTTCCTTTATAAGTTTGGCAGCAGCCAAAAGCATTGTAGTATGTGCATCATGACCGCAGGTATGTGCCGTACCGTTCTTACATGCAAAGGGAAGTCCTGTTTCTTCATTCATGGGCAGGGCATCCATATCAGCTCTTAGCATGATCACGGGTTTACCAGATCCTGCAGTACATACCACACCTGCCTTTGCCACAACCTTTGGTTCATAACCATATTCTTTTAATTTAGATACTACAAGATCCATTGTAGGCTTTATATCAAATCCTGTTCCGCCAAAAGAATGTATCTTTCTGCGGTTTTCTATCATCTCCTCTTCCAACTGCTTTGCAGCCATCATAAAATCAAGTTTCATATTATTGAATCTCCTTAGCCTATATCAGATAAATGCGAGTATCAGCCTCATTATCAGCATTCCCACTACCGCGTTAAATACATTTACAAGCATGAATAGAGGATAGAATTTGCTTCTTACCCCTGATGTACCAAGGACTCTTCCAATATACTGTATTGTTGAATCCAGGCAGAATATTCCAACAAGCAGTATCGCCGCCTGATCCGGTGTTATTGATCCGGCAAGGAAAAGACTTACAGCAATGCCAACAGCACCACTGGATGTAAGATATGCCATTACAAGTACCGGCACAGCAGCCCCGGGAAGGCCAAATATAGCCATAAGCGGTCTGAATACTATCTCTATGACCGACATTAAATTGGTTATATTCAAAAACAGCATAATAACATATGCCATGATCAGCGCAGGCATCATGCTCTTCACGGCAATCATAAGTCCATTATATGCTGCACTGCAGAATGAAGTTATAACATTGGTATTTGTAGTCTGTTTATTTTCCATTATTCATTTCCTCCGGTATAATCTCAGTCAAGCTTGATGACTCTGCCTACAAGGAATCTTACCAGAGCCGAACCGGCATATTTTGAAACCAGTATAACTACAAGCGGTATCATTATGGGGATCTCAAGAAATGCTACTAATGCTCCCCCAAGAGCAAAGTAATTTACAAGAAGTCCTCCGCCAGAATAGAAAAATGCTGTCAGTATCATCAGCTCTTTTTCTGTCAGCACACCACTGTTAAACATATCATGCGAGGTTATGGGACCTGCGTCAGTTGACTGAAGGCTTCCTACAAGAGATATTGCTGCCTCTCCTGGAACTCCCATAAACGGCCTTAATATCGGAGTCAGAAGCTTTCCAGCGGCATCAAGCGCCCCAAGATTTTCCGCAACCTTTATCGTTCCAAGGGCCAGCATTATTGCAGGTATGAGTCCTACTGCAACGAGAAACGCCTGTCTTGCACCAGTTCCGTCCATACCCTGGAAATTTCCTGCAAGTGTTCCGCAGCCCTCTTCAAGAGTGCCAAGATTTCCAAATGATCCACACAAAGTAATAAAGTCAAATGCCTTGAGCCACGAAAGATTGTCGCTCATTTTACTAAGCTCACTCATGGCTCCGGAAAAGAAAATTATAATAAAAATGAGAGCCAGATAAGCTTTTATCCCAACCTTAGGTTTAGAACCGAAATTTCCTGAATTTGTCATACCTACCTCCTACATATAATATTAAGTGCACTTATATATATATTTTATTATTGCTCTTGTTAGATGTACAATTTATAAGTATAATTTCGCTATAAGCAAAGCTAATAGCCGGAGAAATATTATGAAATTTATACAAATAGAATATTTTCTGGAATTAGAAAAACAGAAAAGCTTCTCAAAGGCTGCAGAGGCACTCTTTATATCTCAGCCTGCTCTTTCTTTGCAGATATCAAGTCTTGAAAATGAACTTGGAGTAAGACTTTTCGAGAGGATGACCGAAGGTGTATTCCTGACTGAAAGCGGACGTGTATTTCTTCTTCATGCTCAGAAGATCAAGAAAGAATGGGACAGTCTTAAAAATGATATGGAGCTTTGTTTGAAGAAAAAATTAAAACTGAAGATCGGGTTAGGTCCCCGCGTATATTCCAATGATCTTCTCGAGCCTATCATCAGTTTTTTCGATGGACACCCGGAAGCAGATGTTACTTATATCTCTGACTTTACGCAAAAAATTTTTGATGATCTGAATGATGGTACTATAGATGTTGCCCTTGAACGCCTTCCACCTTCCAATGTGATCACCGATATGCATATGTACTTCTGGCAAGAACTTATAAATGAACGGACATGTTTTCTTCTTTCTCCTAAAGATCCCAAAGGAAGCTGCAGCGAACTGGATTACGAAGATTTGAAAGACTATGCATTTGTAAGCGGTCCGGAAGGCTCACGTCTTGATATCAACATGACTCAGGATTGTATAGACCATGATCTTCCCATAACCAGAGCATATCGTTCAAACAGCATGAATGATATCATGGATATGGTTAGAAATGGCCGTGGTTATCTGATCGGTCCCGTATCCTACGGAAAGCACTTTCATGTAGCAGCGGTCCCCAAGAAAGATAAAAGTTATGCCGCCCTTTGCTTTATATGCTTAAAAAGGAAAAAAGACGATCCTCTGATATCTTCTTTTTTGGAATATCTGCTTCAGATCTGTAAGAAAAAATAAGAGCTATTTATCGGCACCTGCCGACAAATAGCTCTTTTGTTATTTTACTATATCAAGAAGCTTATCCTTCTTAATACTTACTGCAACTCTTGTCTCTTCAGGCTCGTGAAGATAATGTCTCCATTCTATTACTGTCCTGCCATACATCTCTGTTCCATTAGTCTCAACATCCACATGGAAATTATCCATTACAGCAACTTCAGGATCCATCATCCACGCTGCTGCTGCCAGAGAGGGAACAATATATTTTCCGCCAAGACAGCGAAGAGACATATCCTCAAGACAACTCTCAGACTTCTTTTCTCCTACAAGGCAGCGTACTGCCGTCTTCATCTCATCTCTGCTCAAAGCTGCATCAGTTGCAGCACTCAGGCCTATCATAGTCATAGGTATTCCTGAATGAAGCAATATCTTGCAGGCATAAGCATCATCATATACATTTCGCTCAGAATAAGGAGCTACATCACCAAACCCAAAGCTTCCTCCAGCCATTATAATATGATCTATTCTGCTTTTGATCGCAGGATACCTGAGTATGGCAATTGCCAGATTTGTAGCAGGTCCAAGCAGGAGCATGGTGATTCCAGAATCTTCATTGTCCTTTATAGCCTGTTCAAACATCTGCTCCCATGCATATCCATCCTGAGGTCTGCAATAATACTCTGAATGTCCTCCCGGACCTCCATTGCATCCTCTTCTCGGAATGATCGGGGATCTTGCTCCTTCAGATATCTTTCCCTCAAACCCTGAAGACTTAAGAAATCCTTCTGAGATCTTCTCTTCTGTTCCAGATCTATAAGGGTCATAACATGACGATATGCCGCATATTTCAAGATCAGGGATCCGTCTTATCAATTTGATAGCCGGAATATCCTGCATATCAGTATGGCAGTCTATAAATACCCTTTTCTTCATGTCATACCTCCTTTTTGCCGAAGTATGCACAGGAATCGAGAAGCAATTTCATGAATCCGATTCTATCGACCCATACTGCAACCTTTGAGTTCACTTCGTCATCCCTGGGCCATCCTTTAGGTCTTAGTTCAACCACACATCCACCACGAGTTATATCTCCATCCATATCCATCTGAACATGTGTATCTATATACCTGAACAAAGAAGGATCTATCAGTCCTGCTACCGCGCAGGCATCATGGACAAGGCAGCCCGGATGACCTCTGTCCTCTATACAGCTCTTTGAAAAGAAGTCAAACAGATCTGCTATAAAATCCGCCACCGGATTATTATATGTTCTCAGTTCAGCATATTCTTCTCTTTTTAAATATGCCTGGTGAGTAACATCAAGGCCATACATATCAAAGGGGATCCCTGCACGCATTACCACATCTGCAGCTTCAGGGTCTGCCCATACATTAAACTCTGCTATCGGTGACCAGTTGCCTCTGTAATAGCTGCCTCCCATGATAGATATTTTTGATATCTTACTCTTCAAATGAGGATATGCAAGCAGCAGCACCGCAACATTTGTAAAAACTCCTGTGATAATAAGAGTTACAGGTTCATCACTTTCCTCAAGTATCTTTGCCATCAGGCCAACCGCATCATCACTTGCAGCTTTTGTTACGGGGTCAGGCAGATGATGTCCATCCATCCCGCTTTTCCCATGAAACTTTCCCGTCTGAACAAGTTCTTTTAGGAAGGGGCCTTCCATACCGGAAGCCACGGGGATATCAGTGCGCCCGGTAACTTCCAGTATTCTCAGAGCATTTTCAGTAACATTTTTAATAGTATTATTACCGCCAACTGTAGTGATAGCTTTTATATCCCAATCCTCCCGGGCAAGTGCCATGACAAGAGCAATAGCATCATCATGTCCGGGGTCACAGTCAAAGATGATAGGGATCTTTTTCATATGCTGTCTCCTTATATGCCGTTAATTGTATTCCATCATCAAATCTCAAATCCACTCTGGCTAAGCTTTTTGGCAAGATACTTCTGATACCTGCGATGCTGAACATAAGCAAGTATAGCCATAAGCACTATGGTAGCCGCATAAGGGAATGCGGCTATAAGCTGAGGCTGGATTCCGATTATCTGCATATAGTTAGCTATGGTATCAGATACACCGAACAGCATTGCAAATAATGCAGATCCTGCGGGAGAGGCATTAGCCACATTCATCGCCGATACACCTATCATTCCACGTCCGGCAACCATATCCCTTGCAAAATAGCTCATAAGTCCCATGGACATATACACACCGCCAAGGCCTGCCATTACGCCTGAAAGTGCGAAAGATATGCCATAAAGTTTAACAGGATTTATTCCTACAGACTCAGCTGCACTCGGATTTTCTCCAACGGATCTTATCCTCAGACCAAGCTTTGTCTTATAGATCAGGAACCATGTCACTGCTACAGCTATGACTGCCACATATGTCATGATATTCTGTCCTGAAAGTATCTCACCGAAAAACGGAATATCCTTAAGTATGGGGATATCAAGCTTTCCTACGGTCTTGCTCATTATATAGCCTATGGTATTTGCCTTCTGCTTGGTGGCAAGATACATTACGAAAACCGTGCCGCCTACAAGTCCAGCATTCATTGAAATAGATACCAGATAGAGATCACACTTCATTATAAATGCAGAATACCAGATCACCATGGCTATGAGCACTGCAAAAAATACTCCTCCCAAAACACCCAGCAAGGCACTTTGAGTCGCTCCGCTTATCATTACTCCGGCCAAAGCAGCTGACAGCATCATACTTTCTACCGCCATGTTCAGCAGCCCTGCTTGCTGTGTGATCACTGCTGCTATAGCAGCATAAACCAAGGGTGTCGAGACTCTGATAGCAGAAAATAAAAAGGTAGCAACCTCTGTCATGCCGTTTTTCCCTCCTTCATAATTGCGTCCTGACTATCCTTGAATATAAGCTTATTCTTAGTCTTCCTAAGGAAAGTCTGTGCAGATATAAGCAGTATCAGAAGCGCCTGCATGATCTGTACGAACTCTATAGGAACTTCACTTGTATAATTCAGGATACTTGCACCCGTGTGCATATATGCAAGCAGGAAAGCTCCCAAAGGTGCAAATATCGGATTCTTTCTGGCAAGCACCGCTGAAACAAGGCCATAGAAGCCATAATTAGTTATCTCATTCCAGAGGTATCTGTCATATATTCCAAGAAGATCCACACATGCTCCGATGCCAACAAGGACACCGCCTATGGTATGAGCCCATATGATACTCTTGTAATAATTTATGCCTGAGAATTTAGCAAAGTCCCTGTTGGATCCGCATATCCTTATACTGAATCCCAGTCTGGTCCTGAAAAAGATTATAACCGCTATAACTATAAATATAGGGGCTATAAACAATCCGGCATGGATCGTAGATCTGTCTAATATCTGCGGAAGTCTGACATTATCAGGGAGCAGCCTTGATGCAAAGAATGTTATGTCCGGATCTGCAAGATATACCTTCAGTATCCAAAGCGAGAAATACAGACATACATAGTTCAGCATCGTTGAAGTAACCAGCTCGTTAAGCTTCAGTTTTGCTCCAAGTGCAGCAGGTGTAAATCCGATCAGTCCTCCGAAAAATCCTCCGACTATAAGCAGTATGGGAAGCATCACCAAAAGCGGAAGATTGAAGGGCTCAAGAAGAAATGCAACTACTGCAACAAAGCATCCGCTCATCAGGTATGCACCCTCACCGAACATACTGAATCGATTACTTGCATACATGAAGCACATACCTACTCCACATAATGCATATGGAATAAACTTAACTACCACCTGTCCAAATCGCCTCATGGATGTGAAAGGTCCTATTGCAAACATATAAACTGCTTCCAAAGGGTCCTCTGTGACAAGGATAAGGCACAATAATGATAATCCATATGCAATGGCTAAAGCTAAAATTATACGGGCCAATTCAAAGATCGACTCGATCTTCCGTACCTTATTCATACGTAATCCCCCATTTCCTGTTCACTCATCTGAAGATTACCCAGCATATATTCTCCCAAGGTCTCCTCAGAAACCTCACTGGGCTTCAGAAAATGAGCAACAAACTTGCCTTTATATATGACAAGCAAACGATCCGATACCTCTAACACCTCGTTAAGGTCTGAAGAGATCAGCAATGTAGCAACATCATCCTGTCTTGCTTTGCGGATCAAAGTCTTTCGGATCATTTCACTGGTTCCTACGTCTATACCTCTTGTGGGCTGATTTGCTATAATAAGGTTGCTTCCACAGGTAAATTCCCTTGCAACGACTACCTTCTGTATATTTCCTCCTGAAAGCAGACGCACAGGATCATCCGGGGAATCGCACTTGATTTCATAGTCTTTTATGCATTGCTCAACATATTCATTTACCTTTTTCATATCAAGCAGCGCACCCTTGTTGAAGTCCTTATGATTAAGGTAAATAGACATTATATTATCTCTAATCGAAAGGTTCTCAGCGCAGGCATATTTCAGTCGGTCCTCTGAAATAGCCGAAACTCCAAGATCTCTTATCTGTCTGACATTAAGCCCCTTTATCGACTTTCCATTTATAACTACTTCTCCATGCTTGAAAGTCTTCATTCCAGACAATATATCAGCTATCTCACTCTGGCCATTTCCTTCTACTCCCGCTATGCCAAGGATCTCTCCCGCTCTTATGGAAAAGCTGATATGGTTAACTACCGGCTGGCCTTCCTGATTCTGGTATATCAGATCCTTTATCTCAGCCACCTTTTCCTTGGGATTCTGTTCTCCTCTGTCCATCTTGAGAACTACATCACGTCCGACAACCATCCTTGCCAATGTAGTCTGGTCAAGCTGTGAGATATGACTTGTTCCCATAACCCTGCCCCTTCTCAAAACTGTTACCTGATCGCAGAGTTCCATTACCTCCTGCAGCTTATGGGAAATAAAAATGATTGCATAGCCCTGATCCCGCAAAAATCTAAGCTGATCAAAAAGCTCCTTCGTCTCCTGCGGGGTAAGTACCGCAGTAGGCTCATCCAGTATAAGTATCTCTATGCCTCGGATCAGCTCTTTCAGTATCTCCACCTTCTGCCGCATTCCTACGCTCAGATCCTTTATCTTCGCATCAGGATCAACATAAAGCTGGTATTTTTCCGAAGCCTCTACGGTCATGTCACGGGCTTTTTTCTTATCGAAAATCACTCCGGACTTGTCCGTAGGCTCAATACCCAATATTACATTTTCTGCTACCGTAAGGGATGGCATCTGCATGAAATGCTGATGTACCATTCCTATACCCATGCCAATAGCATCAAGCGAATTCTTGATATGTACTTCCTGCCCCTTTAAGAGTATCCGCCCCTCCTGAAAATTCTCCCGTCCAAACAGGATCTTCATCAGAGTTGTTTTGCCGGCACCGTTCTCCCCAACAAGGGCATGGATCTCACCGGAATTAACGGAAAACGTTACATTCTTATTTGCGGCAAATCCATTGCTGTATATTTTAGTAATGTTTTCCATCCTTAAGATTTCTGTCCCCATTTGTATCGCCTTTCGTAAAATAAGAGGGAGGGAAACCCTCCCTCATACATTATTATTTCAGCTAAATCAGCCGTTATCTCTCCACTCCTCAAATGCGGCTACGTCTGAATCAAAAGTTGTGAAGAAGCCCTTAGGCTCTATTTCGCCATTAGCTATCTTTTCCGTGTACTCATCAAGTACTGCATGTACCTCTGCAGGAACTACTTCTTCAAAGTGCTCGTTGTCAGCAAGGCAAACTGACTTTTCTGCAAGTCCGAAGGATACAAGATTGCCCCACTGTATGCTTCCTTCCTCTATTCCTGCAAACAGGTATTCAAGTGAGTATGTAACATCCTTAAGCATTGAAGTAACTATGGTAGTTGCTGCATCCTTAAGAGTGGAATCAGTTGTCGTATAAACTGTATACTGATCTGAGTCAACGCCTATAACCGCAAGGCCGGCATCCAGGCCGCCTCTGTCATAGCAGGCTGTAGCAGCGCCTGAGGTGGTTGAACCCTGAACATTGAAGACTGTATCTATTCCGGAGTCAAACATGGTTCCGGTAACTTCCTGAGTCTTTCCTATATTAACCGCACCGCTTCCGTAGGATACGGTTATGTCAATATCGGGATTGACTGCTCTTGCTCCATCCACATATCCTGTTACAAAGTCATGTCCTATGGGCACTTCGTTGAATACCCAAGCACCGATCTTCTGCGTGTCACTTATGGAAGCAGCCAGAACTCCTGCAAGATAAGCACCTTCATTCTGACGATAGTTTATAGCACAGACGTTATCAGCTGTAACCTCTGTGGTAGCTCCTACGTCGAAGGTTACAAATCTCATCTCCGGATAGTCAGGAGCATATTTCATAACAAGGTCTGACATTCCTCCGTTGGAGCAGGTAACAAGATAAGTATACTCTCCACTGTCACACGCATCTGCAAAGGCATTCTCATATGTGGACTTATCAGCTCCGAGCTCTATAACATCATACTCACAGCCATAGGTCTCGCAAACATTCTGTACTCCGTAAAGTCCATTGTCTCTGAATCCCATATCACCAAGGTTATCTGTGATGATGTACAGGAATTTACCCTGGATGCCTTCTCCGGCAGCCTCTGCCTCTTCAGCTTCTGCTGCCTCTTCTCCAGCTTCTGCTTCAGCCTGAGCAGCTTCTGTAGCTGCCGCAGTTTCAGCCGGTGCTTCCGTCTCTGTAGAGCTTCCGGAGCATCCTGCAAGGGCCGCCATCAGCATTGCTGATGCTAATGCCAATACGATGGTTTTCTTTTTCATAAGTGTTCCTCCTGTTAAAAATATTTATTAAGTTCTTTTGATTTTTAAGGTAAATGGGTAAAACTTATTTAGGAAAACTTTCCGAAAGTATTTTCTTAGTAGAATGTAACAAAAAAGGGAAAAACAGTCAATATTTTTGGACAAAATAAATAAAATATTTTTTAAATTGTTTTTAATGCAAAACAATATGAATTGATTCTATGATTGCATACATACAATTTCCTTTTATAATCTTTATGAAAACCGCTTTTCCGAGATCCTTTCTCTGGTAGCTTATACCGGAAATGCAGGAATCAATCAGGCCTTTACCACTTCTCCTGAGCTTACGACCGGAGGTATAGCAGCCTGCCTGAAGTATTATGACAGTCTCGGCCCGGAATTTTCAGAGCAGCTATGCGCTATTGAAAAGCAGCTAAGCATAAGAGTCAGAAGGCTCCTGTCAATATCATCGAAAAAGCCTCCGGGATAATATATCTATCTGCTGCCTTATGCACTTTGATTGCAGCGAGTTTTTACCATCACGTTTTGTTCTATAACTCAAAAAAGACAGCTGCCCTAAAGCAGCTGTCTTTTTACTTTGATCATATCTATTATATACTCTTATTTATTTGACAGGTACTCGTGTATGCCCTTTGCACCCTTCTTTCCTGCCTCCATGGCAAGGATAACGGTAGCAGCTCCGGTAACGGCATCGCCGCCTGCATATACGCCTTCCTTGGTGGTCTTTCCGGTCTCCTCCTCAGCGATGAGGCACCTGTGCTTGTTGACCTCCAGTCCCTTGGTGGTGTTGGAGATAAGCGGGTTAGGAGAGGTTCCGAGGGACATGATGACTGCATCACACTCTATCTCGTACTCTGATCCGGGGATCTCCACCGGTCTTCTTCTTCCCGATGCATCCGGCTCTCCAAGCTCCATCTTGATGAGCTTTATGCCTCTTACGTTATCATTGTCATCGGTCAGTATCTCTACAGGATTCTGGAGCAGATCAAAGATGACTCCCTCCTCCTTTGCGTGGTGGACCTCCTCCACTCTGGCAGGAAGCTCAGCCTCTGAACGACGGTAAACGATATGGGTCTCAGCACCGAGACGAAGGGCTGTACGTGCAGCATCCATGGCAACATTGCCGCCGCCGACAACGACTACCTTCTTTGCCCTCATGATGGGTGTATCATAGTCCTTGAAGGCCTTCATCAGGTTGTTCCTGGTCAGATACTCGTTAGCAGAGAATACTCCGTTGGCGTTCTCTCCGGGAATGCCCATGAACTTGGGAAGTCCTGCTCCTGAGCCTACAAATACGGCATCAAATCCCTCTTCCTCAAAGAGCTGATCTATGGTTATGGACTTTCCGATGATAACGTTGCAGTTGATCTTTACTCCAAGATTCTTTACAAGCTCGACCTCCTTGGCAACGACCTTCTCCTTGGGGAGACGGAACTCAGGGATGCCGTATACCAGCACTCCTCCGGGCTGATGAAGGGCCTCGAATATGGTCACATCATAGCCAAGCTTTGCCAGATCTCCTGCACAGGTAAGTCCTGCGGGGCCTGCTCCTACAACAGCCACCTTCTTGCCGTTGGGCTCTCCCTTTACGGCAGGAACTATATTATTGGCATGGGACCAGTCAGCCACGAATCTCTCCAGCTTACCGATGGATACGGGCTCTCCCTTGATGCCTCTTATACACTTTCCTTCACACTGGGTCTCCTGAGGACATACACGTCCGCAGATGGCCGGAAGGGCTGATGAAAGTCCGATGACCTTGGCAGCCTCCTCATAGTTGCCGGCCTTGACCTCCCTGATGAATCCGGGGATGTCTATGCTTACGGGGCAGCCGATGACGCACTGGGGCTTCTTGCAGTCTATGCATCTCTGGGCCTCTGCCCTTGCCTCTTCCTCATTATATCCGTAGCAAACCTCTTCAAAGTTGGTTGCTCTTACCTTGGGATCCTGTTCCCTTACAGGCACCTTATGCAATACATCAACAGCCATTATCTGTCACCTCCGCAGTTTCCGCATCCGCCGTGGTGCGTATCTCCCTCCTGGGCCTTGAGCATAGCTCTGCCTTCCTCTGTCTTATATGTGTTCATACGCTTCATGGCAAGGGACCAGTCGATGAGATGTCCATCGAACTCAGGTCCGTCCACGCAGGCAAACTTGGTCTCGTCGCCTACCTGAAGCCTGCAGGCTCCGCACATGCCCGTTCCGTCTACCATGATGGGGTTCATGGAAACGATGGTAGGTATATTGTATTCCTTGGTTGCCAGACATACGAACTTCATCATGATCATGGGGCCTATGGCAACTACTATGTCATACTGCTTCTTCTGATTTTCGACGAGCTCCTTTAACATGACCGTAACATTGCCGGGATGTCCGTAGCTTCCGTCATCAGTACATACATAAAGGTTGGCCGCAACCTCCTTGAGCTCCTCCTCCATGATGAGGGTGGTCTTAGTCCTTGTTCCGAGGATGACATCACAGTCTATGCCGTGCTCCTTGAACCACTTTACCTGGGGGTATACGGGAGCAGCTCCGACACCGCCTGCTATGAAGCAGTAGCGTCTCTTTTTAACTTCCTCGATGGGCTCCTTTACGAAATCCGAAGGATTGCCAAGGGGGCCTACCACATCCTCAAAGGCATCTCCGGCCTTGAGCTCTGCCATACGGTAGGTGGATGCTCCTACTACCTGGAAAATGATCGTGACAGTTCCCTTTTCCCTGTCAAAATCGCAAATCGTGAGCGGTATCCTCTCTCCACGATCATCAAGCTTCGTGATGAGGAACTCACCCGGCTGACAGGATCTGGCTACAAACGGTGCTTCGACTACCATTTTGTATATCTTATCCGCCAGCATTTCAGCTTCAAGAATCTGATACATATCGACTACTCCTCCTAAAAGAATATGCGGACGACGTAACCTCTCCTGCGCCGAAGCCCGCTATTGCTAATATTTTAACACAAATCCATGAGAATAAATATATATTATTGCTAAAACTTTTTGAAAAATTAAAAAAACTGCAGCTCTCAGCCTGTGATCCTTTCCGCCGCCCGGTGTGCGGCAGAAGGCCTCAGGCCCATTCATGGCTGCAGCCTTGATTATTTACTTTATGATCACGTCCCCGTCCTTCGTGCAGTAGTTCTCATTTATCCCCATCTCTTCGATCCACTGTTTCGTGATCCAGGTCACCAGGCCTTTATTTTCCGGTCTTGCATTGTAGAGCCAGTCGGGGGCCGGCCATACGCAGGCCTTAGGTGCCAGCTTTTCGTAAAACTCCCGTGTGACGCCGTTCTGTCCATGATGGCTCATCTGCACCAGATCGGCAGTGATCCTGTCAAGGACGCCACTCTGCATATGCTGGTCTCCGGCAGCGGGCCCCATGTCTCCCAAATATATGATATGCTTTCCCTCAAGGCAGACATCATACATGATACTGGAGTTGTTGACCGTATATTCATCCCTGACATCCAGGGGATCATTCATGACGCGGAAGAAGAGCTTATCGGAAAGCACTATCTGATCTCCCCTCTTTATATCCAGGTGGAGCCTGTCTGCGGGCACCTTTTCAAGCTGCTCCATAAGGAGCCAGGGCACCCCGCTCTCGCCGCTGTCCGCTTCGGCATACCAGGAAAGGTCAAAAAGCCTTCCGTAGATACCCCTTATATCTATCTCCCCCTGATGATTCGTAAGTATATCTATGAGGGCTCCCACATGGTCTCCCTGGGGATGGGTGATAAGCCAGGCATCCACATAGCCTCCGAATTCCTTTATGACGCCAAGGAGATGCTCGCTGTCATCAGCCACTCCTCCGTCCACTACTATCACCTTTCCATCCGAAGACCTGATGACTGAGGAAAGCTGCTGACTCTCGGTCCCGTCTTCATTGAAGCTTGCCCTCAGGAACCTGACCTCTCCGCCCTCAAACTTTTGCTCTATATCCCTGTTATCGGTCCTGGGACTGGATATGGAGCCCAGGGCCCCTGGGCCCGTGACGAGTCTGGGAGAAAGGGCCATGTAGCTGGACTGGGTGGCCGTGGAAGCATGGGCCTCTGTCATGCCCGCTCCGAAAAATACCGCTCCCAAAATAGCTGCTGATGCCGCAAGTACCTTCATGAAGCTATGTATATGCAGGATTCTCTTAGTCAAGGATAATGGTCCTCCCTTTGATATATATCAGCCTGTCACCGCTGTTGAAAAGCTGCCCCGCTTGGTTTATGATTGTCATGTGACGGCAGGGCAGATATATGTCGAATAATACTTATCATATTTTGGAGCCAGCCGCAATGGATTTACGTATTTCGTAAAGACTTGAAAGGTTTATGTAAGGAGCTTCCTTTTTTATGAAGCAGATCGTATTTTCCTGCAGGGGCGCTGCCCTTTTGCTTATATATATCTTCTATATGTGGCTTGCGGATCTTATCCGCTTTATTGCCTTATATGCAGGCCTTGAGCTTCCCTTCCGCGGCTTTGTCTCTGCAGGGATCCTGCTTATCATGCTTCTGGTCCTTCTTATCAGGACAGGGGCCTTCGGGTACTTCGGTCAGGACAGGAACTCAGGCACTGCTTCCGGGCCTTCAGCTCTGATACCGGAGTTTTTCTTTATGGCGCTGATAACGGTCATATACCTTATGAAGGCTGCCTTTCCCGATGCCAGCATAGACGGGATGTATTATCATATACTGCTGCAGGAGCCAAAGCTCCGGGATATGATAGGAGCGGATGTATTTTCCGGACATTTTCAGGGCTTTGGATTCCCTCTCCCGGACAGATGCTTTTATTTCTTCCGTCTTCTTTTCGGCTACAGGCTCGGAACTATCTGGAACCTTATCTGCGTGCTGGTCCTCTATGTCCAGATCATAAGGCTGCTGGAGCTTTTCCTTCGCAGCTCGCTGCGCAGGCTCATACCCTTCGCCGCCTTCATCATCGTCGGAGTCTATGATATTTTCCTGCAGCTTTCAGTCTATATGGTAGAGCTGAGCTCCCTTGTCCTGATGACAGAGAGCCTTTTTATACTTGCATATGATCCGAAGGAGCTCCGCCCCGGAGGGTCCTCTGCCCCTTTTGAGACTGATAGCTGCGGGGCCTCTATCCCGATCCCGGTATCTCCTTCCGGCTTCGGGCTTTTTTCCGGCCCGGAAAGCACTTCTCATAAGAGATTTCTGCGGCCCATGTTTTTTGCTTTTTTGCAGGGGCTTTTCTTTGCCTGCAAGATGACCAATATCATCTATGTCGTACCGCTGATACTGCTCTATATCTTCCTGTACCAAAAAGAGCTTTCTCCGGGGATATTTGCAGCTTCTCTGGTCTGCGGCCTGCTTCCCGTATCAATCTACCTGATCCATGATCTTATCATGACCGGGAATCCCGTATTTCCATATTTCAATACTATCTTTGATTCTCCCTATTTTCCTGATATCGATTTCAGGGATGACCGCTGGGGAGGTGAGAGCCTTACAGAAAAGCTTCTGTGGCCCTTCCTGCTGATATTTGATCCCGGGACCCGTAAGACCGAGCTTCCTCCGTCCTTTACTCTGCCCTTCCTTTCCGGATGGATAGCCCTGGCAGTGTGTGCCCTGTCATTTATCAGAGGGAAGCTCAAAACAGAAGGCTCAGAAACCTGCTCTGCAAAAGCTTCGCTGCAGGGATCAGGCTTTCTAGGAGTTCTCGGCTTTTTCATCGTGCTTTCTTCCCTGCTCTGGAGCTTTACCACCGGTCACTCCAGATATTATATGGGAACAGAGCTCGTACTTCTGCTTGCGGGAGTGATATCTGCCGATCTCCTTTTAAGAGGCAAAATACTCAAAAAGCTGATCGCTGTCCTTATATTTATGTCCATGATCCCCGGACCCTTCATAAACGGATTTCAGGCCGTGACCGGGCCCGACTGGAACGGGATATACACTTTGTCCGGAAGGATCATAAGAGAGCAGGAAGCTCTTTCCTCAGCAGGCATGCCGGATATATCCTCCGCTGATGCTCTTATAAGCCTTTATAAAAAGCAGTGGGCTCTTTTCGGAAAGGACAGATCCCTGAAGCTTCCTGAGGGTATCAGCCCGGAGCTTTTCCTGGTTTTTGACGGCTACTCCGCACCTGCGGTGCTCTGTGATCCCGATGTGCCCATAATATCCTGGAATTATCTGACCCAGTATCCTGACGGCGAGATATTTGAAGCCTTTGCCGAAGGGATGAGCGCCATGCTGAATGATAACTCCGCTGCTGCGATAATAATGTGCGAAAAGGGCAGCCTGCCGGATCTTTCCTCCATATATGAGCAGCGCTTTGCCATAAGCTCCCTCCAGTTTCTCATTCAGGATATATTTACTGATAAGGACTTTTATCTTGCCCTACTTTCCGATCCTCCCGAAGGCATAAGTGACTACCGCAGGAGCTCTCCTGCAGCCCTTGTGAGCACTGAGCTTACGGGGATCGGAAGTTTCTCAGAGGATACTGAAAATGTGACTGTAAGCATATATACGGGAGGACTTGGCGAAGTATGTGAGGAGCTCAGGGCTGTCCATGAGCCTGAGCTTATGCTTGAGGTTTATGCTGAGACAGATGCAGCTGATACCGGCAATTTTGGCAAAACAGAAAATACAGGCAGTACTGCCGGCATAAGTGAAGCGGAAGGTACAGGCAGCACAGCTGAAATGGATGCCGCAGGCTCCGATCCTGAAACAGCCGGATTCAGGCTTCTTGCCTCTGTGCCGGTGGATATCTCTGAAAGCGGCTCCCTGAGCCTTGATATCTCCCTTAAGGATATGAACATCCATCCTGAGAGCGAAGACTCTGAAGACGAAGATATTGAAGATGGTAATGCTGAAGTCAGCGATGCCGAAAAGGAGGATCCCGCAGATGATATCAGCGGAGCAGGAACACTATATGCAAGACTTGTCCCTGAAGCTGCCCTGGCTGGCAATACCGATCCCTCAGCCGTCGAGGCCCCTCTTTCCTTTGCCTGGGTAAAGACCGATCTTACCGGACTTCAGAGGATAGGCGGAGCCCTTTATTATCTTGATGATGACGGCACTGCCCAAAGCGGATGGTTTGAGGAAGATAAAAAAAGCTATCACGGGGATTATTTCGGAAGCCTTCATACAGGCTGGGAACATGGCGAGGATGAGAAAGGCAATGATGTCTGGTATTATTTTGATCCCGACGGATCCATGCACATCGGCTGGCTTCCGGAAGGCGGATCCGTATACTATCTTGATGAAAACGGTATAATGACGACCGGCCCCCGAAATATCGGAGGCCGGGAATATGTCTTTGATGAAAGCGGTCGGCTGATCAGAAATTAGCGTAGATAAATGCCGAGGCATCATAGCCTCTCCCGTAACAGCCAAAGATGATGACTATAAGGAGCAGAAGCAGGACCGCATTTTCTTTACGGGAAATGCATGTAGCGCCAAGGGGCCCGGGAAGTCCTGCAAGGGCTGCCCTGTTTCTGCCGCCGGAGGCCGAAGCTTCGGCGGTATCTTCATGCTTATCCTGAAGAACTTTATCCTGTTTTGCTGCCTGCCTTGAAGCATCTGCGGCCTCCGCTGTCTCCTTCATCTCTGAAGCCAGGGACAAAAGGAACAAAGCGGCAAGGCCCAGGATCAGGATCCAGATATCCGCTGCCGCAAGTCCGAAGTAAGAAAGGCTTATCTCCTCATAGGCTGACTGCTGGAGGCTCAGGATCCCGCCAAGATAATCCACAGCGGAAGCCACGGTGTCTGAGCGGAAAAACACAAAACCTATGGTCACAAGCACAAATACCCAGAGGCTCCTTATGACGTGAAGTCCCCTGCTCTTATCGGATATATGGAGAGCCTTAAGAAGTCTTCCCGTAAAGGGCTTTGTCAGCATGCCCAGGGCCATGTATGCGCAGTGCAGCAGTCCTGTGCCTATGACAAAGGTCCAGTTTCCGCCATGCCAGAGCCCGCTCAGCAGAAAGACTGCCATGGTATTGAGGAATTTCCTCAGGCTTCCCTTTCTGTTGCCTCCCAGAGGTATATAGATATATTTCCTGAAGAAGGCTCCCAGGGTGATATGCCAGCGTCTCCAGAACTCTGATATGCTCTGGGAGAAGAAGGGCTGTCTGAAGTTAAGGGACAGCCTTATCCCGAACATGCGGGATACTCCGTTTACTATATCCATGCACCCGGAGAAGTCCGTATAAAGCTGCAGTGAAAATGCGGCAGCTCCCAGGAGCAGTATGCTCCAGTGCCAAGCATACTGGTCTGCAAAGACTGAATTGACGAAGATATTGAGCCTTTCGGAGATCACAAGCTTCTTGAAGAGTCCTATGGAAAGGAGCAGGGCTCCGTCACAGAGATCCTGATACCTGATCCCGCCATCCTTTGAAAGCTGCTTTCCCACATCTTCATATGCATCCATTGGACCCTGGACTATATGTCCGAAATAGCTTCCGTAAAGGGCAAAGCCCGCAAGGGAAGCCTCCGGCCTGCAGGCCCTCCTGTACACATCAGCCACATAGGATATGAGCATGAGGGTATAGAAGGATATGCCAAGGGGAGCCTCCCTCTCCGTAAGCACCGGCTCATATTCCATCCCCCTCAGGTAATATATCAGCTGCTTCGTATATTCCGGGAAGTTCTGATACTTAAAATAGAAAAGGCTGAATAAAAGGAACATAAGCACGGCTATAAACAGCGCCCGTCTGACACTCGGTGCCGCAGCCTTTTCTATGAGCCAGGCTCCGAAAAAGCTTATGGCTATGGCCTCACAGAGGAATACCAGAGACAGGGCTCCGCCGGAGAGCCAGACAAAGAGCAGACTTCCGAGAAGGAGCACATATCTTCCGTATAACTTAGGAAGCAGGGCATAAAGTACAAGCCCTGCTACCACAAATAATATAAAGCTGTATGAAATGTATTCCATTACTTTGAAGCTGCGTAGCTGTAGGTGATCGCAACTACCTTGTCATCATTGAGACCGCAGTCGATGATGAGCTTGGTATTGCCGAGGGTAATGGTGTAAAGCCCAAGGTCTCCCTTGATGCCGGGATAAAGCCTCTTGACATCCGCAGGCTTGTCACCGACCTTAAGACCCTCCTCGGTAGCCACATCATCCTTGATGATGGTGAGCTCCTTCATGATCTCCTTGCCGTCAACCTTTCCTGTTATGACCTCGAAGGAATCATACTTATAGGACATGTCCTTTCCTGTGCTGTCGGCACAATTGGTAAGCTCATGCTCGCTGTTGTACTTTCCAAGCTTCTCAAGAGCCTTGTCAGCCGCCTCTCCGGGAATTACCTGCTGCTTCTCATATGTAAAGCTGTAGGCTGTCTTCTCTTCGTTGGCAGCAGCAATGGCTGTCATGGCTGAAGCCAGAGAAAGGGCTGCCACCAGGGCAATTGCAGCTATCTTCTTAAAAGTTCTCATTTCATTTTCCTCCCCACACGGATAATGATCCGTATTTTCTTTTTTAGTTATAACAAAAACCGTCATTTATTGCCATAGTTTTGACAGCTTTTATCCCTCATTTCTGTATTTGCTGATATATCCCAGCTCCTCGAATTCAAGCTCCTGGCTCTCCTTCTCAGCCTCATAGGCCGCAAGCTTCTCCGCATATATGCGGCTGAGCTCCTCATCATCCCTGTGGTCCGGAAGTCCGCATTCCTCAGAAAGTATCGGTCCCAGCCATCTTGAGACCTTCTCGGCTCCGTATACATTGAGATGAAGCCCTCCGTCATAGGTATCCGTACTGAGATCTATGCCTATCTCCTCATGCTCAAGGGTATTGAGATAAAGGAGACCTCTCTCCTCTGCAAAGGCTTCTATCTGCTCCTCATAGGGATCCACCCATACAGGATAGGCTGAAGGAGCCTTCATAAGCACCAGCTCTATGCCGTTTTCCTCACAGAGATCCGCTATGCGGTTCAGATAATCCACGTTCTTTTCTGAAAATGAATAATCCTCCCTGCGCCTTTCATAGGGAAAGGCCTCAGGATCATAGGGCCTTATGTCTGCCCTGAGATAGTAGCCGTTATAGCTCTGGATGGGCCTTGGAAGGAAGGCGTATCTGAAGTCAGCTGAGGACAGCTCCGTTATCCTTCCCTTGTATCTGAGTATTGGAAATATATACTCTATGAGCTTCTCATCGGAAAGCCTTGAGGCCTTTATCCCCTCCAGCTTCTCCTCTGACCAGCGCATGCTGTCAAATACCATCCTGTTATATTCCTCGGTGCTCTGTTCTGCCACCGTCATGGCCTGGATATTGAGCAGCACCGCCTTCGGCGTCTCATATCTCAGGGTCTCCTTAAGTATGTAATAGGACTGAGGTATGAGCTGATTGGCATTGCCCCTTATGTAAGAGGTGATACCGAAATCCTCAAAAAGCACCATCGGGGAAATATTTTCATAGGATTCACAGTTGCCGATGACTATAAGATCATGGGCCGTGTCATCCCGATAATACTCCTCGGTAAAATTGCCTTCTATGACCGTTCCCGTATACTTCGGCATAAGGAGCCTCTGAAGCAGGAACAGAAGGGCCGCAAAGATCAAAAGCTTTATTATGATCCGGAGCTTCCCGGATCCGGCCTGATCCCCCGGGGCCTTAGTATTTTCCGTCATATGTCAATCCTCTCATGCCTGGGAGCCCGGATAGGCATCCTTGTCAAATCTGTAGGTCGTCCAATAATTTTCCTCCAGGAAGGCCGTATCCCTCAGGCAGAGCCTGTCAAATCCGTCCCAGGGCGTGGTGTCAAAATGCCTCCATCCCTCAGAGGTCCTTACAAGGTTCCAGAAGTGTCCGCTGTCATGATTTGCGACTATGATATCATCAAAACCTGCCGCTCCCAGAAGATAATGGGATACAGCCGCATATTCAAAGCAGTTGCCGGACTTCCTCCTGAAGCCATAGGCTGCACCGTAGGCGCAGTCTGAAAGGGGGCCGTTGGCAGTATAGGCCATCATATATCTTACATGGTCATATATGGCATCAGCCTTCTGCTGCTCCGTCATAGAATCATTGACTATGGATCCTATAAGCTCCCTGGCATAGCCCATGGCAGCCTCATCGTACTCCGAGATCTCAGAGGCAGGCCTTGCGGTCCCATCCTCCCCGATGACATAGCATGTGCCTCCGACACAGATCTCCTTGTTTCTCAGCATCCAGCCCTTATCGCCAAGATAGCAGAGCTTTCCGTCCTTCTGTGCAAGACAGTCCGCCATCATGCGGCCCTCGGCGTCAAAGCAGTAATCCGTTCCCCTTATATGCTTCCAGCAGTTTGAGGCATAGCCTCCGTCTTGCTCCCTGTATCTCCAGCAGCTTCCGTCATGCTCCCAGGCTCCGAGGGATCCCGGTCCATACTCTGCATCATCTGAAAATACATAGCCATGATGTCCTGTCGCTCCGTGATGGGCATAGGCCTCAATGGAAGCGCCTCCTGCATGGATGGTCAGCAGCACCGCTGCAGCAGCCAGCAGGGCCTTTTTTATAACTATCATATCTTTTCTCATGTCAGCTCTCCCGATGCCTCGCATATTACTGCTTCGGCATATCTGCGTGTCCTTATATCCTGCCCGCATCAGGGAGTTGCAGGATATGCAGCCACGTCAAAATTATGTGAGCTCCAGGAATGGCTCCTCAGATAGGCGGTGGTAACGAGGCACCATCTTCCGCCGGTCCTTCTGGGAGTGGCATCAAAGTGATACCATACTCCGTCCACGTTGACGAGATTCCAGTAATGACCGTGATCCGTCGCCCTTACCACCGGTATATTGGGCATGCCGGCGGCCTCAAGCATGTAATGGGCCATGGCATAGTATTCATAGCAGCATCCGCTCCTGCGTCTGAAGCCGTAAAGCGCTGAGTAGGCCTCATCGCTCTGGGGTCCGCTTGATGTATAGGTTATATGTCCCCTGAGCCAGTTATAGATGGCATTGGCCTTCTCGGGCTTTGACATGGAGGCATTGGTTATCTGGGCTACTATATTGGCCGCATAGGATTCCGCCGCAAGCTCATTTGCAGACTTGGGAGGCTCCTTGGCCGTCGCAACGCCTGCTGCGTCCACGGTATAATCCACTCCGTCATAGCTGACCTCAGTCGATGTCACCCATTTTCCGTCACTTCCCAGGTAGCGGAGACTTCCATCGGTGAAGGTCATGATCCTGTCCTTTACCATATAGCCCTGCTCATCAAAGTAGTACCACTGCTCATTGATATTTTCCCAGGTACTTACGGGATAATTGCCGTCAGGTCTTACATACCACTTTCCTATGCCGTCTTCCTTCCAGCCCTGAGAAGTCTGCTGGCTCTGCCCTGTCTGGGTGCTCTGGCTGCTTCCCTGATCCATACCAAGGGACTCATAATATATCGCAGCGGTGGTGGCATAGCCATTTTCATCTATCACATACTCGCTTCCGTTGAAATTGAGCTGAGTGCTCTTAAGCATCCTTCCTTCGGAATCGACTATATACATATGTCCGCCGTCGGCGACGAATCCGTTCCTTACCACATAGCCCCTGACATCAAAGAAGTACATGTTTCCATCTATGTACTCCCATCCATTCCTGCAGAAGCTTCCGTCTGCCCGGCGGTACCAGCGTCCGCCTGCATCCTCCTGCCAGCCTGCCTGCTGGGTGTCAGAGGCCGCATAAGCCTCAAGCTTCGGTACCGCACCCGGCATCATCAGTGTCTCACACAAAAATAAAGCCGCAGCAAAGGCTACGGCCCTGACAAAAAGGCCTGGTCTCAATATTTTCATATTCATTTGTCCGCCCCTTACATTTTCCTTAAACTTTAATATGATTTTACTAATCTGTAAGTTATGTTGTCAAGGCAATAACAGGGCAGAAAAAGGATCAGATTTTAAAATTTTATTTCACCCTTTAAGATTTTCGTAAAAAATACCTTTTAAAACCCGAAAAGCTGCTTATCTGTCTGTGCTCCGGCGGCAGTATGGCCGTGATCCCAGATTAAGTCCGGGCAGATATGACCCATTCTGCCATCTGAATTCCGCCAAAGGATAAACTGCCGCCTTACAGGCTCTTCCTTTTCCTTAAGTTCACACAAAAAGGACCGGCTCCCCTGGGGGAGGCCGGTCCTCTTATCAGCAAATTTATGTCTCTTCAATGGATATCTCCAGTGCTGATCATGCTTTATGATTTTTTCGGTTCTGCCTTCGGCAGGATTTAGAAGTCAACTTCCTCATCATAGTAGCATGCCTTGAGGAGCTTCTCCATGACCTCGGGAGTGATTGCACGGGGATTGGAGCCTGTGCAGGCATCTCCTACTGCATTCTTTGCTACCTCGGGAAGCTTGTCAAGGAACTCCTTCTCGTCGATGATGCCGCCCTTGTAATCCTTGATGCAGAGGGCTATGTTGAGTTCCTTATCCAGCTCTCTTACCCTTGCGATAAGAGCATCCTTGAGTTCCTCATCGGTATCGCCCTTAAGTCCGATGTAACGGGCGATGATGGCATATCTCTTGAGGGCCTCGGGATCCTTTGCATTGTAGGCGATTACCTTGGGAAGGTACATTGCATTAGCTGCTCCGTGAACGATATGTCCGCCGGTATATGCAGCTCCTGTCTTGTGAGCCATGGAATGAACTATGCCAAGGAGAGCATTGGAGAATGCCATACCTGCAAGGCACTGAGCATCATGCATCTTCTCACGGGCCTCCTTGTCGCCATGATAGGACTTAACAAGGTACTCGTTGATGATCTGAAGGGCTCTGATAGCCAGAGGGTCGGTATACTCGCAGTGCAGGGTGGATACGAAGGCCTCTGTTGCATGAGTGAAGGCATCCATACCGGTATTTGCACAGAGCTCCTGAGGCATGGTCTCAGCGATCTCGGAATCTACTATAGCCACATCGGGTGTGATATTGAAGTCAGCCAGAGGATACTTGATGCCCTTTGCATAGTCAGTGATGACTGCAAATGCTGTTACCTCTGTAGCAGTGCCGGAAGTTGAAGGTATAGCGCAGAACTTTGCCTTAGTACGAAGTGTGGGGAAGCTGAAGGGTGTGATCAGATCCTCAAACTTTGCATCGGGATACTCATAGAATACCCACATGGCCTTTGCTGCATCTATAGGTGAGCCGCCGCCGATGGCTACGATCCAGTCGGGCTCAAACTCCTGCATGGCCTTTGCGCCCTTCATGACTGTCTCAACTGAAGGATCGGGCTCAACTCCCTCAAAGGTCTTTACCTCCATGCCTGCTTCCTGAAGATATGCGATGGTCTTGTCAAGGAAGCCGGTGGCCTTCATGGAGTGTCCTCCGGTAACTACGATAGCCTTCTTTCCGGGAAGATTCTTAAGCTCGGAAAGGCAGCCTGCTCCGTGATAAACGTCTCTGGGTAAAGTAAATCTGCTCATTGTCATTACCTCCTGTAAGTTAAAAGCTGATCGGTTATCATCTGTCATTAAATAAATGTTAAATATTTAACGTTTATTTGTTATAATATTAACATTCTTTACCGGTAAAAACAAGGTACTCTGCCCATGTTCCTTAAATAATACATCATACAATCCAAAGAGCCAGGATCATCTTTGCAGAGATCCATACCAAAAGTTCAGAGTACCCTAACCGGGAAAAGCCCAGGTTCAAGGCTCCTCATGCTGCCAGGCCGTGATCAAGGCTCAGAGTTCCAGAACACTGCCAAGCCAGGTACTGTATATCAGGCAGCTCCTGACCTTTTTTGCCGTAAGCTTTTCAAGAGCTTTTTTATAGAGCCCAAGCTGCATGCCGTACCTCTCCCTGAGGATCTCCGGCGTAACTCTTCTGTCAGTCTTATAGTCCAGTATGATGAGCTCCCCGTCCTTTTCAAAATATGCATCGATTATGCCCTGCAGAAGCTGAGGTGCCTCAGTGGCTGCAGAAGGATCCAGCTCCCTGGCAGGAAAGCTTACCATAAAGCGCTGCTCCCTGAAAAGGGATCCTCTCTCTGCGGCCTCCGCCATGCAGAGGGCCGTATCGGTACCAAGGAAGACCTCTATATCCTCCCTGCGTATAAGGCCAAGCTGTTCCTCATCCATGAGGCCCTGCTTCTCTATCCTGCGAAGCTCCCTGTCCACGAAATCGGAAAGCTCTGAATTATCCGGGGTCCTCGAGTTCTCCCTGGGGACCAGAAGTTCCCTGATATCCAAAAGCCCCTTAATATCCACCAGCTCCATGAAACGATGGAAGGAGTTTCCTGCATCCGTACCCGAAGTTCCGGAACTCTTTTGTACAGAAGCCGCAGCGTGACTCTCCAGAGAATAATCTTTGGAAGAAGTATCCTCAGAAGAAACATCCCCAAGGGAGTATCCTCCGGAGGGCTTTCCTCCCCTGGCGGAAAACGGCATATAAATGGCAGTCCCTGATCCGGTCTCCTCCTCCAGGGAAAAGGCCGCATCATCCAGATCGATCCCCTCCTTAAGTTCAGATACCGAAGTCTTCGGGCGAAGCCTCGTCTCCTCATCATAGGCATAGACTGCCTTCATGCTCCGCTTTATATCAGTAAGGCAGTCAGGATCCGGCACTTCCCTAGTATCCAGTCCTGAAAGCTGGCTGAAATAGCCTTCCCTGTCAGCCCTTTCCGAAAGCTCTATATCCTCCAGTTCATGAAGGGCAGTACGCTTAAGCTCCACACTTCCCTCAGGGACTGCTCCGCTCATAAATATCAGTTCCAGGAAGGAGGATGCCTTAAGAAGGCGCACCCTTGGTATCCTTCCATCCTTTGCACGAAGTCCGGAAGAAGCCGCATATTTTTCAAGCTTTGTCCCGGCATCCTTCATGGCAGCGGTCATGATGAGCTTTTCCCTGGCCCTTGTCATGGCCACGTAAAGTATGCGGAGCTCCTCTGCCAGATCCTCTTCCTTTATGTGCTGTTTTATAAGCTCCCTCTTAAGTCCCGGATATCTGATCCTGTCCTTCAGGTCCACATAGTCTGCACCCATGCCTATGCGGCTGTCCATAAGCACGCTTTCCTTCCGGTCCTCCAGATTGAACCTTTTCGCCATATTGGCGAATATGACTATCGGATATTCCAGACCCTTGGATCTGTGGATGGAGACTATCCTTACGGTGTCTTCGGCTCCTGAGACCGCACTTGCCTCGCCATAATCGCTGTTATATTTTTTCAGAAGCTCTATATATCTTACAAAGCCGAAGATGCTCCTCTCTCCGGAGGAAGCATAGTCCTCAGCCCTTTTCATCAGCATGTCAAGGTTCTTTTTTCTTGTCTTTCCAAGGGGCAGCACGCTCACATAATCATAATATCCGGTCTCTGAATATATCCTGTCCAGTAGCCTGCTTACCGGAAGCATATCAGAAAGCCTCCTATAGCCTTCAAGCATTGAGAGGAAGTCCCTGCACAGGCCTGAGAGCTCCCTGTCTCTGTCCATGTCCGAAGGCATCCTTCCTTCCGATCCTTCATCAGTCCCTGAAACTGCACAGATCTTCAGATCATCATAGAGATCTCCTGTAGCTCCGGACTCATCCCTGGCCCTGATCCTGAGCCTTGCCAGGTCCTCATCCGAAAAGCCTCCGATCATGCTGCGCATCACTGCGGCAAGGTCTATGTCCTGCCTGGGATTGTCGATGATATTAAGGAAGGACAGTATAAGCTCCACCTCAGCGGCAGAAAAATATCCTGATCCCGCCTCCGTATATGCTGGTATGCCGGCTGCACCCAGTATGTCCACGTAGGTCTTTCCCCGGCTTCCCGGAGATCTCATGAGTATGGCTATGTCCCCGTATCTGGCAGGCCTGAGCTCTCCGCTCTCCCTGTCCATCACCTTGAAGCTTTTCCCGCTGTCTTTTTCATTGACCAGTTCCTTTATGATGGAAGCAGCCAGCAGGGCCTCATATTCGTCATTGGAGGAAGGAGCTCTTAAGCTGTCCTCTCCGCTTTCGTCCTCTGCTTCAGTATCCATGATGCGAAGCTCTGTATCATAGCTGATGTCCGGGGCCTCCTGCATCTCTGCCCCCTTATAAAGCCTTGCCTCCTCATCATAGTCTATTCCTCCCAGGTCTTTCTTCATCAAAGGGTAAAAGACCTCATTGACAGCGGAGATCACCTCCTGCCTGCTTCGGAAGTTCCTGTTGAGTTCTATGCGGATTCCCCTTTCCTCTGATAGGGAGGCTTCGTCAGCAGATACGGCCCCGGGATCTCCTGCTTTTTTATAGCTTTCATACTTTGACATGAAGAGCTCCGGCCTTGCCAATCTGAAACCGTAGATGCTCTGCTTGACATCTCCGACCATAAACACATCCGGCCTTCCGAATCGCTCCCCTGAAAGAGCCCTTATAAGCTCCTCCTGGACCATGTTTGAATCCTGATACTCATCCACCAGGATCTCATCATAGCGTCTGCTAAGCTCATCAGCTATGGCTGAGGGCTCCACGCCGTTTTCTGTCCTGTCATAAAGCACCTCAAGGCAGAGATGTTCAAGGTCCCCGAAATCCACCACATTCTTTTCCCGCTTAGCCGCAGCAAATCTGTCCATGAACTCCCCTGTAAGCTTCAGAAGCTCCCCTATATATCCGGCACTTCCCTTTATTGAGATCCCGGTAAGCTCAGGCGGCAGGGCAAAAAGTCCTGCCCGAAGCTCCTTTATCCAGTCCTTGAAGGAGTCTATGACCTGCTTTGCCGATGCCTTCTTCTGCGGATCAGTATCCTTTGATCTTACGGCTTTGAGCCTCGCCGGAGCAAAGTCGTCGATAAGCCTGTAAAGCCTTTCATAGCTCCCTCTGCCCGGATCCGCTGAGGCTTCTTCATGGAGGCTTCCGGAAAAGGCCATAAGCTCCTTTATATTGTCTTCATACGCCGAAGGTCCATCCGGCTCCCCGCATAGCTCAAGGGCATCCTCAAGGAGGCCCTTATACTCCGCTGCATCAGCAGCTATGGAGCCGCACATTTCCCGGAACCACTTAAGGCTTTCAAAGTCTCCCTGTTCCTCCCTGCGGCTCTCCTCAAGCATCCTCTCAAGGCTCAGCTTGGGCCAGGGCTCTGACTGAACAAAATCATAAGCAGAATTTATCAGCTCGGACAGCTTTCCGTCATCCTGTCTTGAGCTGTGGCTCTCCGCAAACTCCAGAAAACCCTCTTCTGCCTCCCCGTAGCTTTCCTCCAGGAGCTCTTCCATCACGTCAGCCCTTATGAGCTTAAGTTCTCCCTCCTCAGCCACTCTGAAGGAGGGGTCTATGTCCAGATCCTGGTAGTATTCCCGGATCAGCTTCTGGCAGAGGCTGTCGATGGTGGATATATCCGCACCGCGAAGCAGCAGTCTCTGTCTTCTGAGATGGGACAGTCTGCCTTTATGAAGCTCTGCTTCCTCTGAAGCATCGTCCTCCGCTCTCAGCCATTCCTCCTCACTGACTATCCTTTCCCGGAGAGCCTTCGATATCCTCTCCCGGAGCTCCTCGGCGGCAGCCCTTGTGAAGGTCATGACCAGGAGCCTGTCGAGGCTCAGGGGAGAACTGTCATCCGTGAGCCTCTCGATTATGCGCTCACAAAGCACAGCGGTCTTTCCGCTTCCCGCCGCCGCTGAAACAAGTATATTGGAGTCCCTCTGATCTATGACTCTCCTCTGTTCCTCAGTCCATTTTACTGCTGCCGACATCTGATCTTCCTTCTTCTCCAAAAAGCCTGGTTCTCAGCTCCTCCTGGGACAGGCTCCGAAGCTCCCTGTATCCGTGTCCTCCGATGGCCGTATCAAAGCCGCAGACACTATGGTAGGGGCAATAATCACAGCCTGTTTTCTGTCCTGTCCTGAAGGGCCTAATGGATATCTCTCCCTCAAGTATCCTTTCCGAATCACCCAGTATGCGTTTCCTGGTCATGGCCATGAGCCTGCGGAAGCCCTCGGTGCCGCAGACCGAGGAATACTGTCCTGCTATGCTGCCGCCCTTCAGCTTTACCGGTATGACATCGGACCTGATGTCCTGACCTTCCCCCAGCTCTCTGTCCTGATGGATGAGCATATCCATGTCGGAATTGGCCAGGCCGTTCATGCGGAGGGCAGAAAGCTGCCTTTCCTCCGCAGAGATCCTTCTGTCCTTCGATGCATCCAGATCACCATACTTTATGACCGGATCATCGATGTTGTAATAATATATACCTGCAGGATCCACACTCCTTCCCGGATGCCTCCTTCCGATCTCGGAAAGGGCAGCGTCCATATAGGTCACAAGCTGCAGCTGCAGTCCCTGATATACCATCGAAAGATCAAATCTGGTCTTTCCCGATTTGTAGTCTATGACCTTCACATAGGTATCCAGCTTCTCCTCATAGAGGTCCACCCTGTCTATACGTCCATGGAGCTCTATGCCCTCTTCCTTTATCCTGAAGGGGAATTCGCAGTATGCGGTGCGGAAGTCCCCCTTCCCGGCCTGGGATCTGAGGGCCCACAGCGTCTTTCCCGTTATCCTGGATACCCTGTTCTTTATGAAACTGTTTCTTGCAGAAGACTGAAGGATGCTGTCATTATATTCCTCCGTCACCTCATCCACAGCCCTCTGGCCTATGGCCTTCAGTTCGTCTTCACTTATGTCATTTATGCTCTTCTTCTCCTCGGTGAGCCTTCTGAAGGTACGTTCTATGGCGCTGTGATAAAGATTTCCGATATCCACCGCTTCTATATCGTACTGCTGTCTCTCATAAAGGCTGAGGCCATAACGCAGGAAATGGGCATAGGCACATCTCTCAAAGGCCTCGATCCTGGTGACAGAGCATTCAAGCCTTCCTCCGTAAAGCTCCGATGCAAGCTCTCCGTAAAGTTTCGGCTCCGCCTCCGGAAGCAGTGCGGCCTTAAGCATGATGTCTGCTTTTTTTTCAGCTCCTCCATCCTGCCTGAGATAGTTATAAAGTGTCAGGAAGCTCCTGTCCCCGGCCTTCTCCTCTATGTCATTCAGTCCCTCTGAAAATGCATGCAGAGCCTCCCTGATATTTGAAAAAAAGAAGGGACTGCCTGGCTCCATGTCCGAGGCTTCAAGGTCCCGTATAAATTCCGCTTCACGAAGGCCCCGTCCCTCCCTGTCCTCTCCGGGGCAGAAGATGACGAGTTCCTCTCCGGGCTTATTAAGAAGCAGATAAAGATAAAAATACTCTGAAGCAGCCAGACGCACTGACTGAGGTGCAAGCTCTATCCCTGCCCTCATAAGCTCATCCCTTTCCTGCTCCGTAAATATGCCGCTTGTCTGGGCACCCGCCGGTATCTGTCCCTCATTGGCCCCAAGTATATAAAGCAGCTTCGTTCCGTCAAATCGGCTGCGTTTAAGATCGCCCACAGACAGCATATCCATGCTCTGGGGTATCACCCCGGCCTTTATGGATCCTATCCCCGCAAGCAGCAGCTCTGTAAATTCCTTTACGGAGGCCCTGTCGCTCCCCATGATGGAGCCCATGCGCTCAAGCAGAAGGAGGCTGTTTTCCGCTACTCCCGCTTCTGCCGCAGCCTCATTTGGATATCCGCTCTCCTCCATCAGCCTGATGAAGTCCCCGGTACTTTCCTCAAAGCCTATCTCTGACAGATAATGCAGAAGGGCATCAGTGTACCCTTTTATATCCTCCGCCGATCTCAGTTCATCATGGAGCCTCAGCACCGGCCCCATGAGTTCATCCTTATATTCATTGAGCTTATCCAGCCTCAGGGACTCTGCATGCCTGTATGTATTCTGCCATTCCCTTTCAAAGGCTGCTCTTCCTCTTATGCCCTTTGCCCTTATATAATTATCAAAAATGTCCTTATATTCATTTATATCCTCATCTTTTAGCTTTATCAGCGGATTTTTCGAGTATCTGCTGACATCGTCGTAGCGATATCCCTTTGTGACCACCGCCAGCACGGTTTTCAGGAGCTCTGCCGTGAGGCTGTTGTCCGAGGAGGCATTTTCATCCATGAAGTAGGATATGCCGGCTTTGTCAAATTCATTGCGGATGAGTTCTCTGTATACCGACATGTCAGGCACCGCCACTGAGATATCACAGTAGCGAAGCTTCCTGCCCTTCTCTTCTCCTATGACCGTCCTTCTCCGTATATCCTTTGCAAGCTCCCTTACCTCGGTATAAACATCCTCAGGCCTGGATATCCTTATGACCGGCTTCCTTCTCTTTCCTTCCAGCAGCACATCTTGCCCATGGGCTATGCCTCCCCTGTCGGCAAGCTCTCCTATGGAGCTTATGCTTTCCCTGCTCATCCAGAAGATATCCGCATCATCTCCGGATCTGCGCCTGAGCTCCTCTCCGGGGATCGTGACGGCAAAGCTCACCTTGTCTGCCTGATCCAGGATATGGGCTATCAGCCGAAGCTGGATCGGAGTATAGCCTGTGAAGCCGTCAAAATATATCTCAGAGCCTGAAAGCAGTGACGAAGAGGGCAGCATGGAAAGGAGCAGTCCCGGAAGCTCCTCCGGTATGACCTCCGAGGAGGAAAGGAGTGAACGGAAGGTGCCGTATATCTCCGATATATCCAAGAGCTTGTCGCGAAGCCTCCTGCTCACATCGGTCTCAGCCACAGACCTCAGCTTCTCCTCATCTATGTCATACTGGCAGAACTCAGCTATGGCCTGCCTGAGCTCATCCAGAAGTCCCCTTGAATCGGTCTTTCTGGAATAGATGCGGAGCTCCTTCTTCCTCTGCCTCATGGCCTTCCTTATCAGCAGGGATCTGGTCATGTCATCCAGCACATCCGGCTTTTTTCTTCCAAGCTCGGACAGTACCCTGTAGGTCAGGAGGGTAAAGGAGAGCACGTCGATATTGAGCATGCCTCCCCTAGGTGACAGAGCCGCGATGGCCTTCTGAACCATAAGGGTATTCTGCTCGGGAACGAAAAGATAATACCTGCGTTCCGGATGCTCAAGGCTCTTCCTTATTATCTCCTCATATATGTAAGTTGTCTTTCCGGAGGCAGCGCCTCCAAGTATGAATCTGTACATCTCTTATAAACTTATAATAAAAGGTTGGGACGCTTTACGCCCCAACCTTAAGTAATGGTCACAAAATATCGATTATCATACCGGAGGTCCGCTGGTGAGTCCCGGTATCAGGTTGCCGTAGGAATCATAGGCATTGCTGACATTGGAGCCCGTTATGACTGAAGAGCTTCCGCTGTTTGTGCTGACCGTGGGAACGGTAGCCGTGGTCACAGAGGAGCTTCCCGAAGGAGAAGAGCCTGTTCCGCTTCCCACGAAGCCGGGGCCGTAATTGGAGCTCGGTGCTGAATTGCCCTGGTTGTTGGTATAGCTGGGTGACATGTTGGGCGAGCTCAGAGTACCTCCCGCATTGGGGCTCGTATTGGTGCCGGTCACATTGCCTGAAGGAGATCCGACATTGCTTACATTGCCTGAGGTGGTGCCGGTATATACTCCGTTCTGATCGAAGCTATAATTGACTCCGTTGATATTGAGGGTAGTGTTGGCAGCCATCACTCCGTTGGACTGGAGATAATAATATGCTCCGGTGCTGTTGTTCCTTATCCACCCGGTCTGCATGGCTCCGCTTGTATTGAAGTAATACCAGCTGCCGTTTATCTGCTTCCACTCCTTTGCCATGATACCGATGCCGGGATCACAGTAATAAAGGGTGTTATTGGAGTTATCCTTCAGCCAGCCTGTCTGCATGGCTCCTGAATTGTCCAGGTAATACCAGTTGCCGTCCTGCTGATACCAGCCGGTCTTCATCTTGCCGTCGGATCCGCAGAAATACCACTTTCCATCCACCTGGACCCAAAGATTGATGACGCATCTTCCATCATCCAGAAAATAATACCAGCTGCCGTCTATCTGCCTCCAGCCGGTAGCCATCGCTCCGGAATCCTTGAGATAGTAATAATCGGTGGTCCCGCTGTTCTGCTGATTATGCCATCCGGTCTTCATCTGGCCGTTTTGAGGGTCAAGATAATACCAGGTGCCGTTGATCTGCTGCCAGCCCGTAGCCATGACGCCATTGGACTGGAAGTAATACCAGACATTGTTGATCTGCTGCCAGCCGGTGACCATATAGCCGTTGGAGCCTATGTAGTAGTAGGTATAGCCTCCGCCATTGTTGGCCATACGGAGCCAGTTGGAATAGACCCTCGTATTGCCGTCCATATAATAATATCCGTTGGTATCCTGCTGCCAGGCACCCATCGCCGGAACAGCCAGGGCCATCGCCGTGGAGAGCCCCAATACCGCTGTCAGGATCCGCATCTTTTTATTCATAGCTTTGTATCCCCCGATCATCACCTAATGATGGTACATTTTACTATTTTCATATTATAATACAAGACACTGAAGAAAGTATATCTTTTTTCATTAGCTTTTATAAATATTTCTTTACAGTCCGTATCAGATGTCTTTTTCGATCTTCTTATAATAATCCTTGAAGTATCTGTACATCTTAAGGGTATAGTCTGTAAACTGCACTCCAAGATTTTCCTTGTAGACGCCCCAGAGTGCCCATAACAGGCCTCCAAGGGCCATATATCCGTAGACTAGGCGTCGTTCCAGTGGTTCCGGTCTCCTTCCCAGATAATACTCCATAAGCCTTTCCGCTGCGGCCTCGTCCATATATGAATATATGGCGCACATGCCTATATCCATAAGGGGATCGCACATGCCCGCATATTCCCAGTCTATGAGCTTTATCCTGTCCGGATCCCTCTCAGTCTCTGAAAGATCGGCTCCGGGCAGCATGATAAAATTATCCGGCACTGAATCTATGTGGCAGAGCTTCATCTCCCGTCCAAGGCCCTCTATATAAGCGCAGAGCCTGTCCTTTTTCTTCCTTACCTCAGCATAATCGGAAAATGGTATCGCCGTTGAAAGTTCCTCATCAGCCGGCGCCCTCCCGCTGTTCCCATCTGAAGGGATGACTTCAAAGGCGGGGACTCCGCTGCTCTGGGCACAGAGCATCTCATAAAAGCTTATCCTTTCCCTTATATCAAAGACATGGCTCACCCTCGCCCCGGACTCATGAAGGCACCTGAGCTTCTTCATGCAGTACCGCATATCGGCTTCATTTGAGGGATCAGCATTTCTGGAGCCCTTATAATACCGGGATATCTTATAGCCCGTATCCTCGTCAAGATATATGAGCTCCTCGGATATTCCCAGATCTCCCACCGCATCATACACTGCCTTTTCCTGATGTCTGTTTATAAGCTTATCCGTGCCTTCTCCCGGTATGCGGCAGATATAGTCCTCACCCTTTACCGAGAACAGCCAGGAATTATTGGTCATGCCGGCCTTGAGTCTCTTGATCCTCACTATCTCGGATTCGGGCACTGAAAATACCCGGCTTACAAGCTGCATGGCTTCTGAGCCGGAGTCATTCTGATATCTGGGATCGAACTGGCGAAGCTCCTCAAGATTTTCAAATTCATAGACAGTATCATTTGGAAGGAGGTTGATATACATAGTGATATCCTTCCAGCCTTCAGAGCCCCGGATCCTTCCGAAATAGGCGGTCACCCTCTTTCGGGCCCTGCCCTCCAGCATCTCCATGAGCACATGCTCCCAGTAGTACTGCTCCGTTCCCGGCATCTCATGATAATACTTAAGCACCGGTATGAAGCTTTCCGAAAATTCCCTTGAAAAATATGCCGGTCCGTACATATAGTCACAGTCCATGCCGCCGGGATAGGTATCAGTTATCCGTCCTTTTCCGTCGGTCTCCAGCACCCATTCCGAGCAGGATCCCTCCGCATGCTGGGCACAGTACCAGGCTGCCGGCTCATAAAGATGGTATATCTCGTTTCTGATCCAGTTGTCGGAATTGAGGATATAGGTATTGTGTCCCAGAAATTCTTCTGCGGCATAAGATACCGTGGAGATGGTATTGCGCACCGCATATTCCGGATTATATATAAGCTTCACGCCGTAAAGGTCCGTAAGATAATCAAACTTTTCCTTCAGGTATCCCACCATGATGGTGATATCCTTTATGCCCGCAGCATGAAGCTGCTTTATCTGCCGCTCTATCATGGGCTCTCCGAAGACCTCAAGAAGGCCCTTCGGAGTCTCATAAGTAAGGGGCACGAAGCGGGAGCCGAAGCCCGCCGCAAGGATGACGGCCTTCTCCACCTTAAAGGGCTCAAGATAGGAAAGGCCCTTCTCCGTAATACTATAGCCTGATCCCCTGTCCTCTTTTATAAGGCCGATCTCCCTACACTCGGAAAGGAGACGGTTGCACTTTCCCAGGGAAATACCTGCTGAGGCTGCAAGCTCCCTCTGGGTCAGCTTTCCGGAGTTCATGGCATCCTTTTGATTTTCATATATTGTCCTTAAGATATATACTTTTCTGTCCATGGCTGCAGTATAGCACAGTGCAGGATGGAAAGCCACAGGATTTGTTCAAATTTTCAGTTTGATCCTATTTTATGAACATCAGAGTGACAGAAATGCCTGAAAACTATCGTCTTGGACTTCCGCTTTGCGATGTCCGACGGCAGAGGTTTTGACAGATACCAAAGAAGGATTTTATTATCGTTCAAATAATCTGGTTGATCTTATTGTTTTTCCTTCGTCTTTGGTCTATAATAAGCCACAACAAATTTGTCCTCACTTTATGTGAGCTTATTGGCAGAGTAGGGATATATGTGTAGAAGTGCCGGAAAGACGGGGAGTTGCTTTCCGGACGAAGGAAGCCCAGGCTTCATATGAGCATATGATCAGGCCGCCCCGGCGGATACCTTTCATATGCAGAACGGACTTGTCAGCCGGGCAGGGCTTTCGCAGTATTTATCCCGCATCCCGCTGCCGCATTCACGGGCAACATGATCCCGGATACGGTTGATCTCCTGCATCCAGTTTGGTCCTCATATGGCAGGGTCCTGGCTTTTATCCACTAAGGCCGAACATCTTACCGTTCCGCTTTCACTCCCTCTATGCGGCATAGCTGCCGGCATGGAAGGAGGTTTTTTATGTCAAAGAACAAGACTCTCAGGATCTGCTTTGTGGCACTATGTGCAGCCATGTATGTGCCCATGTCCATGTACCTTGCCGTCAACATAGGCACGGTGCGCATCTCATTTGCATCTCTTCCCACGGTCATGATGGCCCTGCTTTTCGGCCCCTGGGAGGCGGTATTTACCGCCCTCATCGGAGAATTCCTGAAGCAGCTCCTGACCTACGGGATAACCTATACCACGGTATTTTATCTTATTCCTCCGGCTCTCCGGGGACTTACCATCGGCCTCTTCACCCTGTTCATGATGAAGCAGGAAAAAAAGCCCGAGCAGTACCGTCCTGCCCTCTATCTGGTATGTTCACTGGCTGCCACTCTTACCACCATAGGCAATACCCTTGTGAACTGGCTTGACAGCATACTGTTCAATTATTACAGCCCCGTGCTGATCTTCGGAGGCATGGCATACCGCTTTGTCATAGGCATAGTTACTGCGATCATAGTGGCCACCGTCGCCATTCCCATAGTAAAGCTCCTCCGCAAGCAGGAGATGATGAGATAAAAATACTGACAGGTCAGACAGAGCCCTGTCCCTCTGCGCAGATACAGAAGGGCAGGGCTCTTTTCTTGGCTTTATGAAGCTCCGCCGGGACTCATTTTAAGAAAGCTTATCCCCGGCAATCATTTTATCTTTTGGGAACCACGGCAAAGAAGCGGAGCTCACTGCTTCCGTCATTCATTATGCTGTGACTGTGACCTTCGGGACAGTAATGACAGATGCCTGGTTCAAGCTTTTCCTCTCCTTTCTGCAGTACATCCGATAAGCCTGAAAAAGCGGAGCCCGAAAGCTCCGCTTTTCTTTGTCAAATGCTCTATTGAACCGAAAGGCTCTTTAGTTTGCTGCACTTCCGATGCTTCCGAACATCTCGCACTTTGTCTTAACGGTCTCCATGATGGCCTCGGTACCGGGCTTAAGGACCTTACGGGGATCGAAGCCCTTCTTCTCCTTATCCTTGCCTGCCTCGATATAGGCCCTAGTAGCCTTTGTAAATGCGATCTGGCACTCTGTGTTGACATTGATCTTGGATACTCCGAGGGAGATAGCCTTCTTGATCATGTCCTCAGGGATACCTGTGCCGCCGTGAAGCACCAGAGGAAGATCTGCACCGATCTTCTCCTTGATGGCTGCGAGGGTATCGAAGGAAAGTCCCTGCCAGTTGTCAGGATATACTCCGTGGATATTTCCTATGCCTGCAGCAAGGAAATCAACTCCCAGATCAGCGATCCTCTTGCACTCGTCGGGATCAGCACACTCGCCCTTTCCAACGACACCATCTTCCTCACCGCCGATGGCTCCTACCTCAGCCTCGATGGAAAGTCCGTGCTCATGAGCCAGCTTTACCAGCTCCTTGGTCTTCTCTATATTCTCATCGATGGGGAAATGTGATCCGTCGAACATGATTGAGGAGAATCCTGCCTCTATGCACTTTAAGCATCCTTCGTAGGTACCATGGTCCAGATGAAGTGCTACGGGAACTGTTATGTTGAGCTCCTCAAGCATGCCCTCTACCATATTGGCTACGGTCTTGAAGCCGCACATATACTTGCCGGCACCCTCGGATACTCCGAGGATAACTGCAGTATTGAGCTCCTGAGCCTCAGTAAGTATGGCCTTGGTCCACTCCAGATTGTTGATGTTGAACTGTCCTACTGCATAGCCTCCCTTGAGTGCCTTCTGAAGCATCTCTGTTGCGGGTACTAATCTTCCCATAATAAAATACCTCCTGTATCTTTTCATTTAAATATTCAGGCCGCCCGGAAGTCTCCGGCTCCCGTTCACGGTCATTTGCATATAAATGGTTCCTGCAGGCCTCTGCCCTTAAGCTTCAGCCTTAAAGCCTCTTCTTAAGCTCCTCTGAAAGATCCTCATATCCGGGCTTTCCGAGAAGGGCGAACATGTTCTTCTTATAGCTCTCAACGCCGGGCTGATTGAAGGGATTGACTCCCAGGATATATCCGCTCACGCCGCAGGCAAACTCGAAGAAATAGAAGAGCTGTCCGAGGCTCCTTGCATCCTGCTTCGGCATATTGACCTTGAGGCAGGGCACGTCACCGTCAGTATGAGCAAGCAGTGTACCGTTCATGGCAGACTTGTTGACAAAGTCCACGGTCTTTCCTGCCAGATAATTCATGCCGTCAGTATCCTTTTCTTCCTTTTTGAGGACTACCTCTGCGGGGCTCTCATTGATATCAACGACGGTCTCCATCAGTATGCGGGATCCGTCCTGGATGAACTGTCCCATGGAGTGAAGGTCTGTGGTAAGGTCCACGGCTGCGGGGAAGATGCCTCTCCTGTCCTTGCCCTCGGACTCTCCGTAAAGCTGCTTCCACCACTCGCCTACATAATGGAAGGAAGGCTCGTAGTTGGCAAGTATCTCCACCATCTTGCCCTTTCTGTGGAGCATATTGCGGAATGCGGCATAAAGCATGGCATCATTTTCATGATAAGGCTTCTCAAGGCAGGCCTTTCTCATCTCTGCCGCTCCCTGCATGAGCATATCTATGTCGCAGCCTGCAACTGCTATGGGCAGAAGTCCTACTGCGGTAAGAACTGAATAACGTCCGCCTACGTCATCGGGAACCACGAACTCCTCATAGCCTTCCTCATCGGCCAGATTCTTGAGAGCTCCCCTTGCCTTATCGGTTGTCGCATATATACGGGCAGCGGCCTCCTTCTTTCCGTACTTGGCCTCAAGCTTCTCCTTGAGCACACGGAAAGCGATGGCAGGCTCAGTGGTGGTGCCGGACTTGGATATGATATTGACGGAGAAATCCCTGTCTCCTATGAGCTCGATCAGATCTGAAAGATACTTGGAGCTTATGGAATTGCCTGCAAAGAATATCTGAGGATACTTCCTGTCAGCCTTGTCCATCACATTATAAAATGTGTTGGTAAGGAACTCTATGGCAGCTCTTGCGCCAAGGTAGGAGCCTCCTATTCCTGCTACTACAAGCACCTCTGAATCTGACTGGATCTTCTTTGCGGCCTTCTTTATGCGGTCGAACTCTTCCTTATCATAGTTGACCGGGAGATCTACCCATCCAAGGAAATCATTGCCTGCTCCGGTACCCTTTACTAGCTCCGTGCGGGCAGCCTCAGTGGTCTTCTCGAAATTGTCGATCTCGTCCTTTGAAATAAACTTAAGTGCCTTGGAATAATCCAGGCTTACGCACTCGGACATGGTCTGCCTCCTCCTTGGTATAACAAACATATTGAATGGTCTGATCCGCAGAAGCGGAACTATCTCATTTGGAACGATTATACCACAGCCGCAAGCGAAGAAAGCACGAGCACAGCGAGTATTTACTTCAATCGGCTGTGGTATGAGCAATCTCCGATTGCGAATAGTATAACCGGCAGCTATGCTGCCGCAGGCTGCAATGCAGCCTTGTTCGCATTTGCGGATATTATACCATAAAAAGGATATTTTTGTTGCAGTTTTCTTAAAACCCATGTATAATTCCGCTGTATCAGTTGTTTTGTTTTTCTGAAGGAGCGGAAGGTTGACTACTCTCCCAATATCTGAACAGATATCAAACAGAATCTTGGAAGTCCATGGCTGCATATAAGCAGAGCCAGGGGCTTTTTTTAATTTCATGAGCCATATAATGTGAAGTTTTTTAAGGAGGAAAGATATGAGAGTTAATAAGACCGCAGACAGGAGCCGCCTCATCGCAGCTGCCATGGGCAAGATCCCCTGTGACCTCACAGTGGGCAATATACGTCTTCTGAATGTATTTACCGGCGAGATTTATCCCGCAGAGGTGGACATACTTGACGGGATGGTGGTCAGGGTCCGCACCGAGGGCGAGGACGCTCTCCTTTCCTCCGGTGAGTATTATGACGGCGAGGGCAGATATCTGATCCCGGGTTTCATAGATACTCACATGCATGTGGAAAGCACCATGATGATCCCTGAAAATCTCAGCAGGGCCATCATTCCCTGGGGCACCACCACGGTATGCACCGATCCCCATGAGATCGGCAATGTCATGGGCATAGAGGGTGTCCGCTTCATGCTCGATAATTCAAAGCTTTCAGCCCTCAGGCAGTATGCCCTTGCACCCTCCTGCGTACCCGCAGTTCCCGGAAAGGAAGCCACCGGAGCAGTATTTTCAGCCAAGGAAGTCGGGGAGCTTCTGGATACGGAGGGTGTGATCGGCATAGCGGAGATCATGGATTTCATCGGAGTTTATCAGGATTCCGAGCGTATGCACAGCATTATCGACGAGGGTATAAAGCGTGACATGTACCTTCAGGGCCATGCTCCCTATGTGATGGGCAAGGAGCTGGCGGCCTACCGTATAGGCGGACCCATAAGCGACCACGAAAGCGCCACCGCAGAGGAGGTGCGTCAGAAGCTCAGGGCCGGCATCCATGTGAACCTGCGTTCCAGCTCCCTTTCCGGAAGGCTCAACTTCCTCGTGGACGGCTGCAGGGATCTCCGCTGGAAGGACTGCATATCCATATGCACGGATGATGTCCATGCAAAGGATCTGCTTACCGTCGGCCACATCAATAATGTGGTGAAGATGTGCATAGAAGAAGGACTTGAGGATGTGGACGTGATCCGCATGGCCACGCTTAATCCCGCAAGGGAATACGGCTTTGAGGATCTGGGCGCCATCGCTCCCGGATATATAGCAGATATGCAGCTTGTGGATGAGCTCAATGGCTGCAGGCCCCATGCCGTATTTGCAGCGGGCAGGCTCGTCGCAAAGGACGGCCGCTATCTGGGAGAGGATAAACCTTCCGAAAAGATAGATATCAAAAATACCGTGGATATCCCTCAGATACATTCCGCAGAAGATTTTCTCCTTCGGGTCCCCGAGGGCTATGCCAAGGATCATATCACCGTAAATGTATTAAAGCCCAGGGAGGATAACCGCAAGCTTCGGGTGCTCGTTCCCACTGAGCTTCCGGTAAAGGACGGACATGTGGACATCTCCGATCATCCTGAGCTCTGCTTCGTAAGCTCCGTGAACCGCTACGGATCAGGAGACATGGCCACAGCCGTATTTGCTGATTTCGGCCTTCTGAGAGGAGCCATGGCATCGACCGTCTCCCATGACAGCCACAACCTGACCATAGTATACAGGGATCCCGACGATGCCTATAAGGCAGCCATGGAGCTCAAGTCATGCGGAGGAGGAGTCTGTGCAGTATGCGGAGAGCTTGATTTCTCAGATGTGCTGGAGCTCCCCGTTGCAGGCCTCATGTCCACGGAAAGCTGCGAGAAGATAGCTCCCCATGTGGAGGCACTCAAGACCTCCATCGACCGCATCACCAACGGCAGCGTTCCCGTACTTGCCACGGCGGTCATCTCCCTTCCGGTAGTACCCGGCTATGTCATAACTGATCTCGGCATAGTTGACGGACTTACCCAGGAATTTGTCCCTGTATTTGCAGATTAAAATAATAGGATCTTTTTAAGGAAAACAGAAAACTATGGATGAACGAAAAAGATATGTAAGCCCCCTCTCCGGCCGATATGCCGGAGAGGATATGCAGTATCTCTTTTCCTCTGAGTATAAGTTCCGCACCTGGCGCAGGCTCTGGATAGCCCTGGCCGAGTCGGAGAAAGAGCTCGGCCTCGGGATAAGCGAAGAGCAGATAGCTGAGCTCAGGACCCATGCCGATGATATCAACTATGCCGATGCAGAAGCAAGGGAGAAAGAGATCCGCCATGATGTGATGAGCCACGTCTATGCCTATGGCCTTCAGTGCCCTCTGGCAAAGCCCATAATCCATCTTGGAGCCACCTCCTGCTATGTGGGAGACAATACAGACCTTATCATCATGAAGGAGGCCCTGCTTCTTATAAGAAAAAGGCTTTACAAGGTCATCTCCCTCCTGAGCGATTTTGCTCTCCGGTGGAAGGATCAGCCCACTCTGGCATTTACGCATTTTCAGCCTGCCCAGCCCACCACCGTGGGAAAGCGAGCCACTCTCTGGATACAGGACCTGGTAATGGATCTGGAGGATACGGAATACATACTTGAAGGACTCAGGCTCCTGGGTTCAAAGGGTACCACAGGCACCCAGGCCAGCTTCCTGGAGCTGTTTTCCGGGGACCATGAAAAGTGCAGGCGTCTCGACAGCCTGATAGCTGAAAAGATGGGATTTGCCGGCTGCTATGCAGTATCCGGGCAGACCTACACAAGGAAGGTGGATACGAGGGTACTGAGTCTGCTTTCCGGCATCGCCCAGTCAGCTCATAAATTTTCAAATGATGTGAGGCTCCTTCAGCATCTGAAGGAGATAGAGGAACCCTTTGAGAAGGATCAGGTAGGTTCCTCCGCCATGGCCTATAAGCGCAATCCCATGCGTTCAGAGCGTATGGCAGGCCTCTGCAACTTTGTTATAAGCAATGTGACCAATCCCCTTATCACGGGATCGACCCAGTGGCTCGAGCGTACCCTGGATGACTCGGCAAACCGCAGGCTGTCCATAGCCGAGGGCTTCCTTGCCGCAGACGGCATACTCAGGCTCTATGCCAATATAGCCGACGGCCTGGTGGTCTATCCCGGGATGATGGATAAGCATCTCAGAGCAGAGCTTCCCTTCATGGCCACTGAAAATATCATGATGGATGCGGTGAAGGCAGGTGGGGACCGTCAGGAGCTCCATGAGCGCATACGCCGTCTCTCCATGGAGGCAGGGCGCAGGGTCAAGGAAGAAGGTAAGGACAATGAGCTGCTTTCCCTCATAGCTGAAGACCCGACCTTCGGTCTCAGCCTCAGTGAGCTTGAAGAGAGGATGGACCCCCGACTTTATGTGGGCCGGGCCCCTCAGCAGACCGAAGAATACATCGAAGGCTGTATAAGGCCTCTTCTGGAGTCCCGGAGTGAACTTCGAGATGATAAAAAGGATGATATAACTGTCTGACGGCAGATCAAAAACGAAAGGAAACAGAAAAAATGGTAAGAGCCATAGTAGGAGCAAGCTTCGGTGACGAAGGCAAGGGCAAGATCACCGATATGCTGGCAAAGGATTCGGATATAGTAGTACGCTTCCAGGGAGGAAGCAATGCAGGTCACACCATAGTCAATAACTATGGAAAGTTCGCCCTTCATCTCCTTCCCTCCGGAGTATTTTATGACCATATCACAAATGTGATCGGAAACGGAGTAGCGCTCAATGTCCCTTATTTCATAAAGGAGATCAAATCCCTTACCGACAGGAATGTCCCCGCTCCCCATATCTTTGTGTCTGACAGAGCCCAGCTTCTCATGCCCTATCATATACTTCTGGACACCTATGAGGAGGAGCGTCTTGCAGGCAAGTCATTCGGATCCACCCGTTCAGGCATAGCTCCCTTCTACTCTGACAAGTATGCAAAGATCGGCATACAGGTAAGCGAGCTTTTTGATGAGGATCTGCTCAGAGAAAAGGTGGAAAGGATATGCGAGCTCAAGAATGTGATGCTGGAGCATTTTTATCATAAGCCCCTTCTTGTTAAAGAAGAGCTGCTTTCGGAGCTCCATTCCTACAGAGACATGATCGAGCCCTATGTCAGGGACACCTCGGCTTATCTCTGCGATGCCATCAAGGCAGGCAAGAACATACTCCTTGAAGGCCAGCTCGGCGCCCTGAAGGATACTGACCACGGCATCTATCCCATGGTCACCTCCTCCTCTACCCTTGCAGGCTATGGCTCCATAGGAGCAGGCATACCGCCCTATAGCATAACGGATATCACTGCAGTGGTAAAGGCCTATTCCAGTGCCGTCGGAGCGGGAGCCTTCGTAAGTGAGATCTTCGGTGAGGAGGCTGAGGAGCTGAGGAAACGCGGAGGTGACGGAGGTGAATACGGAGCCACCACCGGACGTCCCCGCAGAGTCGGCTGGCTGGATACCATATCCATAAGATACGGCTGCCGTGTTCAGGGAGCGACTGAGGCGGCATTTACAGTACTTGATGTACTAGGTTATCTGGATGAGATACCCGTATGTACCGCATATGAGATAGACGGCATGACTACCACCGAATTCCCTGCGGCCTGCGTCCTTGAGCACGCAAAGCCCGTGTACACCGTACTGCCCGGCTGGAAGTGCGATATAAGAGGCATAAAGCGATATGAGGATCTGCCTGAGAACTGCCGCAGATACATAGAATTTGTTGAGCAGGAGATCGATACTCCCATAAAGCTCATCTCAAACGGCCCCGGAAGAGACGACATAATCATACGAGGAGAATAAATCCATGCTTGGTATCATAGGAGCAATGGAAAGCGAGACAGACGGTATCAGAGCCGAGCTTTCCGATATAAAAGAAAAAAGAGCTGCAGGGCTCACATTTTATCAGGGCAGCTATCATGGCAGGGAATGTGTGGTGGTAAAGGCCGGAATAGGCAAGGTCAATGCCGCCATGTGTACCCAGGCCCTCATAGATAATTATCCTGTAACAGCGATCATAAATACCGGTGTGGGCGGAGCCCTTTCCCCTGCACTCCATATCGGAGACATAGTCCTGAGCACCGCTGCCATAGAGCATGACATGGATGCCGGCGGACTGGACTATGCTCCCGGGGTGATCCCGGATATGGAGGTCCGGGAAGGCTTTGACGGACTAAGGTTTGCGGCCTCGGAAAAGCTCATGACCCTGGCTCAGGAGGCAGCAGCAAAGCACCTTCCTGATACCCATGTGATGAAGGGGCTCATACTCTCAGGCGATGTATTCATCTCCTCCAGAGAGCAAAAGGAAAGGCTCATATCTGTCTTCGGCGGCGACTGCTGCGAGATGGAAGGAGCGGCCATAGCCCATGTCTGCTTCCAGAACAGCATCCCCTTCCTTATCATCAGGGCAATATCCGACGGGGCGGACGATCAGGCCCTCATGGATTATCCGACCTTTGAAAAGAAGGCCGCAAAGAACTCCATAGCCCTGAGTCTCGGCATGCTTGAAAATTATGGTCTGTGATGCTCTCCGCAGCAAAAGGACCGGATTTTTTTCATAAACTGAGATACTTTATTTAGGCCCCTGTCATCGGACCGAAATAAAAGCAGGTATCCCGCTTTATAATAAAAGCGGTTACCTGCTTTCTTCATGACTTAAACTATATCCTCTATGCAGCCTTCGGGCCATCCAGCCCGAACATCTTGCGGGCGGTATCCACTATCATATCAGCTATATCCTCTATGCTCATGATGGAGGAATTGATCATAAGATCCATGTTCTCCGGGTCAGAGGGAAGCGTCCCGGTATAGCATTTGTGATAGCTGTTCCTGGCCTTGTCCACAGAGGCTATCATATGCTTTGCTTCCTCGGCGCTCATGCCGTATTTCTTTATACAGGTATCTATCCTGTAGGAATAGGGCGCATAGATGTAGACATTGAGATTGTTGCGGCGGTCCCTGAGCAGATAATCTGCACATCTTCCTACTATGATGCAGTTCTCCCTTTCAGCTATGTCAAGGATGATATCCTTCTGTACCTGGAATATCATGTTCTGCATGTAGGCATCATCAGTGCCCAGAGGAAACTTATTCATGATATAGCGGAGTCCGCTTCCTGCCTTTTCCTCTTCATCTGCTATCTGGGAAACGGGCATGCCCAGGGTCGATGCCACCTTCTCTACTATGGTCCTGTCATAAAATCTTATCCCCAGCTTCTCGGCAACGAGCTTTGCCACATTGCGTCCCTGGGAACCGAACTGTCTCTGGATGACTATAGTAAAATGCTTGTCCATAATATGCCCCTCCTTATAGCTATATCATACCATAAGAGGACTAAAATATCACCTTAAATGGATGGCTCTCCGGCAGCTTTACAGGGCTTTTTTCCCTGATGTATTCCGTTATGATATCAGGCATCTCCCTGCTCCCTCTGTACAGCACCGGGCAGGAGGAAAGCACCTCATATCCGCCTGTGCCTGAGGCCCGGTAATTGCTGGTGCAAAGCCTGAGCTTTCCCTCAAGAGGAGAGCCGTCAGCTCTTGTAAGCAGTGTGACCCTGTCTCCCACGGGCCTGCGAAGATCGAACTCATATCTTATGCCGGAAAAGAAGTCGTAGTTATAGTGCTCCACCTTCGGCTTCAGGAATTCCTCGGATATCTCAGGCCTTCCCTCCCTCAGCCCCAGATAGGAAGCGCAGCGCTCAAGGAGCTGTCTGACCACATCCCTGTCCACCTCCAGCACTACGAGAGTATTTGCAAAGGGATAGGCAGCGGAAATGTCTCTCATGGAGACCGTTGACTCCAGGCCTATGGGCTCATTTCCCAGGCTGGTGCAGGATATGTCCGCGCCCGTCTCCTCAAGCTGTACCATGTTGAAAAGATCAGCTATGCTGCTTCCGAAAAGGGCCGCCTCAAGCTTTTTCTCCGGCTCTATGGGTCTGTCAAGCTCACCCACGGGGAGATCCAGCCAGTGCTGGACCTTTTCTTCAAGAGGCATGAGCGATGCATAGGGCTCCTCCCTGTGCCGCTCCCCTGCTCTGCGAAGCTCAGAGCTGAGGCTGAGAGCATCTCCGTCCTTTTCACGCCTGCCGCTTATGTGTACATACATGCCTGCATTTGCCGGGGGCTGCACCATCAGGGTCTTCCCCAGGAAGATACCGCCTATGCTCATGTGCTGATGGCCTGTCAGGATGATGTCATAGTCCAGCTTCCTGGCCAGCTCACAGGCTATGTTTTCCCTGCTGTCACTGAGTTTTTTGCCTGTGATCAGATCCTCCTCGAGCCCGCCGTGGTATATGAGCACGCTCACATCACACAGAGGCCTCAGTATCCTGCTCATCTCGGCAGCCTGCTCGTAAGCATCCAGCACTCTCAGGTGCTCCAGGTTCTGCGGCTGCTCCCATATATTTACATGATCCGTGACTATGCCGGTGATGCCTATGCGCATGCCCCCTGGCAGGAGATGGATGGTGTAAGGGCTTATGGCCAGCTCTCCCCTCAGGTCCTCCACATTTGCACAGATGCATCTGGCCCTCATGGCTCTTATATAATCCCTGATGACCTCATATCCAAAATTGAAGTCATGGTTGCCCAAGGTAAAATAGTCAAGGCCCAGCGCATTGAAGGCCTCCGCCACAGGATGAGGCCCACCCTCCTCCTTATGAGAAAGATAATACTGGATCAGAGGAGTCCCCTGAAGGGAATCTCCTCCGTCTATGATCAGGGTATCCGGCCCCTTTGCAATGTCTCCCGCCATGTTGAGTATGCCTGAGGCCTCGGGCCTGTTCATGGCGTAGTCCATGGGAAATACATGCCCGTGGGTGTCCGATGTAAAATATATCTCAAATCCTTCCGCCATGTCTCATCCCCTCGCCAGCTTCACTCTTATCCTTGTGGATATCCACTCCACTATGAGCACCAGCACTATGAGTCCTGCCAGTATGGAACCGGCCTCATTCCATCTGTATGCATTCATGGCAAATATGAGGGGTGCTCCTATGCCGCCTGCGCCCACAAGTCCCAGCACGGTCGCATCCCTGAGGTTTATGTCGAACCTGTATATAGCCGTTGACGCAAAATTGGGCATGAGCTGGGGAAGTATGCCATAGCGTATCTTCTGCCAGGTGCTGCAGCCCGCTGCGTCAAGCGATTCCAGCACTCTGACATCCAGATCCTCTATGGCCTCTATGTACATCTTGCTCACCATGCCCACCGAGCAGAGGGACATGGTAAGCAGACCTGCAAATGCTCCCGGACCTGTCACGCGTATGAACATAAGCCCATATACGAAGGCGGGGACAGTACGTATGGCCATGATGATGGTCCTTCCCGCAAATGCCACCGGCGCAGGAGTCAGGTTTGATGCTGATATGAATGCCAGCGGTATGGATATCACTGCGCCCACCACCGTACCAAGGAAGGCTATGCATATGGTCTCAAGGAGCAGATAGGGAACTCCCTGAGTGGTAAAGTTGAACAGCAGATCCGTATCGGGATGAAATATGCCTGAAAGTATGTTAAGCGCTATGACCGCTCCATTTTGAGTGGTCCCGCTGGTCTCAACGGCCGTAGCGCTCCAGATCATGAGAGCCATGACTATGGCCGCTATCGTCAGCTCATATATGAGGTTTCTGGGCCTTTCATCATAGGCCCTCAATATGCGTTCATTCATTTTGTCCGCCTCCTTATACAAGCCGCTTCCTGGCAGCCCTGCTGATGGTCTCTATAAGGAACACTGTCACAAACAGAGCTATGAGTATCATGCCCACACTGGAATATTCCCTCCAGCCTATCTTCTCATTGAGTATAAGTCCCAGTCCGCCTGCACCCACATAGCCAAGTATGGACGCATATCTCACATTTCCCTCAAAGCAGAACAGACAGTTTGAAAGATAGGAGGGAAGCACCTGGGGTACTATGGATGTGATGAAAGCCCTGGTCTTGGTGGCGCCCATGGCCTCCATGGCCTCAAAGGCACCCATATCCACTGTCTCTATCTCCTCGTAAAGGATCTTTCCTATATATGCAAAGGTAAATATGGCTATGGCAGTAGTTCCTGCAAGGGTACCCAGTCCAAAGACATAGGTCGCTATCAGTGCGGACACGAGGGTAGGCAGAGTACGCACTATGCTAAGCAGCAGTCTGACTGCTGCCACCACCACCCTGTTATGTATGATGTTCGTGGACGCCAGCATGGCAAAGGGCACTACGGCTACCGAGCCTATGAAGGAGCCAAGGAGCGACATCTTTATGGTGTCAAACAAAGGCTGCCATATCTGGGGCATATAATCCCACCTGGGAGGGAACATCTCTCCGAGTATGACGAAGAACTGATCTATCCTGCTGACCAGCACTGAAAGGTCAAAGCCTGTTATGTACACGGAAAGCACTGTCAGGAAAATGATGACCAGGGCATAGATCGGCGCCCTCGATCTCTTCTTTTCGATCTGCTTTCCATTTTCCAGCTTATAGACCTTCGGAGGGAAAAGTCTGTCATAAAGGCTCATGCCGCCTCCTCTCCGCCGACGTTGTAGATGCTGTCAAGCACAGCCTGATCCACCTTGTCCGCCGGGCCGTCATATACCACCTCTCCGGCCCTTATACCTATGACTCTGTCTGCATACTGAAGAGCCAGCTCCACATGATGTATGTTTATGAGTATGGTTATGCCCATGTCCTCATTTATATGCCTGAAATCATCCATGACCTGCTTGGCGGTAACAGGGTCCAGAGATGCAACAGGCTCATCTGCCAATATGATCTGAGGATCCTGAGCAAGGGTACGGGCAAGAGCCACTCTCTGCTGCTGACCTCCTGACAGCTGGTCAGCCCTTACAAAGGCCTTATCGAGTATGCCCACCTTGTCCAGAGCCTCCAGAGCCTTGAGCTTCTCCTCTCTGGTATATATGCCGGGCACTGCCCTCCACCAGGGCATGTCTGGAACGAAGGCCGTAAGTACATTTTTTATGACCGTGGTCCTGGTTATCAGATTGAAGGACTGAAATATCATGCCTATGCGCCTTCTGAAGCTCCTGAGAGCCTTGCCCTGAAGGCTCATGACATCAATATCATCCACTGTGAGCCTCCCCTCGGTTATATCATGCATGCGGTTGATGGTGCGTATCAGAGTCGATTTTCCCGCACCTGAAAGGCCTATGATAGCGACGAATTCACCCTGCTCTATGCTCAGATCCACATGCTTAAGAGCCTCAAATCCGTTTGGATAGCGCTTGCTCACATTTTCAAAACGTATCATCTCTTGATCCCCTTTACTTAAAAAGGGAAGGAAAGCCCTGGCTTCCCTTCCCCTTCCGGATCATATCCGGTATCACTGTGCACTGTTGAGCTGCTGTATCAGTTCCTGAGCAGCACGCTCTGAATCATAATCGGAAGACTGTGCAGGAAGGTATCCGTTGTGGCTGTATATAGCTATGACCTCCTTGCCTTCCTCAGTATTTCCTATGTTTATGAATGCCTCAGAAAGAGCTGCCTTGAAGTCATCATCCATGATGGGAGATGTCTTGCTGACACTGATGGTATCGTTGTAGATGGCAGGTGTGACGCCTATCACATCAGTATCATCCCAGATGCTGTTTGTCATGGCATACTCTCCGGTCCACTCATCCTCATAGTCGCGGCGTGCGTCTGCATAGGTGCAGAGCACATCCACCTGCCCTGAAGCCAGACGTGCAAAGGCGCTTCCGTAGGAATCAGACTGTACTGCATGAGGAAGATCCGTTATGTTCTTCTCAAAATTGTCCTGAAGCCAGAGTGAAGGATAGATATATCCTGCAGGTGATGAGGAATTTGCCACGCTCCAGTTAAGGTCGCTGACATCTTCCCAGGTAAGGGCCTCTCCTGCATTTACCTTGGCAGCTACTGCCTTGCCCTTTTCAGAGGGACCTGCGATGATGAGTGCGCGATAGCTGGTCACCTGATCGGTGGTGGGCTCTGTGGGCTCGTTGTCGTTCCAGTCCTTAGCGCTGTCAGAGTCTATGGAAAGTCCGTCTCTGGTAGCTGTCAGGAGCACGTCACATCCGTCATCATAAAGCACATAGGTGCCTCCGGGGATAAGTCCCACATCTGCTGTTCCTGCTGCAAGAGCCTCTCCCACTGCCTCGTAGCTGGTGCCGACCGTGATCTCGACCTCTCCGATATCATAGCCAAGCTTTGCAAGCTCATCAGTAAGGAGCACCTTGAGGGGCTCTGTGGCGGTGATGATCTCATCAGGTTCACGAGAGGGAACGAATGCGATACGAAGGGTATCGATCTCCTTGTTCTCTGCTGCCGTAGTCTCTTCTGCTGCGGCTGTCTCCTCTGCTGCCGCCTCAGTCTGAGCTGCGGTGGTCTCCTCTGCACTGCTTCCGCAGCCTGCAAGAAGACCCATGCACAATGCTCCTGCGATCAGGAAAGATACTGATTTCTTCATGTTTTTCCTCCAATCTTTTTTGTTGAATTGCCAAATAACATGAATCTGTATATTGTAAGGGATGCTCGTCCCCGACAATCATTGCTGATCCCGGCCCGTCAGGCCGTATCGCCTATATGAAGATGTGTGGGCACCGTCAGGCTCACTGCCTGGGTACGCTTAAGCCCTATGCGTCCAAGAAGAAGGCTGAGGGCATTTTCCCATACATAATCCGGAAGCATGTCTATCGAGGTATATGAGGGCCAGCGGCTCTCCATGGTCTGTATATCCTGATATATGATGACCGCCGTATCCTTCGGTATGCGTATGCCTGACTCCTCCATGGCTTCGAGAGCGCCTCGTGCCACCTCATCGCTTCCAAGGAGCACCGCCTCTGCAAGGGCATCCTGCTCTATGGCTCTGCAGGTGAGCTCATACCCGCTCTCTCTGCTCATCTCTCCCACATGGAACAGCCTGTCTTCATACATGCCCCTGGCCATGAGCAGCTTTTGAAGCCCTTCCAGCCTGTGGACTCCTATGCGCCAGTCATGGTCCTCATATATGCCGCCTATATAGCCTACCGTCCTGTATTTCTTTTTATCTATAAGATAATTGACAAGCTCCTCCTCTCCCTTCTCAAAGTCGATCTGTATCTGATCGAATTCGTAGTCAGGGATCGAGGAATTGACAAAGACCAGGGCATAGGACAGGGATCTGAGGTAGTCCATCTCTGCCTCACTGAAGGCTCCGAAGGCTATGACCCCATCCACCATGGCAGGCTGTCCGTAGATCAGCCTCTCAAATGATACCTGATACTGCTCGGTCATCATCCTTCCCAGGCATGACAGTGCTCCCAGCCTTACGTTGTGTCTGTCCGGCCTTATGATCCTCCAGTCCGCCACACCTATGGTAAGCTTCTGCTTCTGCTCAGCGCTGCGTCTCTGTCTGGGGGACACATATCCCAGCATATGAGCCGCCTGGAATATCCTGGCTCTCACCTCTGGACTGACAGAGATGCTGTCGTCCTTGTTGAGCACCCTTGACACTGCCGAAGCAGATACCTGCGCCTCTCTGGCAACATCCTTGATAGTAGCCATATGCCCCGTCCCCCTTCTTCTTTGTGATTCACGACCTGATTATATACAGCCTGGCATCGGAACGTCAATATAATTTACTAAAATTTTACTAAAATATTTCCATGTTTATGATCCTGCTGTTTTCCTGCTTGTCATACAGACATTCATGTGCTATAGTAGCATTCACGCAATCGAATAATGAACCTTGTTTCGAGTGGTGGAGGTACATAGGACCTGTGAAGCCACGGCAACCCCTTTTGCCAGCAAAGCATAAGGAAGGTGCCTGCCTGAGCGAAGCGCTTGCTTTGAACAACAAGGCGGTTTTAGATATCCTGCCCGTGTTCAAGCGACACGGGCTTTTTTATATCTGAAAATACCGGCATGTTCCGGTACAGGGGCTCTTATTCGAGGGAATCATCAAGCGTTCTCAAAGTACGAAAGGAGAAAGATTTGGAAAGACATTTATTTACATCCGAAAGCGTTACTGAAGGGCACCCGGACAAGATATGCGACAGGATATCCGATGCCATACTGGATGCCTACATCAAAAAGGATCCCCAGAGCCGTGTTGCCTGCGAGACCACCTGCACTACGGGTCTCATCATGGTCATAGGCGAGATAAGCTCCAGAGCCGCCATCAACATCCAGGAGATAGTAAGGGAGACAGTCCGTGAGATAGGCTATGACAGGGCAAAATACGGTTTTGACTGTGAGACCTGCGGCGTCCTGACTGCCATTGATGAGCAGTCAGGAGATATAGCCCTCGGTGTGGACAAGAGTCTCGAAGCAAAGGAAGGAGAAGAGGATATCTCTTCCATCGGAGCCGGAGACCAGGGTATGATGTTCGGCTATGCCTGCAATGAGACTCCTGAGCTTATGCCCTATCCGATCATGATGGCCCACAGGCTTACAAGACGCCTCAGTGAAGTTAGGAAGGACGGTATACTTCCCTATCTCCGTCCTGACGGCAAATCCCAGGTCACCGTGGAATATGACGCTTCCGGAAAGCCTGTCCGCATAGATGCCATAGTCATAAGCACCCAGCACGACCCCAATACCACCCATGAGCAGATCGAAGCAGATATCATGGAACAGGTCATAAGACCTGTGGTCCCCCAGGACATGCTGGATCAGGATACAAAATACTATATCAATCCTACCGGACGTTTTGTGATCGGAGGTCCCCATGGCGACAGCGGCCTTACAGGCAGAAAGATAATCGTAGATACCTATGGCGGATATGCACGCCATGGCGGCGGAGCATTTTCCGGCAAGGATCCCACAAAAGTAGACCGCAGCGCCAGCTATGCTGCCCGCTATGCAGCAAAAAATCTGGTGGTCGCAGGACTCTGTGACAGAGTTGAGATCCAGCTCAGCTACGCCATAGGAGTGGCAAATCCCACCTCAATCATGATAGACACCTTCGGTACTGCAAAGATCCCGGAGGAGGCCCTTTCAGACGCAGTTAGAAAAGTATTTGATTTCCGTCCCGCCGGCATCATAAAGATGCTGGACCTCCGCCGCCCCATCTATAAGCAGACTTCGGCTTACGGACATTTCGGGCGCACGGATGTGGACCTTCCCTGGGAGCACACAGATAAGGCAGAGGAGCTTAAGAAGGCCGTAAAAGAGCTCGGGTATTGATCTTCAAGTTTCCATTAGTTTTTGAGCCAGATAACAGAAGGTTATCTAAACCTGATATTATCTATACTTGATATTATCTAAACTTCTAACAAATTTAAAAGCGCTGACCCTTTGGATCTGGATCAGCGTTTTTTTATATACCTCAGGAAAACAGCTTTTCCTGAAGTGCCTCCTGAAGAACTTTGGAAAAATTGATATGCCTGTCGATGGCTGCCTTGTTAAGCCATGCAGGTATGGTAAGAGTTTTTTTGACAGCCTTTTCAAAATGCTTCCTGGCATACTCATCAACATCTACTGAAATGATATTTACAAAGGCTTCATCTACATCACCTGATGATAAGCCAAGTTCATTCAGGACTTTACCCGGATCGATCTGTCCTAATTATCAACGAATCGTAAGAACAGTATTCATACTATGAATAGATTATTTTTAAGCTATATTGAAAGACAATTTTATTTCTCAGGATACTGTTGGAAAGAAAAGGCTGAAATGATTCAGCCCTGGATGCTTTCCAGCACTGCAGAATATACTTTCCGGGCCTTCCCGTCGGCCTCAAGATACATCTTCTTTGCTTTTTCCTCAAGCTCTGCTGCATATGCCCTGTCCTTCATGGAAGAGGTATTGATGAGGACATTCAAATAGGCTGAGGAAAGGGCCGCATCAAGGGAAGCTGCCGAGCAGCCCGCATCACTTATGAGGAGCCTTGATCCCTTTTCTGCTGCCTCCACGGCTATATCTATTCCGCGGCAGCAAAGCTCCATAAGAGAAAGGGGAACTGAGGCCGCATCTCTTAGGCAGGCTTCCATGGCTCTGTCCTTCTCTTCCCTCTCTGCCTCCGTATCCTTAGGCATCTTATAGACTGCTGACATGGGCTCAAAGACCTCCGCGTCCCTGTCCATAAGCGAAAGGGCTTCAACCCTCAGCTTCTCACATTCCAGAAGGAGTCTTTCCATGTCATCATTGACCTCTGCATATGCAGGCTTTCCAACGGTAAATGCCGCTGCCATTGATGAAAGGGAGATGCCTACCGAGGCTATGAGGGCTGCCGCTCCTCCGCCTCCGGGGACAGAACTCTTTTCAGAAAGAAGAGCCGTAAATCTGTCTAATGTTTCGTTTTTAAAATTATATTTCATCGATTCTTGCCTTTTTTAAGTTTATACTCTTGAGATTTTGCACTTTGTTCATGTTCAAGTCAGTACATCAGCTCACCGGATTTCTTGTGGCCCTGCCGTATTCAAGGCCCTGTCATATTCAAGGTCCTGTCATCTCTCATAAGATCAGAACAGGCCCATGATCCTTCCGTCATCGGTAACATCTATATTTTCAGCTGCAGGCACCTTGGGAAGACCGGGCATGGTCAGGATGTCTCCCGTATAGGCTACTATGAATCCGGCTCCTGCCTTGACCCGGAGATCCCTTACGGTAATGCGGAATCCCTCCGGTGCTCCAAGGAGCGTCGGATCATCTGAAAAGCTGTACTGGGTCTTTGCCATGCATATGGGCATATGTGAAAATCCAAGCTTGGCAAGCTCTGAAGCTGCAGTCCTTGCCGCCGGCGTCAGGTCCGCGCCCTCTGCATGATAAATGCGCCTTGCTATGGCATCTATCTTTTCCTCTATGGACATGTCCTCATCATAGGCAAAATGAAGCTCTGAAGGCTGCTCGCAAAGCCTTACCACCTCCCGTGCAAGCTCTGCTCCCCCCTCTCCTCCATCGGCCCAGACCGTGGAAAGAACAGCTTTTATGCCTCTCTCGGCGCATTTATCCATGAGCAGCTTCTGCTCAGCTTCCGTATCCGTCGGAAAGGCATTGACTGCAACCACTGCAGGTATGCCATATACCGAAGTCATGTTTTCTACGTGCTGAAGGAGATTGGGAAGGCCTCTCTCAAGAGCTTCCAGATCCTCATGCGAAAGCTCTGTCTTGGGCAGACCGCCATGCATCTTGAGGGCCCGCACCGTGGCCACCACTACCACACAATCCGGTTTGAGGCCTGCCATGCGGCACTTTATATCCATGAATTTCTCTGCGCCCAGATCCGCACCGAAACCGGCCTCCGTCACCGTATATTCAGAAAGCTTAAGAGCCATGCGGGTCGCCATGACACTGTTGCAGCCATGGGCTATATTGGCAAAGGGACCCCCGTGAACAAAAGCAGGCGTATGCTCCAGAGTCTGGACAAGGTTTGGCTTAAGGGCATCCTTAAGGAGCGCCGCCATGGCTCCCTGGGCCTTCAGATCTCCGCAGGTCACAGGAGTCCCGTCATGTCTGTATGCCACTATGATACGGGCCAGTCTCTCCTTAAGATCGTGCAGATCATTTGCAAGGCAAAGCACAGCCATGATCTCCGATGCAACGGTTATCTCAAAGCCGTCCTCCCTCGGCACTCCGTCGGTACGCTTTCCAAGCCCGTCCACGATGCTTCTGAGCTGCCTGTCATTCATATCCACAGCCCTCTTCCAGGTCACTCTCTTGACATCTATGCCAAGGCTGTTCCCCTGATATATATGATTATCCAGCATGGCAGCCAGCAGATTGTTGGCAGCCCCTATGGCGTGAAAATCTCCGGTAAAATGAAGGTTGATATCCTCCATGGGCACCACCTGGGCATAGCCGCCTCCTGCCGCTCCGCCCTTTATGCCAAATACAGGGCCAAGGCTTGGCTCCCTGAGAGCCAGGGCGCTCTTTTTTCCTATATGCCTGAGTCCGTCAGCCAGGCCTATGGAGGTCGTGGTCTTTCCCTCTCCTGCAGGGGTGGGAGTGATGGCTGTGACAAGCACCAGCCTGCCGTCCTTCCTGTTCTTCATGTCACTGATAAGGCGATAGTCTATCTTTGCTTTATATTTGCCATATTCCTCTATATATCCGTCATCTATACCCAGGGACTCGGCTATCTCCCTTACGGGCTCCATCCTGTTTTCCTGAGCTATCTCTATATCGGTTTTGTATCCCATGTTTTACCCCTCTCCTGCTTATTTTATTCCCGGCAGATCTATCGTGATTCACTGACCGATTCCCTGTCATGGATCTCAGCTCGTATATGCCTGTCACTGCTTTATCCATGTCTCTGACGGAAATGATCCTTTGATGATTATACTATATTTGTCAGATAAATCCTACACACACATGTCCTTAACAAAATATAAGGACCCCGAAGCCCTGCATGAAGCAAAGGCGTCCGGGATCCTTACATGAGTGAATGATTGATACATCAATTATCTATTGCCAGGCCGGAAGGAGATAAATATCAAAGAGTATCCCTCTTGAGCAGAAGATAATCTATCTCCTCCTGGGTAAGTCTTACCTCTACGGCCTTAAGCACATTGTCGATGTCCTGTTTTGAACGAGGTCCTATGACTGCAGTCACATTGGCCTTCTGGCTGAGGACATAAAGCAAGGATACCTGTGAAGGACGGATACCCTTCTTTGCAGCCAGTTCCTTTACACGCTCCTTGCGGGCAAAGTTGGTGGGTGTGAGCACAGCCATCTTTGTAGCCGGATCAGCATTTTCAGGGAGGAACTGAGGATAATCACCGAAGAATCCTCTTCCCTGTGCACTCCATGCAGCTATAGTCACATCCTGATGCTCCTCAAACCAGGGGAGCCACTCCTCCTTGAAGGGAGGGATCCTGTAATACCAGGGCTTCTCTATCTTTACAAGACTGAAGAAGGGGCTGTATACGCTGGGGCCCTGATAACCCATACGCTCACAATAATCATAAGCCTCTGCAAAACGATCCAGTCTCCAGTTGCTCATTCCATATGCCTTGATCCAGCCCTTCCTTAGGAACTCCTCGAAGGTATCCATGATCTCCTCTACGGGCACCTTGGGGTTGTCCCTGTGAGTAAGGTATACATCTATGCAGTCCACTCCGAGATGATCACGGCTGAAAAGTATATCATCATACATGAAGGTACGTCCGACTCTGGGCATCTCCTCATACATGTTGAGGTTCCTGTCCATGTAGGGATTGCAGCACTTGCTTTCGATGATTACCTTCTTGCGGTTATCTCCCTTGGCAAGCCAGCGTCCCAGGATCTCCTCCGTATGCTGGATACCGCTGCCTCTTCCATAGAAGCGGGCAGTGTCGATATAATTTCCGCCTATGCTTACATAGTAATCCAGCATGTCATGGATCTTTGCTTCATCTTCCAGCGTACTTGTGGCTGTGCCGAAGCTGATGTCTGAGGCCTGAGCCGTAAGGCCCTTGATATTGACATATTTCATGGTTTTCCTCCTTCTAAACTTAAAACAGGTTCTTAAACATAAACTCTTAGATTTTCTAATATGGTGCATCCATGTTACGGCAATGCCGGGAATAATGTCATGACCAGTGCTGCCGTCAGGGTTCCGCAGGTCGTCGCAACTACTGTCGATACAAATACCGGCGGATATCCCTCCTTCATCTTAAGATCAGCAAGTCCCACTGCCATGATGACAGAGCCGCTGTTGGGCAGCGAATCCAGCATCGTTGCCGCAAATACTCCGACTCTGTGTATAAAGGGAAGGCTCAGTCCAAGCTGGGTAAGTGCCGGTGCTATGGCCGGCAGAGCAATCTGTGCTCCCGTAGTTGAACCTCCTGTTATCATACATATAAATGCCACACAGCCGATAAGCAGCATGACCGGCGGCACCTTTGCCGAAAGTATCATATCTATGAGTTTCTGGTACTCAGGCATCGACTGGATCACCGCCGCAAATCCATTGACCGCAGCAATCGCTCCGACAGGAAGCAAAGCACCTTTTGCTCCCTCATTCATACTTCTGAATATCCCCTCTTTACCCATACCGGGAAAGAATATCATGGCTGCAAATACCGTGGTTATCAATATGGAAAGAGAAATATTGACTCCGAATATATTGAACACCATCAGAAGTATCAGTATCGGCATGAGGGATAGTATAAGCGGAGGTTTTTTCTTGTTGTCATCCGCAAATACGTCCCTGGGTCCAGGCTCAAAATGCTCTCCGGCCTGGGATGCCTTTATACACATCCTTGTAAATATCAGCAGCATTACCACTATCTCCATTATGGAGGCCGCAATACCTGCTATAAGTCCGCAGTAGGGTCCTGTCCCAATGACCATCCCCACTACATTGGTAGGCTGAGGTGATCCCGGGCCGCTTAAGGCAAAGGTAAAGGCTCCTCCGCATATGGCTCCCATAATGAAACGCTTAGGTATATCTGCTCTTCTGAAAATATTGAGTGCAATGGGATAAATTGCCAGAAGAGCGACTGCTGCATTTATACCGCCGTAACAGAGAACTGCTGATGCTATGATCACTGACAGAAATCCCAGCGTGAATTTTGTATTTTTATTGTCTGTTTTCTTAAAAAGAAACAGGCAGATGCTGTCCGCTATCCCTGAGGCTGCTACGCTCAGCGTGTAGAGCTTTGCAAGCACCGCTCCGAAAAGGAACACGGGGAAAAGTGATCCCGTGATCTCTCCGAATCTCCCGAAGAAGACATCCACCAGAGACTCTGTTACTGGCAGTCCCGCAAGCATCGTCACCGTAAAGGCAGCGGCAAACGCCGACAGCATCACATTGATATTTGCCATACATAGAAGAACCAGTACGACAAAACCGATCAGCATGGCTATATAATTCATATCATGTCGTCATCCTGTTGTCATTTATATCGAACCTTTTCACATCTGATGCTGTCTTACTTTTCTATGGCATCGGGTCCGCCGATCTTATCATATCCGGGAGCCATCTTTACTCCGGTAAATGCAAGGATCACACAGATAACAAGCACTACGAGGAGAGCCTTGAAGAGTGCCGCATAAGAACCCGTAAGGTCATAAACTATATTGGCTGCCGGGATACCCACGCTTGCTCCTATAGTGATGGCTGCTGTAAGTATGGCTATGATACTTGCAGAATCCCTGCTTCCAAAGCAGAGAGCCAGAGGTGTATGAAGCACCTTACAGAAGAGCCAACATACTCCAAGCAGGGCACATACCCCATACATCATCGGAACGCTGGGCGTAGTGAAGCCAAGCACGAAGCAGATGATGGCATAAAGCACGCAGAGTACGAAGATCGTGAGCCTGGGTCCCATCTTGTCAGTCGCATATCCGCCAAGGAACATGGCGATAACATTTGCAGAAGAAACCACTCCGAATATCGCGCCATATACATCAGGCGACCAGCCAAGGTCTGCCATGTAAAGGGATACATTGGCATAAGCTGCATAAAAGCCTGCCGCATAAAGGAAGAAAAATACTACTATAGCCCAGAAGGAATAGGTCTTCATGGCCTGGTGCATAGTGTAGCCAGGGCGAACCGTATCTGAGTCCCCTGTCTTCACCTGCTGCTCACTCGCCCACATCATGGTGGTATGCTTATCCTTGGGATCATTACGTACCATAAGGAAGGTGATGACCATGATGGCAACGGCAAGGATCGCCATATTTCTGAAACTTGCCTCATAGCCTATGCTGTTGAGCCAGCGTCCTACTATGATGGATCCCACTGTGCCTCCAAAGCCTCCGATAGCCATGGAGATGCTCAGCAATGTGGTATTGAGCTTTCCAAACCAGCGGTTTATAAGGGATCCGGTCGTGGTAGAGGAGCAGAAAGCCGGGAAAAGGGCTACAAAGAAGGCTCCTATATAGAACATCACTATGTTGCTTGCGATGGAATATATGAAGTATCCAAGTCCTATGCCGACTCCTCCGATGAGTATAACCCAGCGGAAGCCTATCTTCTGGACGATCTTCCCGTACATCAGAAGGAATACTGTTGCAAATAAGGAATGAAGAGTAGGCACCAGAGAATATGCGGTACGTGATATCTCCGGATACTTCTCAAGGATGCTCGCAGCATACAGGCTGAAGGAGCTGTAAACTATCGAGTAAAAGAAATTCATGATAACGGTGGCAACCAGTACGACCCAGGCATAATGGAGCATGCTGTGTCCGCCGTCTGAAGCTTTTGTTCCCATTATGGAACCCTCCTTTTTATGAATCTTATAATTACCTGTCTGTCTTTGCCGCAGAAACGGCGGGTATTTGACTTTACCCCTAAGCTGTGCTAACTTGAAAAAGCAGACGATATCGAGCTCTATATCATCATTTTCATATTGGCACATGTATTTAGCTACAATACATATGTATTGTTACCAGATACATATATACATCTCTGTTATTATTTTGTCAATAAATATTGTGAAATTTTTTTCAAAGGAGGGCTTACCATGTCTCCTGCTGCCTCAAAATTCAACACAAAACAACTGCTCATAGAGACCGCCATCGATCTTTTCAGGGAATTTGGTACGGACAAGGTCTCAATAAAGGATATCTGCGATAGGTCAAAGCTTACCCGCAACGCCTTCTATTATCATTTTGAAAATAAAGATCAGCTGTTCGACGCCATAGCGGATTATATAGTGAGTCTTTCAAAGCAAAGAGTCGTCAATCTTTACGGCCTTAAGAACAGCTATATGCAGATATGGGAATTTTATAAGGCTTATCTCAGCACTGAGCTTGAGATGGGCCCCGACATCATGAACCAGATATGCATAGCCAGGACCGTAAATGAAAGCAGTGATTACTCCTCATACAGCTATGTGGATGAGGATATGGCAAATACCATGTCCGCCCTTATAGCAGATGCCCAGAAGTCCGGGCAGATAAGGAACATGACTGATCCCATGCAGCTCATGTGGGCCAGCTATGCCATCATAAGGGGCACCAACATCAAATGGTGCTTTGTGTGGGGCAAAAGTGACTTGCTTAAAGAGGCCTGGGATAATCTTGCCACACTCTTCCTTCCTGATCCAGAGATACTTAAGGAAGACTGCCCGGATCCACTGCCTCCAGAAGCCTGATAAGACAGCCACTGATATCATGGCTTCCTGCCTGAGCATAAAATATGGTCATAGAGAAAATATGTCAGCGGTAAGTCTCAGTAAATGCAGATCACCGGAGGTATAATATTTGAACTTTGATGGACTGGAAATAGAGATACAGAAAAAACGGATCAAAAACTATCACATATATGTAAAGGCACCTGACGGCGCTGTGCTGGTCACCGTTCCTTTAATGGCTTCTGAGTCATCCATACGAAGCTTTATCTGTGAGCGGATGGACTGGATCCGAAAAAGCAGGGATGATGTTCGGAACAGAGCAGATAAGCGATCAGAAATAAGAAAATACCTCTATACTGCAGACAGCAGGATAGAGGTATCTGGTAAAGATTATTCTGATAAGGAGCTTTCGGCACTTCTCAGGGAACGCATAGGGCTCCGTCTCCCCGTCATGGAGTCCTTATGCGGCATAAGCTGCAAAAGCATCAGCATCAGGCGCATGAAGACCCGCTGGGGCTCCTGTACCCCAAAGACCGGAGCTATCCGGATAAATCTGGATCTGATCCATTATCCTGACTCATGCCTGGACTATATACTGCTCCACGAGCTTCTGCATATCAGGGTCCCGAACCACGGGCCAAAGTTCAGGGCTCTCTTGACAAAATACATGCCGGACTGGAAGGAAAGGCGGAAGATGCTAAGATAAAATCATTTGAAAAATTTATGGCACATATGTCAGTGAAATATGCTCCAGTCTATCTAAAAAGCAGATCAAACTTATAAAAGAAGCTTCTCAGCTGTTTTTAGAACCTGATGAAATCATAAAATATCTCTGATCTTCTTTTGGGGAAAGTATAAAATTCTTTTGCAAAAATTCAGCTTTAAATACAAGATTATTTATATCTTTAATCAAACTCCAGGTTTCTCTCATCCTCCTTCGAGAACATATGTATGACATTGCCTCCGAAGGTGAAGGAGATGGGGCTTCCAATACTGAAATCTACGGGATTCTTGCCTTCAAAGCTTGCGGTCTGGGCTATGATTATGCTGTCCTTTCCGCAGGCATTGACATGAAGATGAACGGCGCTGCCCATCATCTCAGTTACCTCTACGGTACCCTTCAGCATATCATTGCCGTCTCCAAGGAGGGCGATATGCTCGGGGCGCACACCGAGTGTGATGCTCTGGGGCTTTACGCCGCGGGCCTTAAGCCTCTCCTGCTTATCCTCTGAGAGAGCGATGCGGATTCCGTCTATCTCCACCTCGTATACCCCGTTATTTAAAAGGAGCTCTGCGTCATAGAAGTTCATTTGAGGAGTACCGATAAAGCCTGCCACGAAACGATTGGCAGGATGGTCAAATACCTCCTGAGGCGTACCCACCTGCTGTATCACTCCGTCCCTCATGACTACGATGCGGTCTCCCAGGGTCATGGCCTCGGTCTGGTCGTGGGTAACATAGATGAAGGTGGTATCTATGCGCTGGCGAAGCTTGATTATCTCCGTACGCATCTGGTTTCTGAGCTTTGCATCCAGGTTGGAGAGGGGCTCATCCATGAGCAGCACCTTGGGCTCACGGACTATAGCACGGCCTATGGCCACACGTTGGCGCTGGCCTCCGGAAAGGGCCTTGGGCTTTCTCTCCAGATACTCCGTGATGCCAAGTATCTCCGCAGCCTGATTCACCCTCCTGTCTATCTCCTCTCTGCTCATCTTTCTGAGCTTAAGGGGAAATTCCATATTGCCCCTTACGGTCATGTGGGGATAAAGGGCATAGCTCTGGAATACCATGGCAATGTCCCTGTCCTTGGGGGCCACATCATTCATGAGCTTTCCGCCTATATACAGCTCTCCCCTGGTTATCTCCTCCAGGCCTGCCACCATACGGAGGGTCGTGGACTTTCCGCAGCCCGAAGGCCCTACGAGCACCACAAATTCTCCGTCCTTTATATCGAGGCTGAAATCCTGGACAGCCAGGACGCCTTCCTCCGTGACCTTCAGGTTGTTCTTTTTATTTCCGTGCTTCTTCTCCGTATTAGGATATACCTTCTCTATATGCTTTAAGCTGACCTCAGCCATCGTTTATTCCTCCCGTTTACAGTCTCTCATAGAGATACATCTGTCTTCTGAGCCTTTCGGCCAGTTCCTTCCCGTAAGAACCTTTCAGGGCCCGCCACTGCCAGTTGCCTCCCGTTGTGGAGGGGGTATTCATACGGCAGTCATTGCCGAGTCCCAGCACATCCTGCATCTGCACCACGGCATAGTCCGCGCAGCTCGCCCACACAGCCCTCATCATGCTCCAGTTCTCGCCTTCGGTCTTGTCTGTCCTGAGATAATCTCTGGCAAAGGCCACATCCTCCGGCGCTGCCTCCTCCAGCCATCCGAGGGCAGTATCATTATCGTGGGTGCCCACATAGGCCACGCAGTTTCTGGGATAATTGTGGGGCTGGTACATACGGCCTCCCCCATCCCTGCTGTCAAAGGCAAATTCCAGCACCTTCATGCCTGGATAGCCCGTAAAGCTGAGAAGCTCCGCTACTTCCTCGGTAATGAATCCAAGGTCCTCGGCTATGATGGGCCTCCTTCCTATGGCAGCCTCAAGCTTCTCAAAGAAGTCCTTGCCCGGACCTTTCCTCCAGCATCCGCTTCTTGCGTCCATGGAATCCCTTGGTATGGCGTAGAAGGACTCAAAGCCTCTGAAATGGTCGATGCGAAGTATATCGTAAAATCTGAACTGGAATTCAACTCTCCTTATCCACCAGGCGTAGCCTTCGCTCCGCATCCTCTTCCAGTCAAAGAGAGGATTGCCCCAGAGCTGACCTGTCTCCGAAAATCCGTCCGGGGGACAGCCCGCAACCTCTATGGGCCTGAGCTCCTCATCCATCATGAACTGTTCCGGATGCTCCCAGACATCGGCGCTGTCCTCGGCCACATATATGGGTATGTCTCCTATGATGGAGATCCCCTTTTCTTTGGCAAGCCGCTTAAGCTCCTCCCATTGCTTGAAGAAGAGATACTGCACGCCCTTCCAGAAGTCAAGCTCCCCGGAGAGCTCTTCCGAAACCTCTCTCAGGGTCTCCGGCTTCCTTCGCCTGAGCTCCTCAGGCCAATCCTGCCATGCAAGTCCTCCGAAGCGCCCCTTCAGCGCCATGAAGAGAGCATAGCCTGAAAGCCACCAGTCCTCCTCTTTGCAAAAATCCGAGAGCTCCTTCGGAGCCTGCTCATACAATCTCTCCACAGCTTTTTTAAGAACCGGGTATCTCAGCTCATATATCCTGCCATAATCTACTCTGCCTTCGTCCTCACCCCAGTCAAGCTCTTTATACTCCTCCTCTTTCAGGAGGCCGTCTCTGCAGAGCTCGTCCAGATCTATGAAATAAGGATTTCCCGCAAATGAGGAAAAGGGCTGGTAGGGTGAATCCCCATAGCCCGTAGGTCCTATGGGGAGTATCTGCCAGCATCTCTGGCCCGCCTCGGACAAAAAATCCAGGAAGTCCTTCGCCGCCTTTCCCAGGGTCCCTATACCGCAGTCGGAGGGCAGAGAGCTTATCGGCATAAGTATTCCCGCTGTCCTCATATCAACCTCCTTTTGCGGCCCGCGGATCATGGCCGCTTTTTTTTATCTCTTGCAGCCTGAAGATCAGGGCTGCTTTTAGTTCGTCTTTTACAGCCTGAAGATCAGGTTCGCCTTTAGTTTATTCTTTCATGTGGAAAGCTCCGCCACGCTCTCCCGCTTTATGAGCTTATAGGGTACATATTCGTGCACCGTAGGCAGCTCATAGTGTATGCTCTGAAGCAGGGTGCGCACGCCGCGGTCCGCAAGCTGCTCCGTATCCTGCTTCACCGTCGTAAGACGCGGTATGCTGTACTCTGAGGATGCCGTGCCGTCAAAGCCCACTATTGAAATGTCTCCCGGAATGGAGAGTCCCATATCCGCCGCAGCCCTCATGACACCCAGGGCAATGACGTCGCCCAGGGCAAACAGAGCTGTTATACCGGGGCTCCTCCCAAGGAGCCTCTTTGCCGCCTCATAGCCCTCGGCCATGGAGAAGCGGCAGGGCTCGTACTGTTTTCCCAGCTCGAAGCCTTGACCGTGATTTTTGGCAGAGCGCTTCACTCCCTTAAGCCTTCCGTAGCTTATCTGGTCTATGGAGAGATTTCCGCCTATGACTCCGATATTCTTATGACCGCAGCTGTAGAGATAGTCCATGACCTCCTCAGCCGCCGTCCCGTCATCCGTGGAAAAGCTGGAAAGGTTTCCGGCTCCCAGGCTTTCCGCATTGTTTGTAAGGAGCACGCAGGGAACATCTATCTGATCGAATTCCCGCCTGAAAAACTCCATATCTCCTCCCAGGAACAGGAAGCCCTTCGGACGCCTCTGCTTGGAAAGGCTGATGGCGTATTTTACCTCATCCTCATCCTCGTCGAGGTAAGCCACATAGACCTCCTCCCCGCTCAGCTCGAACCTGGCCTGTATCCTCTCCAGGATGTCTAAAAACAGGAGGTTCTGGGAGCCCTTTACCAGCACTGCCACAGAGGAGGGATTCCTCATCTTCAGGTGGCGGGCATTGGAGTTCGGCTCAAAGCCCTGCTCCTTCACCACCTCAAGTACCCTGCGTCTTGCGGTCTCGCTCACATCCGGATGATTGTTCAGCACCCGGGAGACCGTACCTAAGCTGTATCCCGACAGTCGGGCTATATCCTTTATCGTCATTTTCGAAGCCTCCTTCCGGACTTTATCCGGAAGCAGCTCATCCCTTGACTGCTCCGGCAACTACACCCTTTATTATATACTTCTGTCCGATAAGGTAAATGATGATTATCGGAAGTATGGCCAGCATTATACATGCCATCATGGGGCCCATCTCTACCCTTCCGTAGCTTCCCCTGAAGAACTGTATCAGCATGGATATGGTCCTGTACTTATTGATGTCAAGAATCAGGGTAGGAAGCAGGTAGTCGTTCCAGATCCACATGGCCTCAAGTATGGCCACGGAGACCATGGTGGGACGAAGCAGGGGCAGCACTATGTGAAAATAGGTCTGAAGCGGATTGCAGCCATCTATCATAGAGGCCTCCTCCATGTCTATGGGTACGCTCCTCATGAATCCGCAGAACATAAATACCGCAAGTCCGGCTCCGAAGCCCAGATATATCACCCAGAGCACCCAGGGGGTGTTGAGCTTTAGGGTGTCCGCCATGGATGAGAGGGTAAACATCACCATCTGGAAGGGCACTACCATGGAAAAGGCACAGAGCATGTAAAGGGCCTTTGTCACCTTGGTGTGCACCCTTGTGATATACCAGGCGAACATGGAACAGAATATGAGTATCGCCAGCACCGAGGTCACGGTAATGAAGGTGGTATAGAAAAGGCTCATGAGAAAGCCCTGGGTCCCTATGGCATTTTCATAATTCTCAAGTCCCGCAAAGGTCTCTGCCGTGGGAAGCTCAAAGGCCGTACTCGTGCTGATGGCGCTCTCCACCTTGAGGGAATTTATCAGCACCATGAATATGGGATACATATAGAGCACGGAGATCACTGTCATGACTATACTCCAGAGCCTGTTGGAAAAATGCCTCTCTTTACTCATTGCTGCACCTCCTTCTCTCTGGTCACCTTAAGCTGGATAAGAGAGATGGCCACTACTATGATGCAGAATATAACTGCCTTGGCCTGGCCTATGCCTCTCCACTGGGGGCCTGAACGTCCGTAGAAGGTATAATAGATATTGTAGGCCAGAAGTTCACTCTGGTGAGCAGGCTGTCCTCCCGTAAGAGCCATATTCTGATCGAAGAGCTTGAAGCTGTTTGTGATAGTCAGGAAAAGGCAGATGGTGATGGAGGGCATGAGCATGGGCAGCTTCACCTTGATGAAGGTCTGCCAGGGCGTGGCTCCGTCTATCTCCGCCGCCTCTATGAGGGTATCGGGTATGCTCTGAAGTCCCGCGATATATATTATCATCATATATCCTATCTGCTGCCAGCACATGAGGATGACCAAGCCCCAGAATCCTGCCGTGGGATCAAGGGCAAGCAGAGGCCTTTCCAGAAGGCTCAGCACGCAGTTAAGCAGTATCTGCCATATATATCCCAGAACTATGCCGCCTATGAGGTTGGGCATGAAGAATACGGTACGAAAGATATTTGTCCCCTTTATGGCCCTGGTAAGTATGAGGGCCACCGCAAGTCCTCCCAGATTTATGGCCAGAGTGCTCACTGCTACGAAGGCACAGTTATACCAGAAGGCGTGGGTAAAGGTAGTATCGCTTAAGGCCCTCGAAAAGTTGGAAAGCCCCATGAAGGCAGCGTCCCTTACCGTCGTAAACTGGCAGAAGGCAAGGTATACACCCTGGAGGAAGGGGATTATGAAGCCGATAAGAAATGCCGCAAGTGTAGGAAGCAGAAATATCGGCCAATATTTTTTAATGGCTTTTTCCAAAATATCCTCCTTATGATCGCAATACGGGCAGGCCGCGCAACTTTCGGCAGCCCGCCCGTATCTGTCTGTCCCGGAGACCGGGAACATAGTCCCGGATCCCGGTGTCTTATCTCTTTATTGAGCTTTTGAGCGGGCTCTTTTCAGAACCTCACATCAGCCGTTTGCCAGAGCGTACTCTGCTGCCCAGTTGTCCACGAAGGCAGAAACTACGGAAGCCCAATTCTCATCGGTCTGGTCCGCTGCGTATACGGCCAGAGCAGAGCCTACCATGTTCTTCCACTCCTCGGAGGGCATGGTGGTGAAGTTCCAGCTTACGGGAGTCTTGCCGGCTGCCGTAAGGGCTGCATCCTCTGCTACAAAGAGGTTGGAGGACTCGGGAGCCTTACTGAAGGGGATGGCAAAGGCCATACCTGCTCCGCCTGAAGGCATTGCGCCCTCGCCGCCGGTCATAGCTGCAAGTGCTGTCTCATCCGTTACGCACCACTCCATGAAGTCGAGAGTAGCCTGGATATCCTCCTCGCTTGCGTTCTTATTTACACACCAGTAGTTCTCACTGCCTGTGCAGAGACCCTGATTAGCCTCGTCGCCTGCGCCTATATAAATGGGGATCATGGTAACGTCCTCGTCAGAGAACTTGCCCTCGCCTACTACATTTGCATACTCCCAGGATCCGTTCTGATAGAATACGGCCTCGCCGTTTACGAACTCGTTGAGGGAGTCGTTGGCTGTCTTTGCCGTAAGCTCTGCGGGAGAGCAGGTGGAGTTATTGATGTAAAGATCCCAGATGTTCCTGTAATTGTCAAGATAGGTGCCCTCAATAGCCTCTGTGGAGCTTATACCCTTATCCTGATACTCGAAGTATATGGGAAGGTTTGCAAGGTGGGTCTTGAAGCGCCAGTCAGAGGAGCTGTCCATGCCTGCGGAGGTGAATGCGGCAAATCCGAGCTCATCCTGCCTTGCGGTAATGTCCTCGGCCACGGCCTTGAGATCGTCGAAGGACTGTATATCCTCTACGGTGTAGCCTGCCTCGGAAAGGAGGGTCTTATTTACTATAAGTCCATAGGACTCTATAACGTAAGCTATGCCGTATACGGCTCCGTCCTCGCTGAGAGCGTAGTCATCGCTGGTAAGCTCGCCGTAGATGGCGCTTCCGCTCAGATCATAGCAGTAGTCCTTCCAGTTGTTGAGGCCTACGGGGCCGTTTACCTGGAAAAGGGTGGGAGCGTCACTGGAAGCCATCTCACTGGTGAGCATGGTCTCATATGTGCCGGATGCTGCCGTAACTACGGTCACAGGAACACCTGTCTCCTCCGTATAGATGGAAGCCAGTTCCTGCCACTGGGCATCCTGCTCGGGCTTGAAGTTGAGATAATATACAGAGCCTTCCCCTGCCGCGGCTGCTGCCTCGGTCTCTCCAGACTCAGCCGCCTCAGTCTCTGCCGCAGCTTCCGTATCCGCTGCCGCCGTAGTCTCAGTGCCGGAACCTGAGCATCCCGCTAAAAGTGAAAGCGACATCGCTGCTGTAAGCCCCAATGCCAAAAACCTTTTTTTCATTTTGTTTCCTCCTCCTTGTTTCTGTTTAAAGCTTTAAAGTGTATACTCTGTTGGTTTTTGGAAACATTTCCGGAAATGTTTTCGGAAACGTTTCCAAAAATATTATTTTAATTATAGATTTTTTATTTAATATAGTCAATAGAAAGCTGAACTTTGAAGAAAACTTTGTCGTTTTACTACAAAAAGACTTCGGGCATCTTGTGCATTATGCCCGAAGTCTTTCACGCTTTATCTGTATTTTTTATCAATAACGATGCTTTGCGCTGCCAGTCTTCTCCATCCGGGGCCTATAGCTTCCTTAGGCTTTACGGCTCAGGTCACTGGTCTTATAGACTGTGTGATACTGACATAAGCCGTCAATGAAATGTCAATGTCACTTTCAAAATCGGCCTTTTGTCCCTCGCAAAATCGTCCTCTTTTATTTTTCCTTTTTTCTTCCTTTTTCTTTTTTGGGGGATGCATTCCGATGCATCCCCTCCCTTTCCTCTCCATTCCTTTCTTAGCACACTACGGCTTTGAAGCTATCCTTTTCGCACTTTTCTTCATTACTTTCATCAAAATATTCTCGGTGATTTTCCGCATAGAAAAAGAGCAGGAAAGCTTAACTTTCCTGCTCAAAAGCCTTATATAGCTTATTTTTACGGATGGAATACAGCTCTATGCACCGGGATGTTTCCGCATCGGATAAGGTGTCGGTATGGGACGGGACGGGAACAACAGCTGTCCGCATCTCCTTCTTTACTCCAGCTCAAACGCACCCGTATACAGCTGATAATATGTTCCCTTCTTTGCTATAAGCTCATCATGGCTGCCCCGCTCTATGATGCGTCCGTGGTCCAGTACCATGATGACATCTGAGTTCTGGACCGTGGAGAGCCTATGGGCGATGACAAAGGTGGTACGGCCATGCATCAGCCTGTCCATACCTGCCTGTACCAGGGCCTCGGTATGGGTATCGATGGAGGAGGTTGCCTCATCCAGTATCATGACCGGAGGATCTGCCACGGCAGCCCTTGCGATGGAAAGGAGCTGTCTCTGTCCCTGGGACAGACCTGCTCCGCCGCCCTTGAGCATGGTATCGTAGCCCTTCGGAAGCATCCTTATGAAGCTGTCCGCATTGGCAAGCTTTGCGGCTGCTATACATTCCTCATCAGTGGCATCGGGCTTTCCGTATCTGATGTTCTCCATGACGGTGCCGGTAAACAGATATACATCCTGCAGCACCACGCCCAGGGAACGGCGCAGATCCTGCTTCTTTATCTTATTGATGTTTATACCGTCATATCTGATCTTGCCGTCATCTATGTCATAGAAACGGTTTATCAGATTCGTAATGGTGGTTTTGCCGGCTCCGGTAGCTCCTACGAAGGCCACCTTCTGTCCGGGCTCTGCATAGAGAGTGATGTCATGAAGCACCTCCTTGCCCTCCACATAGGAGAAATCCACATGGTCCAGCACTACTCTGCCCTCAAGCTTAGTATAGGTGATGGTGCCGTCAGCCTGATGGGGATGCTTCCATGCCCACATGCCAGTGTGCTCGGAAGTCTCCACTATCTCGTCATTTTCTTCTCTGGCATTAACCAAGGTCACATAGCCATTGTCCGCCTCAGGAAGCTCATCCATGAACCTGAATATCCTGCCTGCTCCGGCAAGGGCCATGATAACGGAATTGAACTGGTTCGCCATCTGAGCAATGGGGTTGACGAAGTTCCTTGAAAGGGTCAGGAAAGAGGCTATCACTCCCACGGTGATGGTATCAGTACCTGCAAGCCCAAGATTCGGCACTCCGCTTATGGCCATGTATGATCCGATAACGGCTATGGCCACATAAGTAGCATATCCGAGGCCGTTCATCATGGGCATCATGGAGTTCGCACGGCCATTGGCATTGGTGGCAGCAAGCCTCCACTGCTCATTTCTCTTGGCAAAGCCATCTATATTTTTATCCTCATGGCAGAATACCTTGATGACCTTCTGGCCATTTATCATCTCCTCGATATAGCCGTTCAGTGCACCTATGGACTGCTGCTGCCTTACGAAGAAGAAGGCAGTCTTGCCTGTGACCTTCTTTACGATGAAAAGTATTATTATCACACTCAGGATCACTATCAATGTCAGCCATACGCTCAGGTACAGCATGCAGCAGAACACGGCCACCATCGTGAAGGTCGAGGATACCAGATGAGGCATGGACTGGGCTATGAACTGCCTCAGGGTGTCAGTATCATTGGTATAAAGGCTCATGATCTCGCCATGGGTATGGGTATCAAAGAAGCTTATGGGCAGATACTGCATCTTTGAGAACATATCGTCCCTGATGTTCTTGAGAGTAGCCTGGGCCGTGGTGACCATCAGCCTGTTATACATATATCCGCACACGACTCCGATCACATATATCACGGCCATGGTGCATAACGCCTTTATAAGACCGGTAAATACCGGAGACGCCTCCAGGAGAAGCGGCGTTATATAGTTGTCTATCAGTATCTCGACAAACATGGCTGAACCCGCCGAGGTCAGCGCCGAGATAAGTATGCAGCAGAATACCACTATAAGTGTCTTTTTGTAGGCAGCCATATAGGAAAGCAGCCTCTTGAGCACTTCCTTATCAAAGCGCTGTGTCGGTTTTACATTAACGGTGTTTTTACTCATCCTCAGCGCCTCCCTTCTGCTGCTGTTCAAAGGTCTCCCTGTACATGGGCGAAGTCTTCAGGAGCTCCTCATGGGTGCCCATGGCAGCTATACGTCCGTCCTCGAGCACAATGATCTTGTCCGCATTCTGGACAGAGCTTATACGCTGGGAGATGATTATCTTTGTGGTATCAGGTATATAGGTCCTGAAGGAGCTCTGGATGATGGCATCGGTCTTGGTATCCACCGCACTGGTGGAATCATCCAATATCAGCACCTTAGGCTTCTTAAGAAGAGCCCTGGCTATGCAGAGCCTCTGCTTCTGTCCTCCGGATACATTGGTACCGCCCTGCTCTATGTAGGTATCATACTTATCCGGGAACTGCTCTATGAATTCATCGGCACAGGCAAGGTGGGCTGCCTCCCTGATCTCCTCATCGGTGGCCTGCTCATTACCCCAGCGCAGATTTTCAGCGATAGTACCGGAAAAGAGCTCGTTCTTCTGAAGCACCATGGCTACAGAATTACGGAGCACCTCTATGTCGTAGTCTCTTACATCCACATCGCCTATCATGACACGGCCTGCCGTTACGTCATAAAGCCTCGGGATAAGCTGCACGAGGGATGACTTGGAGGAACCGGTGCCGCCTATGATGCCAAGGGTCTCTCCAGACTTAAGCTCCAGATTTATGTCATCCAGCACCTTCTTGTCTGCATTCTTATCGTACTTAAGATCCACATGCTCAAAGCAAACATCACCATTTTTAACCTCCATAACGGGAGAGGCAGGGTCGGTGATATCCGACTTCTCGGAAAGGACCTCCGTGATACGCTCTGCTGAGGATCCTGCTATGGTCATCATGACGAAGACCATGGAAAGCATCATCAGGCTGGAAAGAGTCTGTATGCTGTAGGTGATGAGTGCTGTCAAATTTCCTGTGGTAAGTCCCACTGCGGGGTCATTGCCGCTTGCCACGATGGCCTGGGCTCCGATCCAGGAGATCAGGATCATGCAGGCATACATGCAGCCCTGCATCAGGGGCATGTTGAGGGCAGTGAAGCGCTCCGCCTTTGAAAACAGCTTATAGATCCTGTCTGATACCTTTCCGAACTTATCGATCTCATGCTCCTGCTGGTCAAAGGTCTTGACCACTCGGATGGCCTGAACATTTTCCTGTACTACTGAGTTAAGCTCATCATAGGTGTGGAATACCTTCTGGAAGATGGGCATAACCACCCTGATGATCGCAAAGAGCCCGATACCAAGTATCGGTATGGCGATCAGGAACAGGGATGATATCTCCGCATTGATCCTGAAGGCTGCCGTCATGGAAAATATCAGCATAAGCGGCGACCTTATGACCATACGGGTCATCATCTGATAAGCCATCTGTACGTTGGTCACATCCGTGGTCAGCCTGGTGACCAGGGATGCCGTGGAAAACTTGTCGATATTTGAAAATGAAAATGTCTGGATATTCTGATACATATCCATACGAAGGTTGGATGCAAAGCCTGCTGAGCTTCTGGCCGCAAGTCTGGCTGCCGCCATGCCCGTAATAAGCTGCATGGCCGCAAACAGCAGGAGCATGCCGCCATACCTCCATACCATGGACGTGTCTCCTGCATTGATACCATAGTCTATAAGTCCCGACATGGTCGTGGGGATGACTATCTCGAATAACACCTCCAGGGCAGAGAGACATATGGTTATGATCGCGCCCTTCGTATACTGTCTTGAGCTTTTGAATAAAGTCTTAATCATACGGTCTCCTATATATTTTGTCTTGTCCTTGTGCTGCGGCTGAGATTTTCATATACCCTGAAAAGATAGTTATCGAACTGCTCTCTTTCCTCATCAGAAAATCCATAGAACATGGCTTCGTCCTGCTCCCTAAGGGATTCGAGCATGCTGTTCCCTACCCTTATGGACTTTTCCGTAAGGCTGACTATCTTATTGCGGCGGTCCGAGGCATCTATCCTGCAGGTCACGAAGCCGTTCTGCTCCATGCGGGATACTATGCCTACTACCGTAGGATGAGATACCTCAAGAAAGCTTTCGAGCTCCTTCTGTGTGCATTCCCCTCCGTTTCGAGACAGAAAGCCTATCAGCCGGCTCTGTGCCCAGGTAAGGTCCTGCTTTTTAAGCATATGATTGGATTCCCTCACAAGTACATCTGTTATTATCTTAAGGAGGTAGCCGGTTTTTTTCTTCTCATTCATGATCCTCTCCAATCTCAAAGTGTAGCACGCTACACAGTATAATGTGTAGCCTGCTACATGTCAATAAACACCCTGTTTTTTTCACAAAATATTCACAAAAACGCCTCCCCTGCCGGATCCTTTTATCCAGCAAAGAAAGCGCCTGATTATAATAATTCGATATTAAGATGTAAACCCTGAGTCTTTCTCTTCTTAAAGCTTCAGGATCAAGCCTCAGTCCTCACTGTCTTAGCTGTCTTCTTCATCACCGGAGCTCTCCTCCGCAGTCTCTGAAACGGCTGAGCTCTCTGCTTCTGAAGCAGCAGAAGCCTCTGCTGAGGCTGTCTCATCGCCTGACTCCTCATAGTCACCTGTGGCGCTTGAGATAACTCCCATCCTGGCATTGCCCACCAGATCCTCAAAATGCAGTTCTACGGAATCAGAATACATGGGTATGGTGACCGTGCCGGTGGCCGTATCCATCTTTATGGGTTTAACTTCCTTATTGCCGTCATATATGCCGTATATGGAATCATAATCCACTCCGGACTGGCTGTCTTCAATAACGAAGGTCAGCTCTCCTCTCGATATCACGCAGCTTTCCTCATCGATCGAAGGAGCCGTATCATCCAATATGCTGACACTGACATAGTTATTGGTCTGCATGCCGTTGATGGACTTCACGGTGACATATAGCATACCGTTGGCAGACACATCACAGACGAAGTGATTCCTTCCCACCTCGGTATACTCTATGGGCTGGGATTCCATCTGTACCGTCATCTCCCTGATAGGAAGCATGGAGTCCACCTTGAATTCCACCTGAGTGGTCCTGTAATCACTGGTGTCTCCTACGGACATATCCACCTTGGGAGTAGCCGTCACCAGGAAAAATATGATGGCATTGATAACTATATAGGGCAGCACATAAAAGAGCAGGGCTCTCTTGAGCTTGAGCGGGAAACGGCTCTGCTTTATCCTTACGCCGTTGGCATCATAAAGTATGCGCTGTCCGCCGCTGCGGCGCCTGTTATCCAGAGACGTATCCCGTCTTGTTCGATTTCTGCGTTTAGATGAATCCATTAAACAACATCCTTATCGTCAAAGTTCATTTTGTGATCATCTAAGTTTAGCAAAAAACCAGCGAAGTATCAACTAAAACGTAGTCTGTTCCCGGGTCCTGCCTTGGCTTAGTCTGCAAAGAGCACTATCCTGGAGGCATATCCGTCTGCCTCTCCTGCCTTTTCGCTTCCGGAGGTGCTTTCCTCCTGATCCTGGCTGAGCACGAATCTGGAGCCCACCTCTATATCATCCAGAGTAACGATGTTCCTTGTAAGGTAAGGGCTTACCTGGGTATCAGCGTCAGCTCTCCACTTTACTCCGTCCTGATCGGTTATGATGACGCCGTCATCAGTCTTCTCCACTTCCTTTGCCACCACGTACATGGGAGCCGATGCATCCTCAGGCACATTCACGATGATGACCTGGGCTGCGGTCTGTGGCGGAAGGCTCATGGTCATGGCCTGGGATACCCATACATATACATTGGATGTCATATCGATATCTGAAAGCTGTACTGGCATGAGGGTCTCTGCATCCAGTATCGGAGTGCTGTCAGTGAGGTTAAGCACGATCTCCTGAACGGTATCGCTGTAATTGCCCTCCTCATCCACAAAGTACTCATTGCTGTTGAAATGTATCCTGTTGTTCTCTTCGTCCACGGATGCTATGGCTCCCCACTTTGCTACGGGGTTCATCTCTATATACACGTCTTCCTCTCCATCATCCTCGGTACCGTCTCCAAGCCTCTCTATGGCAACCTCGCTCTCTTCTATCTGAGCTGACTTCTCTGAAGTCTCTGCCTCTGTTTCCTGGGACTCGATGACTATGTCCGTCGCCGCATCCGTTCCTCCTATGGCGGAGCCGGTGCTTCCTGAGCAGCCTGCCAGAAGTGATACTGAAAGTACTGCAGCCATTGCAAACATTATAACTGAATTTATCTTCTTCTTCATAAAAATGCTTCTCCTCTTTAAATGATTTTTGATCTCAGCGGATATCCTTTTTGCTGTCTTGCAAATAGTATACGTAATAATCCACTAAATACTTTCAAAAATCAAGAGAAGAAGCATTTATTTAAGCTATCGGTAAGGCGGGCGTAAGGAGTTCTTAAACATCATGGAGCTTTTATGAACATTTCCTTCCCCTGACCTCTAATTTGCCTGGTTTTTCCGCATCAGCCATGCATGATCTCTGCATCAGGCCTCTGCAGAAGTCCGGCAGGGCCTTACTATCAGGTTATCCTGGGTTTTCTGCTTACGGCCTTGCTCTTTGTGGTATGGGCCCTGCCCTGTGAAGCCTTATGGCCCTTTGCCTGGGATGCCGTCTTTGTGCCCTTTGCAGCCTTTGTCTTTGCCGCAGAAGCTGCTGCCTTCTTTTCCTTCTTTATCGGAGTGCAGGTAAATACCAGCGTTGAAAGAGGAGGGATATTGATCTTGATGGAATCCTCCCTTTCATCCCAGAGAAGCTTCTTTGACCTCAGGCTCCTGGGATTGCCGAAACCGGTGCCGCCGTATTTCTGATCATTAGAATTCAGGATCTCCTTATAGCTGCCCTCAAAAGGTACTCCTATGCGGAAGTCCGGATGCTCCATGGTATCAAAGTTCGATACTATCAGCATTGTCTCCGCAGGATCCTTGGTCTTCCTTATGAACATCACCATGGAAAGCTCCGGATATGCACAATTGATCCACTCAAAGCCCTCCGGGTCATAATCCATGCTCCAGAATGCCGGATGCTCCTTATACATGGCATTGAGATCCTTTACGAAGGTCTGCATATTTTTATGAAGAGGGTACTGGAGCAGATCCCATTCCAGGGACATGCATTCCTGCCACTCATCATTTTGTCCGAAATCCTGTCCCATGAAAAGAAGCTTCTTGTCCGGATGGGACATAAAGTAGCCATAGGCCGCCCTCAGGTGTGCTGCCTTTACCTCAAAATCCGCAGAAGGCATCTTTGAAAGCATGGAGCCCTTGAGATGGACCACCTCATCATGGGAGAAGGTGAGGATAAAGTTCTCGCTGTAGTTATAGAACATCGAGAAGGTCAGGGCGCCATAGTTGTCCTTCCTGAAATAAGGATCCGTCTGCATGTAATGCAGGAAGTCATTCATGAAGCCCATATTCCATTTGAAGTCAAAGCCAAGGCCGCCGTCCTTGGGGTCGCCGGTTATCATGGGCCATGCCGTGGATTCCTCCGCTATCATCATGACTCCGGGATTGCGCTTATGCATGATGGAGTTGAGGTGCTTGAGGAACTCTATGGCATCCAGGTTCTCATTGCCGCCGTAGATGTTGGCCACCCATTCTCCGTCATTGCGTCCATAGTCCAGATAAAGCATGGAAGCCACCGCATCTATGCGGATGCCGTCGGCATGATACTTCTCAGCCCAGAACATGGCATTGGATATCAGGAAATTGGATACCTGAGGCTTGGCATAGTTGAATATCAGCGTGCCCCAGTGAGGATGGGCTCCCTTTCTGGGATCCGCATGCTCATATACATGGGAGCCGTCAAACTCTCCGAGTCCGAAGGCATCCCTGGGGAAATGGGCAGGTACCCAGTCCAGGATCACGCCGATGCCCTGGGTATGCATATAATCCATGAAATACATGAAGTCGTCAGGCGTACCGTAGCGGCTCGTGGGAGCAAAATATCCCGTTACCTGATAGCCCCAGGATGCGTCAAGGGGATGCTCCATCACCGGCAGAAGCTCGATATGGGTATAACCCATCTCCTTTACATATGCGGCTATCTCCGGAGCCAGCTCCCTGTAGGTATAGAACTGGGATCCGTTTATGGCATTGCCCTCCTCATCCACGGCCACGGGCTTCTGCTTCCAGGAACCTATGTGGAGCTCGTAGATGTTCATGGGGCTGGTCTTCATGTCCCGTGTCTTCCTGTCCTCCATCCAGTCTCCGTCACTCCAGCGGAATTTATCTATATCCCAGACGATGGAAGCAGTATTGGGCCGGAGCTCTGCATAAAAAGCATGGGGATCCGCCTTGAGTATGGGCTGACCTGCCTTGGTCTTTATCTCGTATTTATAAAGGTCTCCGGACTTTATGCCAGGTATGAACAGCTCGAATATACCCGAATAGGTATCCCTCTGCATCTGGTAGATCCTGCCGTCCCAGAGATTGAAGTCTCCCACCACGCTGACGCGCTCAGCCTCAGGAGCAAATACGGCAAAATTGACGCCGTCCACTCCCTCCATGTTCATGGGATGGGCACCGAGCTTCTCATAGAGCTCATAGGCTATGCCCTCTGAAAGCTTTTTATAGTCCTGCTCTTCAAAGATGGTCCCGAACTTGGGATTATAGGGGTCCTCGATCTCGGCCTTGTAGCCATTGTCATAGGCCACACTGAGTCTGTAGTCAAAGTCCTTTTCAGAGACCCAGAGGGCAAAGAAGCCCTCCTCATCACAGGCTTCCATATCCAGAGGCTTTTTGCCATCATCCTTTACAAGGGAGACATTGACCGCATGAGGGATATAGACCTGTACCAGCGTGCCTCCTCCCTCTGCAGGATGGGCTCCGAGTATGCGCTTCGGATATGCGGATTCGGAATATTCTATCTCTTCCACATCTGCCCAGTTTATCATGTTATAAAGCTTATCTGTCATTTGTATGTAACCCCCAAATGTTTATTTTCCTATCAATATGATGATGCTCCTCGGAGCTATCCTGACACTGTCTTCAAACTTAAGCTCCGTAAGCTCATCTTCATCAATAGCCCTCCCGGAGACCGAAGTATCGAGAAGCATATGCCAGCGCTTCCCCTCCTTCAGCTTCGGAAGATAGAACTTGTGCGGCTCCCAGTGCATATTCATACCTACATAGAAGCTGTCATCCGGGACGCCCTCTGCCTTTTCGGCATAATCCCCATTGAAGCAGACACCCAGCTGCCTTCGGTAGTTCTCATGGTCCACCTTCCATGCGCTTTTTCCGTGGAAGGATATGTCAGGAAGCCCCGTTGCCTTATAATCGCTTCCCTTGAAGGACCGCTGTCTCAGTATCGGATGATCCTTCCTGAGCCTTATAAGGGCCTTCGTAAACTCATAAAGCTCCTTATGCTTCTCCAGATCTCCCCAGTCTATCCATTCAAGCTTATTATCCATGCACCAGGAATTATTGTTGCCCTTCCTGGTATGTCCCATCTCATCCCCTGCATTTATCAGCGGCGTGCCCCCGGATATGATCGTCATGAGGAGGGCTGCCTTGCAGAGCTGAAGCCTGAGGTCATTTATCCTCTTTTTTCTGGAAGGGCCCTCTTCTCCGCAGTTCCAGCTGTAATTATAATCCGTGCCGTCGGTGTCATGCTCACCGTTCTCTTTATTATGCTTCCTGTCATAGGAATACACATCCCAGAGGGAAAATCCTGACACATTGGCCATGTAATTGACCCGGCCTATCTCTTCCTGCTCAGGCCTTATGAGTCCCATGGCGATATCCACCATGCTCTCATCACCTTTTATGAAGCGCCGCATGCTGTTCTGGAAATCATCATTGCAGACCGCAGCGATCCTGTCCTTCCTGATATCCTTCCTTACCGGCATGAAGGCCTGGTCCCTTTTCCTGCGCCTCGTATCCTCAGGGGAGATATTGTCTGCAAAAAGCTTCATGCCCTTAAGGTAAGGATCATTGAGCAGCAGCTTGAGGGGAGCCATGCCCACTATGTGCACTCCATCCACGCCATAGCTAAGCCTCCAGTGCCTGATCACATCCATCACATAATCCTCCGGCTCATTTCCGGAAAAATATATGCCCAGGATCAGCTCCATGCCTTCCTTATGGAGAGCCTCCGTCATCTCCCGAAGGCCCTTTGTCCCTCCGAAGGAGGTCTTTGGAGCCATGCGCTCCGCATCCTCCGTAAAGCCCCAGTAATTGATCTTTATGCCCTTCCTGTCAAAGGAGAGCTCCGTCTCGTTATATTCGTAGGCAGGCATAAGCTCCACGGAGGTGACTCCAAGCTCCTTAAGGTATGGGAGCTTATCTATGACTCCGTAAAAGGTGCCTCGCCTTTTTTCATCCACTCCTGAGCTCTGATCCTTTGTAAAGCCCCTGACATGGAGCCTGTATATCAGACTGTTCTCAAGACTGAGCGAAGGCTGTCCTTCTCTTTTTATATCGCAGAAGGCTCCGCCTCCGGAAAGCTCCTTCCTGATGACCGCCCTGGGAACAAGCCTGAGATTCTTCCTACTCCCATAGCTCTCCCTGCCCGTAAGCTCCGCAGCATAGGGCTCAGGGGTCTCCTTTCCCTCTGCTTCATAGGTATAGGAAAAGCTTCCGTCAAGGGGAACTCCGCAAAGTACCAGCCTCCATACATTGCCTATCCTGTCCTCTTCTGAAAAGGCTATCCTCTTAAAGGATCTTCCGTCCTTATAGAGATGCAGACTCAGGCTGCTGCCCTCAGCGGCAGTACAGAAATATAAGCGGTCTTCCTCCACCGTGTATCCGAAGGGATAAAGCTTTTCAAAAGATCTGTCCGCTTTACTTATGCCCATAAGCCTGCCTCATTTCGCTAAGATTCATACTTTTGCCTATAAAAACCCGGTTTTTCCGCCGGTCTTTTAGATAATAATACCATATTTAAGGCCCTTTTTCAGCCTTAAATATTTTTTATTCGATCTGTGTCCCCATCAGACCGTATCAGATATCTATAAGGAGCTCCACCGGTGCATGATCGGATCCCAGTATCTCACCGTGGATGATGGAATCTCTGACCCGGTCCCTTATGTCATCTGAAACTATGAAATAGTCTATGCGCCAGCCCACGTCCTTCGCCCTGGCGTTCATGCGGTAGGACCACCAGCTGTACTGTTCCTTATCGGGATAGAGATATCTGAAAGTATCCGTGAAGCCGCTGTGAAGCAGCCTTTCCATCTTGCCCCTCTCCTCATCGGTAAAACCGGCATTTTTATGATTGGTCTTATCATTTTTAAGATCTATGGGCTCATGGGCCACATTGAGGTCCCCGCAGAATATCAGGGGCTTCTTTGCCGCAAGCTCCATGGCATAGGTCCTGAAGCAGTCCTCCCACTCCATGCGGTAGGGAAGCCTCTGGAGCTCATTCTGGGAATTCGGAGTATAGACCGTCATAAGGTAGTAGCCCTCATATTCAAGGCATACCACCCTTCCCTCTGTATCATGCTCCTCATAGGGCATGCCAAGCGTCACATCAAGGGGCTTCTCCTTCGTAAATATGGCAGTCCCGGAATAGCCTTTCTTTTCCGCATAGTCCCAATAAGAATAATATCCCTCAAAGTTCAGATCTATCTGCCCTTCCTGCAGCTTTGTCTCCTGCAGGCAGAAGGCATCCGCATCCGCCGCCCTGAAGAAATCCTCAAAGCCTTTATTCATAACGGCACGAAGTCCGTTCACATTCCATGAGATAAATTTTTTCATCCTGCTCCTTCTGTATTGTCGATTTTATATCCCGGCACCTGGCTTCAGGCTCCGGGGAGTCTGCTGTAAAGCTTCGTAAGGCCCTGCATCCTTTTTATCAGCTTTCTGTCAAAGGCCTTTTTGTCCATGCGCCAGCTCCAGTTGCCTCCCAGTGTCGAGGGGGCATTGATCCTGGCCTCCGCTCCAAGGCCAAGCCAGTCTCCCATGGGTATAACCACCGTATCAGAGACACTTCCAAGGACGGCCCTGATGATGCGGTCGTTCCACTCATCCATGAGTCTGTCCTTAAGCTCCATATAGTCCTTCATGAAGCTGAGTTCTTCCTTTGAAAGTTCTTTGTACCATGCCTTCAGGGTCTGATTATCATGGGTGCCTGTATAGCCCACGCTGTTTTTGATCCAGTTATGGAGCCTGTAATCCGAATCCTCATTGGGATCCATGCCGAATTCCAGTACCTTCATACCGGGAAATCCCGTATCTTTAAGAAGCCTGCGCACTCCGTCCGTAAGAAGGCCCAGATCCTCAGCTATGATCGGAAGCTCGCCAAGTTTCTTCCTGATGGCATCAAAAAGCTCCATGCCGGGTCCCTTCTCCCAATGCCCCCTCTCCGCCGTGGCATCTCCGAAGGGCACGCAGTAATACTCATCAAAGCCCCGGAAATGATCCAGCCTCAGCATATCACAGAGCCTGAAGCTGTGCTCTATGCGCTTTATCCACCAGGAATAACCGGTCTTTTTATGATAGTCCCAGTCATAGACAGGATTGCCCCAAAGCTGTCCAGTGGACGAAAATCCATCCGGAGGGACTCCTGCCACCCAGGCAGGACGTCTCTCTTTATCCATGCGGAAAAGCTCCGGTGCCGCCCATACATCCGAAGAATCATAGGACACATATATCGGCAGGTCTCCTATGAAGCCTATGCCGAGGTCATTGGCATATTTCTTCAGGCTTCCCCACTGGGTGTAAAATTTGTACTGGAGCCATTTGTGGAAGCGTATCCGGTCTCCCAGTTTCTGCCTTACCGGCGTAAGGGCCTTCTCATCGTGCTCCCTTATGCCCTTCTCCCATTCATACCAGGGAAGACCCTTATGCTCTTCCTTGAGAGACATATATAAGGCATAATCCTCAAGCCAGAAGGCATTGTCCCTGCAGAAGGGCTCAAAATCCGGATATTCCTTTTCAAGGCCGCAGTAATTTTCCACCTGATAGGCATGATAAAGGAGCTCCAGCCTTCCTTCATAGAGCTTACCGTAATCTATGCGGTGCTCATCCTTTCCAAAATCATACTTCGCCTTTATCCTTCTTGGCAGTATCTCCTCAGAAAAGCTGTCCGGATCGATAAAATACGGATTGCCCGCAAAGGTAGAATAGGACTGGTAAGGCGAATCCCCATAGCTCGTAGGTCCCAGAGGAAGGATCTGCCAGTAGCTCTGTCCCGCCTCCTTAAGGCTGTCCGCAAATCTGTATGCCTCTTTTCCGAAGCTGCCGATACCGTATCTGCCCGGCAGGCTGAAGATCGGCATAAGCACCCCTGCTGTTCTCATAATACTCTTTCCCCCAAAAACATTTTACCTGATCTATATACGTTCCGGACCCACATCCAGATGTCCGGCATGGCTTATGACATGTCCCGCTATCCTGTTTGCAAAGCGGACACAGTCAGAAAGCCCGTTCCCCCTGCTCAGTGCATGGATGAAGGCTGCATCAAAGCTGTCACCGGCGCCTACGGTGCTGACCGCCTTTACCGGGATGACCGGGATGCTTTCAAGCTTTATATCATATGCTTCAGAAAGCCCTTCTTTACCCGCTGCATCCGCATCTCCTTTGTCATCCTCTGATGCGTTCCTGTCTTCTTCCGGACTCTCCGGCTTTTTCCCAAGAGGCTCTGCTATCAGCACCGGTCCTGCTCCATCCCTTGCTATGACTGTCCTTACGCCCTTTGCAAGCCTTGATGCACAGTCCGAAAGATCGCTTCCTCCTGTTATGGGCCCGAATTCCTCCATGCCGGATCCCAGGATAATATCTGCCAGCTCTATATACCTGTCATAATAATATCTCCTGATCTCGTTCAGGCCATAGCTTTCTATCCTTGTATTGAGATCAAAGATAAACATGGAGTCAGTCTTTTCCTTCATCCTCTTTATGAAGCGATAGACCGCTGCCATACTGTCCGGATCATTGTTGAGGACCATTCCTCCGGTAAATATTACCGCATCCTCCGAAAAGAGCTCCTCTGAAAAGCTCTCATCCGAAAAGGTCGGATACCTGGATCCCGGCGGCACCCAGGAAAACATGGTGCGGTCGTTGTTATCATCCAGCACCGCTATGCATACCATGGCTCCATACTCACCAAGGGGTGAATATGACATATCCACTCCGTCCTTCTCCATCTCTGTACGAAGGAAGCGTCCCAGACTGTCATCACAAAGGTCAGTGATGAAGAAGGGTTTTGAGCCAAGCCTTCCAAGCACCCTGCAGGTATTGCCCACGGTGCCCCCGGATCTGAGCTCCACGCTCTGGCTTTTTATCTCCCCTTCCTTTATGGCTGAGATGTTGCTTTTTGCTTCACCGTAGGGGATTATCAGATCAGCGCAGAGATCGCCGACACATATTATCTTCTTCATGGCCGGCTTCATCACTGCATGCCTTTTGCTATACGGCAGAATTCCCTTACCCTGTCTATGTCCTTATGAAGTATGACTCCATCCTTCACCACGCTGGTCTTCGTCAGGGAATCCACTCCGTCGGGACGGACTGCCTCTATGGCCTCGGCCACATTTTCAGGCCCCAGTCCTCCTGCAAGGATAACCGGGATATCCACAGCCTCAACTATGGCCCTGTCTATGCTCCAGTCATGGGTGACTCCGGCAGCTCCTACTCCGGGGACGGTCTTCGATACGCTGTCCAGGATAAGCAGATCCGCATAAGCTGCCTTCTTCTTTGCATCCTCGATGGCTGATTCATCCACTATGCCTACCGCCTCCATGAGCTTTACCTCAGGCATCCTTGCCCTGAGCTTCTCACGGAAATCCGCATCCCCCTCAAAATTGGCACAAAGATGGAGCACGTCGGGCTTAAGCCTCTCTGTCTGACTGAGTATATCCTCTTCATTGTCAGCTACGGAGATAAGGACTCTCACCGCCTTTCCCTTAAGGGCCTCAAATATCCTTCCAGCCTCATCCTCATGGATGGCGCAGGGGAACTTGCCCCCGGGCACCCCTACGAGGACTCCCACTCTGTCCGCTCCTGCCTCCGCGCAGGCCAGGGCTTCCTCCACTGTCTGTATGGAATATATCTGTGTAAACATATATCAATACCTCCTCAGATCATATCTTTATCATATCTATTGAATTATACCATACTGAAGCATATACTTGGTATAAAAAAGGGCGAATAAAGGATATTGGTGGTCATATGGAGTTTAGCGAAAGAAAGCTTATATCAGAATATGACAGTCTGGAGCTGTCAGTCAAATATGTCATCCCCGAAGGGAAGGTAAAGGGCATAGTTCAGATCTCCCACGGTATGACCGAACATAAGGAAAGATATGAGGATTTTATGTCATTTCTTGCATCAAATGGCTATGCCGCGGTCATCCACGACCACAGGGGCCATGGAGCCAGCGTAAATGATGGATCTGACCTCGGATATTTTTATACCGATGATATCTCTGCCATAAGAGATGATCTCCATCAGGTGACGGTCTTCATCAAGGGGCTCTTTCCTGATGCTCCCCTCTGGCTCTTCGGTCACAGCATGGGATCTCTTGCGGCACGCTGCTATCTTAAGAAATATGATGCCGAGCTCTCAGGCCTGATACTATGCGGGCCTCCCACCAGGAATCCTGCAGCTCCTCTTGCCCTGCTTCTCGCCCGGCTTTCCTCGCTCATACTCGGACCGGACCACCGCAGCAGGCTCATAGACCACCTGGCCTTCAGCCTTTTCAATAAGGGCTATGATGTCAGAAACAGCTGGCTATCCAGTGATGAGGAAAATGTAAGGCATTATAATGAGGATCCCCTCTGCGGCTTTACATTTACGAACAATGGATTCATCAACCTCTTCAAGCTGCTGATATCCTCCTATTCACGGAAGGGCTGGATCCTCAGGTCCCCGGAGCTTCCGATACTCCTCATAGCGGGAGCTGACGATCCGGTGATCCAGAGTCCCAAAAAGTTTTATGAGCTCAAGAGCTTCCTCAAAAAGCTCGGTTATAAAAAAGTAAGCGCCCATCTCTATAAAGACAGGCGCCATGAGCTCCTCAACGAAAAAGGCAGGGAGCATATCTATAAAAACATACTTTCATTTATTGAAAATGGCAGGTTCTGAGCGTCTATGCCATGCCGCCGGATGGTCCGCTTTTCAGATGCGGCCCCATTGCCCCTCCATCGGAGGCAAATCCAACGTCGGATTTCGCTGACGATTCACCGATATTTAATGCAGATCCAATGTCGGAGCTTATGGGCAATGCATCGCTCAGAGATTTATACTACTGTATAGATCCCGTAAAGCAGTGCTGCCGCCACAACTATCTTATGGAGTATCGGGGAGCTGAAAAGCTTAAAGGGCAGCAGATTCAGCACTATAACCGCCATGGCCACGGGATATATGATGCTCAGTATCGGCGTGGATATGGCAAGTATGGTATTGAGTCCCATGATGGAGATACCGAAGCTCCAGATCGTTATGATCCAGCGCCATGCATCAAAGCTGAGAAAGCTAAGCTTCTCAGAGAAGAACTTTGAACAGCTCGATATGAGCCCCACGCAGACATTGAAGCAGGCTATGAAATATATGGCGGCAAGTATCACTGAGCCCAGATCTCCGAAGAAGCCTCCGGCAAGGGCTGTAAGTATCTCAGTTCCATTCTGAGCTCCGCTTATAAGGCTTCCGCTCCTTGTTCCAAGGAAGGTAAGCATACCATACATGGAGGCAAGCACTATTCCGGCTATGACTCCTCCCCTTATGGTCTCCTTTGCTATGGATGCATTGTCCTCTATGCCCAGATCCTTTATATTAAGGGCTATGACTATGCCGAAGACCATGGCGGCAAGGGTATCCATGGTATTGTAGCCTTCCACGAAGCCGGTCCCGAAGGCACCGTCTGCATAGGCACCGCTCGCCTCTCCCACGGGAAGCTCAGGCTGAAGCATCCCTGCTATGAAGAGGATGACGATCAGGGCGATAAGTATGGGGGTCAGCCTCTTTCCCAGCCTGTCCTTCAGCTTCTCAGGACGCTTTGCCACTATACCGGCAGCCAGGAAAAACAGCAGCGAATAGATAAAGCTTACCGCAAACTGTATGCTTATCCCCATTATCCTGCCGTCTCCAAGTCTGTCAGTAAGGAAGGCAAACATGGCATAGCTCGTGCTGGTAGTCCTGGGGATCGCCAGCATGGGCCCGATACAGAGATATACGGCAAAGGAGAAAAGCAGTGCGAAGCCAGGATGGACCTTCTGACACAGATGATCCAGTCCTCCCGTCTTTGCCACGGCAGTTACTCCAAGCACCGGAAATACCACAGCCGTAATCACAAATCCTGCAAAGGCAGCCAGAGCCTCATTGCCCGCAAGATATCCCAGATAGGGCGGGAATATCAGGTTCCCTGCCCCGAAGAACATGGAGAACAGGGTAACTCCGACAAGTATCAGCTTTCTGCTGTCAAGTTTTTTCACGGCGGACCTCCTTTTAGGTGAATTGTACTTATATTAGTACATAAAATCCGATTATACAAGCTTAGTTTAGAAAAGCCTTCTGCAAACATAAAACGAGGTACATAATGAACATCAGGAACAATATAGATACCGTTACTGAAAATATCAAAAGGGCCTGCGAAAGCAGCGGTCGAAGCGATGATTCCGTAAAGCTTATAACCGTATCCAAGACCAAGCCCCTCTCTGACATATATGAGGCCTCTCAGGCAGGCATAACTGACTTCGGAGAAAACTATGTACAGGAGATCCTGGAAAAATATCCTCTCATGCCGGAGGGCACAAGGATCCATATGATAGGGCATCTCCAGACCAATAAGGTCAAAAAGGTCATCGACAAGGTCTGCATGATACATTCGGTGGACTCTGTGAGGCTTGCCGAGGTCATTTCCAGGGAGACCCAGAAAAGAGGCATCACCATGGATATCCTGCTTGAGGTCAATATCGCCGATGAGCCAAGCAAATACGGCTTTGCCCCTCAGGAGCTCATCCCCTCAGCCATTCTGATGCTGGGCTTCCCAAAGCTCCGCATAAAAGGGCTAATGACCTCCGCTCCCATCACCGATGACGGAGAAAAAAACAGGATCTATTTCCGGAGGATGAGCGGGCTCCTTTCCGAGCTGCGCACGGCCATGTCAAAAACAGGCATACCTCTGGCAGAGCTCCCCTCCGAGCTCTCCATGGGCATGACTGATGATTATGAGGCTGCTGTCATGGAGGGCTCTACCATGGTCAGGGTAGGCACCGCCATATTCGGGGCAAGGGAGTACAATAAGTGATATTCCTCTTATGAACTATACATTTCCGGCAAACAAAGAACCCCTCACGGATCATATCCGCTGAGGGGCTCTTTAACCACCAATACAATATACTATTGTCGATATAACTTTGTTTAACCTCTATCTGCGATAAATGCTTCCACTTCCGCAAGGGTAGGAACGCTGGGAGCGGCTCCGGGCCTTGATACAGCTATGCCGCTGGCGGCACTTGCATACTTGATGAGCTTGTCCTTATCCCAGCCCTTTGTCATACCGGCGATAAAGAATCCGCAGAAGGTATCTCCTGCCGCCGTGGTATCCACAGCCTTTACCTTATAGATACCATGGGCTGCCTTCTCATCCCCCTTTGCAAATACCGCTCCGTTTTCTCCAAGAGTAAGCACGAAGCCTGCATTAGGGAAGGTCTTCTTAAGTCCTCCGAGCACACCCTCCGGATCCTCAGCGGAAACTCCGGTAAGGGCCTCACCCTCGACCTCATTAAGTATGAAATAATCCACCAGATCCAGTCTGCATGCCTTGAGGGCATCGGATATGGGGGAGGGATTGAGCATGACCGTAAGTCCCTTTTCATGTCCCTTTTCTATGGCATAATCCAGATTGGATATCTCATTCTGAAGAAGAAGGATATCGCCCTTTTCAAATCCTGAAAGAGCCTTGTCTATATCCTCTCTGGTCACATCATCATTGGCACCGCCGCAGATGATGATGCAGTTCTGTCCATTTTCCTCGACCTGAATGATCGCATGTCCCGTAGGAGCCTCGCTCCTTTTTATCAGGCTTGTGTCAGCACCCGCAGACTTCAGGACATCAAGAAGCATGTCTCCATCCTTGCCTACACTTCCGGCATGATAGACCTCTGCTCCCGCCTTGGCAAGAGCCACCGACTGATTAAGGCCCTTTCCGCCGCTGTTCTCTTCGTATCCGAGAGACTTGATGGTCTCCTTTGCCTGAACGAAATGCTCTACCTTATAAACCTTGTCAATATTAAGTGAACCTATGTTGAGGACTTTCATCTGATCCCTCCAGCTGATTTAGGAAAACTTTCCGAAAGTATTTTCTTAAATAAAAGATACAAAATAAAAAACCCAAAGTCAAGCCTTTTGTTCAAGTTTACCATATTTTTTGAATTTCTGCTTGTACGAAGCAGTATCCGCCCTTATAATATCTCCGACGGATGATCCCGTTTCGGCCGCGTCTGATATCTCTGATGCAGCGGCCATTTTTTCAGACCATTCATATCATCATATACAGAGGTCCAGGATGACTATCAGTGAATTAGCCAGGATGGCCGGAGTCTCGATCTCTACGGTCTCCAAGGTCATGAACAACAAGGACAGCAGCATAAGTCAGAGCACAAGGGAAAGGATACTCCAGCTTGCCAAGGAGTATCATTATTCTCCGACCTCTTCCGTGCGCACCAAGGCCGTACGGACCCTGACCATCGGTGTCATCTTCCGTTCCTCCCAGCGTATGAATCTTGCCCTCAACGGCATGATCGCATCTGCCCAGGAAAAGGGCTACACCATACTTATACGGGAGAGCGGAGAAGATCTGGGGGAAGAATATAAAAATATCTCTGCCCTTATGTCCTATGATGTGGATGGGATCCTGTGGGAGCCCGTAAGCGAAGGAAGCCTCGGCTATGCAGATGAGCTTGAAGCCAAGGGCATCAGTTACCTGCTGTTCAATCTCGGTGTGGAGGATGCCCTCAATCTGGATTACAAGGCCATGGGCTATTATGCCGTCCAGCAGCTGATATCCAGAGGGCATCAGAGCATAGCCTGCCTGCTTACCGAAGGCACCAGGACCGATGCCTTTGCTGATGGTTACAGGCAGTGCCTTTTTGACAACGGTCTTCCCCGCAATGAAGAAATGATCTTTTCCAGCATAAATGAAAATCTGATGTGGAAGATCTCAAATCATACCATAAGTGCCGTGATAAGCTCTCATTTCAAGACTGCCACGGAGCTTTATGATGCCGTTCATGAGCTTTATTATAATCTGCCCTATGACATTTCCCTTATATCCCTTAAGGATGCGGGCAGGAGCAGCATCAATTATCCGAAGATCTCCACGATAACCATACCCTATTATGAATATGGTGCCTATATGTGCCGGGAGCTGATCCGTTCCATCGAAAATCCTGAGGCCGAACTTCCTTCCGGAAGCTTCAGTCACGATATCGTACTGGATGATCTTTATACCGTGGGCATACCCTACAACAGCCACATGAAAAAGACCATCGTTGTAGGCAGCATAAACATAGATAATTATCTCAATGTGGAGGAGCTGCCCTACAGCGGCAAGACCGTGAAGTCTTTCATCTCCTCCTCTTATGCCGGAGGAAAGGCCCTCAATACCGCCGTAGGCATATCAAAGCTCGGGCATCAGGTATCCGTTATCGGAAATGTGGGCAATGACTCGGAATCCGATATCATATTTTCAGCCCTCAATGCCTATCATATAAATCCTTCTGCGGTAAAGCGCTGCCAGGGGCAGAAGACCGGGCAGGCCCATATCTTTGTCCAGCCTGACGGAGAATCCATGATCACCATCATGTCAGGGGCCAACAACGCCCTCACCGTATCAGATGTGGTCAGAAATCAGTCCCTGTTTGACAACGCATCCTTCTGCATACTTCAGACCGAGGTCCCTACGGACTGCCTGATAGAAGCAGCCAGGATCTCAAGGGCAAGGGGGATACGTACCGTGCTGAAGCCCGCCACCAGCGGTGCCCTTCCCGAGGAACTCATCAAAAACATAGATATACTTATCCCTAATCAAAATGAGCTTGCCGATATCTGTCCCGGAAAAGGCAGCATGGAGGAACAGGCAAAGAGCCTGCTTCTTATGGGCGCCGGCACGGTCATAGTCACCCTTGGTGATCAGGGCTGCTATATGGTCAGCGCAGATTCTGAAAAATATTATCCGGCTCAGGACTTCGATGCCATAGATGCTTCCGGAGCCTGTGACGCTTTCATAAGCTCTCTGGTATCCTACCTTATATACGGCTATGATATGGATAAGGCCATACGCATATCCCATTATGCTGCCGGTTTCAGCGTCACAAGGCAGGGCGTGATCCCTTCCCTGATAGACAGAAACTCCCTCGAGTCCTATATAAGACAGAGAGAGCCGGAGCTGCTTGAAAAACAGCGATCTGAATAGCTGCATCGCTGCATTCAGCCATATATGGCAAAATAAATATGATCCCGGGATGGTCACCCCCACCCCGAAAATACAGATCCGTATCGGCTTCTGCCAGCACACAAAATCCCGGAGGAATGAGAATAACTTCTCTACCTCCGGGATGTTTTAATGATTATGGCTTTTTATCTGCTTCCTACTATGGGCAGGGGAGTAGGCTCCACCTCTTCCACTGTCTGCATGCTGTCCATGAATGCAAGGTACTCTTCCTTGGTCATGGGAGCCTTGTAGCCGGCGATATTTTCCTTTGCCTTTGCCGCTCCATCCTTCATCAGTCTGTAGGCAGCAAGAGCAAATATCTTGGCTGTCACCACATAGGCAAGATAGGGATCCTCAACTCTTATATCAGGGTTATGAAGCTTTCCGGTATATCCTCCAGTGCAGAAATGTACAAGGGGCATGATGGTGGCAACATCGCCAAAATCATCACTTCCTGTGGTATGTCCGCAAAGGTCACGGCGCTTCGTATACTTTCCCTCTGCAGCTATATCTGCAAATACGCTCTCAAGCACATCCGTATAAGGATTGGGTACACAGGACATATAGCCCGCCATGGTCTCGATCTTTACTCCGCAGCCTGTAGCCATGGCTGCAGCCTTGAGAGAACGGTCTACCTTGAGGGATGCATCCCTGTATGCCTCAGGGGTCTTGCCTCTTACGGAATACTGCATCTTGACATTGTCGGCGATGACATTGACAGCAGTGCCTCCGTCTGATACAAAGCCATGTACCCTGACGGTATCCTGGTCCCTGAAGCTCTCCTGCTGAAGGGCTATATTGACCATGGCCGCCGTAGCTGCATTGAGGGCATCTATTCCCTCATGAGGAGCATCTGCCGCATGGGCAGCCCTTCCTGTGAAGGTAACGGTCTTATTGACAAAGCCGTTGCTGCTGCCATTATAAAGGCCGTAGTCTGCACCGGGCATGATGTGATGGCCCATGGCTATGTCCACATCATCAAAGGCTCCGATACGGATAAGCTCGCACTTTCCACCGCCGTATCCAAGCTTTCCCTCTTTTATAAGATCAGACTTGAACTCTATATCCACGAACTCCTCTGCGGGAGCTGCCATGAAGCATATATTGCCTCCCATGGCCTCAGCAACCTCAGGGTCTGAAAGTGCCATGGCGGCACCCACAACTCCCGTAAGCTGGGCATTATGTCCGCAGCAGTGTGAGCAGCCGGTCTCAGACCAGGAATCCGGATGATTGGGGATGGGCAGAGCATCCAGCTCGCCTATCATCGCAAGGGTAGGACCCTCGACCGAGCCTTTTTCCTTAAGGTAGCTCTTTACTCCGGTGATGGCAAGGCCTGTCTCGGGCTTCATGCCGAGCTTTTCCATCTCCTCCACGAACTTTGAGCTTGTACGTTTCTCCTTGAAGCCAAGCTCAGCATGGCAGAAGATATCCTTTCCAAAGGCCATGATCTCATCTTTTCTGCTTTCGATTATGTCGCAGATCTTCTGTTCTATCCTGTCCATTTAAGACTCCATTCCGTCCCTTTCGGGGCTAAATTATTTATGTCGGCCCGTTCCCAAAGGGCAGGGCATCGATATACCTAAACTAACTCAAAGACCGGCCGGTGTCAATCCCGGCCTTATCCAAAGATGGACATCGTAAGGAAAAGCGATGACATAAGGGATGCTATCAGCGATACTACCGTGATCTGGGTATTGATGGACGGTCCCGCCGTATCCTTGAAGGGATCACCCACGGTATCTCCTACTACTGCAGCCTTATGGGCTTCGGAGCCCTTGCCTCCCTCATGTCCTGCCTCCACATATTTCTTGGAATTATCCCAGAGTCCGCCTGAGTTTGACATGAAGAGCGCCAGCAGAAGTCCGCTTATGATATTGCCGGCAAGGAAGCCTCCGACCGCTTCAACTCCTCCGATAAATCCTACCAGCACCGTGGCTATGATGGCCATAAGTCCTGCAGGTATAAGCTCCTTTATCGCACCATCCGTAGCTATATGTATGCACTTATCATACTCTGGAGATGCGGTTCCCTCCCGAAGTCCTGCGATCTCTCTGAACTGCCTGTGTATCTCAGCCACCATCCTCTGAGCATTCTTATCCACACCCAGTATGAGCATCGCTGAAAATACCGCAGGAACAGCAGCGCCTATCAGCATGCCGAAGAATACAAGAGGATCCAGTATGTCAAAGCCTGTTATCCCGGCTATGCCTGCTGCGGCTGCAGCTTCATTGACCTCACTCATGAAGGCTCCAAGCAGGGAGATGACCGTAAGTCCCGCAGCTGCTATGGAAAATCCCTTTGTAACAGCCTTTACAGTATTGCCGGCAGAATCCAGCTCATCAGTTATCTCAAGGACCTCATCTCCGAGGCTTCCCATCTCGGCAAGTCCCCTTGCATTATCCACGATAGGTCCGTAGGCATCATTGGAAACTATCATGCCTACTATGGAAAGCATGCCCACTGCCGCCATGGCTATGCCGAACATGGCATATTCCACTGTATGAACTCCCGTGGGATCCAGACCTTCACAGAACTTATAGGCAGCCAGCGCGGAGACTCCGATACCCACCATGGCAGGCAGTGCACTGATAAATCCATAGGAAACTCCGGAAAGTATGGTGAAGGCAGGGCCTGAACCCGAGGCCTTTGCAACATTGTGTACCGGAGGCTTGGTATCATCGGTAAAATAGTCAGTGGCTATACCTATGACCACTCCTACCAGAAGTCCTACTATGCAGGCTCCCCATATCCTTATATCATATCCGAGCACTGCCGTGGCTATGCCTGTCAGCACCACATATATGGCCGTAGTTATGTAAGTTCCGGAGTTGAGCGCCTTTGTAGGGCTTCCGCCCTTTCCTATGCGGGCGCACATTATGCCTATAACAGAAGCAAGAAGTCCAAGGGCCGTAAAGCAGAATACCATGCCCACATACTTGCTTCCTCCCTCAAGGCGGTCAAGCGCTGCCGCCATGATGAGAGCCGCTGCCATGGAAGCCACGTTGGAATCAAAAAGATCCGCTCCCATGCCCGCAACATCACCTACGTTATCACCCACGTTATCGGCTATGACCGCCGGGTTCCTGGGGTCATCCTCAGGGATGCCAAGCTCTACCTTTCCGGTAAGATCCGCACTGATATCAGCAGTCTTTGTAAATATTCCTCCGCCTGCCTTTGCAAACAGAGCCATGGAGCTGGCCCCGAAGGAAAATCCCAGGCATACCGTCGAGTCACCGGTCAGCAGATATACAAGAGCCACACCTATGAGGCTTGCTCCCACTACCGCCATGCCCATGACTGCTCCCCCGCGGAAGCCGGTCATAAAGGATGGAGCTATGCCCTTCTTTGCCGCCTCGGCACATCTTCCGTTGGCCAGGGTAGCCACCTCTATACCTATCTTGCCTGCAAATCCGGAAAATACGGTTCCTGCAATATAGGCGATGACCATCTTGATATTGGGTATCACGCTTCCGGTCCATACAGGCGAAGGCAGAAAGATAAATATCAGCAAAGCTGCTGCCGTGCAAAATCTGGCGAGGACCTGAAATTCCCTTTTAAGGAAAGTCCTGGCTCCGTTCCGGATCAGAAGTCCCACCCTTTCGATCTCTTTGTTCTCCTGGGGCTGTTTCTTCACCCATGAAAACAGCCATGCCGCATATGCAAATGCTACCAGGGAGATGATAATTGCAACGATTTCCATACTTGACGCATTCATAAGTCCCTTCTCCTTTTTTTGTTCAATCACGCCAAAAATTATCCCGAAATCAATATAATTTTATAATATTTGACGGATTTTTACAACAGAAACCTGCGTCCGGACAGCCAGGCTTTAAAGATTTTCCAAGAGACAAAAAAATAACTGAGAGCCTTATATACTTAACTCTCAGCTATCTATGACGCCAACGGGAATCGAACCCGTGTTACCACCGTGAAAGGGTGGTGTCTTGACCGCTTGACCATGGCGCCTCATATATATCCTTCATAACGCTGGCTTTACGGATCATAAAGCATCGTTATAGATACGCCCCAACTAGGACTTGAACCTAGGACCCCCTGATTAACAGTCAGATGCTCTAACCAACTGAGCTATTGAGGCACGTGCCCTCTCGGACAGCTATTATATTCTATATGAACAGCACATTTATGTCAAGGAATTTTTCCTCTGCCTTATGACGTTCAGTCTGGCAGGTCATCATCGCAGATATAAACAGGTCTTTACTCAGGATATCTGCTTCTCCTCTCAACCAAAAAGAGCCGCTCTCGGGGCAGCCCTCATTGATCAGCTATTTGATTTCTCTCTTTTGATCTTTTGGATCACAAAGCTGTGATCAGGCCTCTGCCTTTGCTTCAGCCTTCACCTCTGCCTCAGCCTTCTGCTCCTCGAGAACTGAAGTACAGTTAGGGCAGCGGGTAGCATCGATGGGGATCACGGACTTGCAGTAAGGGCATACCTTGGTGGTAGGTGCTGCCTCTTCCTCCTCTGCGGCGATCTTCTTGCCAAGGTTAAGAGCTGTATTGACAGCCTTAAGGATGCAGAAAAGGATGAATGCCATGATCAGGAAGTTAGCAACGGAGGATACCAGATTGCTTCCGAATCCTGCGACGTCCTGAAGATCATAAGCCTCTGCTCCGGAAACAAAATTGAGTATGGGGTTGATGAAATTGTCAGTAACTGCAGTCACGATATTTGTGAACGCACCACCTATGATAACACCGACTGCCATATCCATGACATTGCCGCGGATGGCAAACGCCTTGAACTCCTCAATAAACTTCTTCATACTTATTCCTTTCTTTCTCCAGCACTGGGCCTTACATCATATTGCTCTATAAAAAGCCTCAGCTTTCTATATCATAAAATGTCTGCCCCCGTTTGCTCTCCCCTCCGTCAGGACCATCAGCTGATGATCCTTTTTTCATACCCCGGGCCTCTTCTTCATATCCGGCCCACTTGTTTACGGCTGCTGCAATCCACCGCAGCCCATCAGATAAGCCCGTAATGCTTCATGGCATATTCTATGCCGTCATCCTCCAGATCCCTGGTGATAAATTCAGCATAGGGCTCCAGCTCTTTATCATGCTTTCCCATGACGACTGAATGCTCCGCAAACCTGATCATATCCAGGTCATTGGTGCTGTCTCCAAAAACATAGATATTTTCCTTTGGTATGTCAAGTGTCTCCATGATCTTTTTTACCGCATAGGCCTTGCCATGTCCTTTAGGAACACATTCATAAAAGTCACCGCTGCGCTCGATCACATCAAAATACTTTTCCGCAAAAGCCCTGAAGGATCCAAGGTCAGTCTCCTTATCATACTGCATACAGAATTTGTTTGCAACATAGGAGCGATCATAAAAATCCCCAGTCCAGAGCGCATCCTGATCCTTCACAAGATCAAGAAGCCAGACCACCTCGTTTATGCGTATCCATGGAGCAAAGGCTACTCCCTTCGGCCCTTCCAGCACCAGGTCTCCCCTGTCCTTCCTGCATTCTTCCCTGACCTCATCGAGGATGTCTTCAGGAAGCTCAAAGCTGTATATATTTTTATCTCCTATATACAGATCCGTACCGCAGCCGCAGAGCAGTCCGTCGCACTCAACATAGTTTTCGATATATCGGGCAAGGGGAAGTATCCTTCCTGAATTGATGAATACATAATGTCCCTTCTCCCTGGCTTTTTTTATCGCAGCCTTGGTGCTCTCCGGCACATATCTGCCGTCCCCCATCAGAGTTCCGTCCACATCAAAGAACAGTGCACTCTTATCCGTCATATGGCCTCTCTGAGTTTCAGCCTTCCAGAGCTGAGATCTTGTCTATACGAAGCTGATGGCGTCCCCCCTGGAATTCGGCATCCAGCCACTCATCAACTATCATCTTTGCAAGCTCAGGTCCGATGACCCTGGCTCCGAAGCAAAGCACATTGGAATTGTTGTGCTGACGGCTGAGCTTAGCTGAGAAGGGCTCTGAACAGCAGACTGCCCTTATGCCCTTTACCTTGTTGCAGGCAATGGAGATGCCCACTCCCGTACCGCATATGGCTATGCCGAGATCAGCCTCCCCGGAAAGCACTTTGTCGCAGACCTTCTTGGCATAATCAGGATAATCCACGCTCTCATGTCCGTCAGTCCCCACATTTATGACCTCACAGCCTCTATCCTTCAGATGCTGCATGATCTCATTTTTCATATCTGTAGCTGCATGATCGTTGCCGATAGATATCTTCATACCTTTCCTCCTTTTACTATATAAAATGCTTTGTTTTTTTATTGTTTCGCCTTACGCTTCCCTGCTGATCAGCTTATTCATACTTTTCCGCCTCAGCACCTTATCTCTTCGGCATCAGGCATTTTTCAGCCTGGGCTCATAGCTCTCCGGAGAATAGTGTATCACCGTGCTTCCCCCATTTTCAAACTCAAATGGGATATAGAGAAGCTCCTTCATGGCCTCCATAAGCTCCGCTCTCCTGTCCTTCTCAACATAGAAAAGCAGGAAGCCTCCGCCTCCGGCTCCAAGGAGCTTTCCTCCTATGGCTCCGGCCTTCTTGGCGGTCTCATACATATCATCTATGATATCCGTGCTGATGCCTCCGGATATGCCCCTCTTGAGCCTCCAGGTGTGATCCAGCAGGCGCCCGAACTCTGAAAGATCCCTGTCTTTGTAAGTGAGCACGGCCTCTGCCTCATCCACCAGTCTCCTCATCTCCTCAAGCTCAGCGGTCTTATCCGCTAAGGCCTTCTTCGTCCCCTCCTGGATATCCGATGAAAATCTCGAAAAACCGGTAAAGAACATCATCAGGTTATCATTGAGCTCCCTCTTCCTTTCAGGGGAAATGATGACCGGCCTTACCCTGTAGCCGTCAGCATCAAAATCTATGCGGTTCAGTCCGCCATAGGCTGCCGCTATCTGATCCTGGATACCTCCGGTCTCAGCACAGAGCTCCCTCTCAAGGTAGATGGCTCCGTCGGCCAGCTGCTTTTTGGAAGCATACTTGCCCTTAAGGGCATAGAAGGCATTGAGCATGCCCACCGCAAAGGAACTGGAGGTCCCAAGTCCTGAACGGGCAGGGAGATCCGCGTCATAGGTCAGCCTGAGCTCATGCATGTCCATCATCTGCATCGCATTCCTGATGGCAGGATGCAGGATATCCGCAGTATGCTCTACCCTTTCCACCTTGGAATATATTATCTCATTGCGATAATCGAAAAACCTCGGTAGATGCCTCACGCTGACATAGCAGTATTTATCGAAGGTGGTGCTCAGCACCGCTCCTCCGTGTTCCTTATAATAATCCGGAAAATCCGTTCCTCCTCCGAAAAAGGACATGCGGAACGGAGTCTGAGTTATGACCAAAACAGCCTCCTCTTATCCGACGGAAGCCTCATCCGCCTCTACGTAGCTTACTATCGCATCCTCTGCTATCAGTCTTGCCGCAAGCCAGGCCCTGCATCTTACAGCTGCCTCGTCCTCATCATAGGTCTCATTGACCGTCTCCATATCCACGCCGTTCATCTCTGCCCACTCTGCAAGATTTTCCTCTGTGGCCTCAAGGCCCTCAGCCTCACAGATGGTCTCGGTCAGCAGGTACTGCCTTGCCTCGTCAGCACAGCTCTCCCTTATGGACTCCCTGTAATCATCCAGATTTACTCCCGACATGCTGAGATAATCAGCAAGTCCAAGGCCATAGGCTGACCTGAGCATATCATCGTGGTAGATAAGCCTCTCCTCTACTCTCCAGTCTACAGCTTCCTCGCTGGGCTCAAGCACTCTGCAGTTGTCCATGGCTGCACGGACTGCATTGTCATAAAGTGTGAACTCCGCATCGGAATCAGCCTGCTTCTGAAGCTCATCCTTTACGAAGGCTATATATTCCTCTCTGGTAGCGCAGCTTGCATTGAGCTCTGATGCCAGTTCGTCATCCAGCTCCCTCTGCCTCTGCACGCTGTTCATAGTTATGGTAAATACAGCATCCTTGCCTGCAAGCTCTTCATTGTAATCCTCGGGGAAGGTGACATTGATATCTTTGGTTTCTCCGGCCTTCATGCCTATCATGCCGTCTTCAAAGCCATCTATATAGCCGCCGTTTCCGAGCACAAGGGTCTGGGCCTCGGCAGTGCCTCCCTCGAACTTCTCTCCGTCCACAGAGCCGGAATAATCTATATTGACCGTATCTCCATAATCTGCAGGCTCATCGGTCTCTCCCAGATAATAGGGAAGCACATTGACCTCTATGAAGCTAAGGGCATCATCCTCCGTCACCTCATCTGCTGCCGTGGTCTCCACGCTCAGTCCCCTGTATTCTCCTATCTCTGCGGTCCCAAGGCTGTCAGGCATCTCAGGGTCCAGAGCTGCTATCTCTCCTGCCATGGCTGCATATGCAGGATCCACCGTAGTGCCGCCTGCTGCCTGTGAAGCCTCAGTCTCCGTCTGCTGTCCCTCGGCATCTTTTCCGCCGCAGGCCGAAAGTCCCAGCACTGCCGCGGCTGAAAGGATCGCAAGCATCACCTTCATGCTTCTTCTGTTTACATTTTTATTATTATCTCTAAATTTCCTCATCGTCACATAGACCTTTCCAAAATCTGATTTCTTTCCATGCCGCAGATGGATCAGCGCAGCGCCATGCCGCCGTCCATCAGGGCTCAGTCATCCAGCCACTTTATACCGGGCCAGTATCTGAAGAGCACCTTTGCTATCATCTTATCCTTTGAAATATAGGGATCGTTCCAGAAACGGGCATCCTCCGAATTGTTCCTGTTATCTCCGAGCATGAAATAGCATCCCTCCGGAACCTCAAAGGTCTGGTCTCCCATATAGAGCATGGGCTCCTTGATGTAGTCCTCCTCAAGTCTCTCTCCGTTGACATACACGGCTGCAGTAACGAGCTTTGCAGAGGGATCCACATTGTCAAGGCTTCCGGGAGGTACCTCAGTCACTTCAGCGGCAGTGACATACTCGCTCTCATCAGCCTTCCTTATCTCTATCTTATCTCCGGGAAGCCCGATGACACGCTTCACATAATATAGGGTCTTGGGTCTCGTTATCTCCTGGCCGCAGTAGGGACATGTCTCAGGAGCTTCTCCCTCTCCCATGGCCACATTGCAGCGGTTGCATATCCATCCGAATTCAAAGATGGCTATGTCTCCTCTCTCCGGATCTCCGAAGGTATAGCTCAGTCTCGAACCGATGACCCTGTCATGCTCCATGATGGTATCCTTCATGGAACCGGTTGGCACGGTCGAATTGGCTATGACAAAGGTATTGAGGAGGAAGGCCAGCACGAAGGCTGCCACGATGACCTGGATCCAGCTGAGTATCTCGGACTTCAGTGAGGGCTTTTTATCCTTCCCTTCTCCTGATCCTATGGTCTCATCCGGGGCTGCCATGGCCTCATCCTCTTTGTATCTCAGATTATTTTCATTATCCTTCTTCATATATCATCCTTTTTACAAAGTCTAATCAATAATACCCCATGAAGAGGGACTTTTCAAGCCGCATAAAATAAAACTTCTGTAAACAAAAAATGCCTTTGATGTATATATTGTCCATAAAAAAGCTGCAGCGGACAAAGTATCCGCTGCAGTCCATAAGTTTGCTATGCAGGTTTTATCCCGGATCTTAAAACCATGTCCGGGAGCCGGTCCTGAGGCCGATCATCCTGGGCCCCTTCTGAGGGTCCCCCGATACGGCTTCAGTTTATCAATAATTCTCGCAAAGCCTCTCGAAATATGCCTTGGGATGTGCACAGCAGGGGCAGAGCTCGGGAGCTTCCGTTCCCTCATATACATATCCGCAGTTGCGGCACTTCCAGAGTATCGGAACATCTGACTTGAAGGTGGTTCCCTCAGTATACTTCTTGAGGAGCTCAAGATATCTCTTCTCATGGTGAGCCTCTACCTCTGCCACCATCCTGAACTTTGCTGCAAGCTCCGTGAAGCCCTCCTCCTCAGCTTCCTTTGCCATGCGTGCATACATGTCTGTCCACTCGTAATTCTCTCCGGATGCCGCATCCTTAAGGTTCTCAGCGGGATCTGAAAGATCGTGCAGCTCCTTATACCAGAGCTCTGCATGCTCCTTCTCGTTTGCTGCGGTCTCCAGGTAAAGGGCAGCCATCTGCTCATATCCGGCCTTCTTGGCCTTTGAAGCGTAGAATGTATATTTGTTGCGGGCCATGGACTCGCCTGCAAATGCATCCATCAGATTCTTCTCTGTCTTTGTTCCAGCGTACTTGTTAGCCATCATAACCTCCTTGATATAGTATTATATATTCTGCTTTTTATTATACGCAGATACCGCCTCCAGGAGACGGTATCTTTGATCCTTTATGATTAGTTGAAATACCTCTTAAGAAGTCCCTCGAAGGCCTTGCCGTGCCTTGCCTCATCACGTGCCATCTCATGAACTGTATCATGGATAGCGTCAAGGTTGAGCTCCTTAGCTCTCTTTGCAAGATCTACCTTACCCTGGGTAGCTCCTCTCTCAGCCTCAACTCTCATCTCGAGGTTCTTCTTTGTAGAATCGGTAACTACCTCTCCAAGAAGCTCTGCAAACTTTGCAGCGTGCTCAGCCTCCTCAAGGGCTGCCCTTCTCCAGTACTCACCGATCTCGGGATATCCCTCTCTGTGAGCTACTCTTGCCATTGCAAGGTACATGCCGACCTCGGAGCACTCTCCTTCAAAGTTGGCTCTGAGTCCCTCGATGATATCCTCGGGAGCTCCGTTTGCAACTCCTACCACATGCTCTGCTGCCCAGCCCTTGTCATCGGCTGCCTTCTCCTTGAACTTATCTGCTCCTGCATGGCATACAGGGCACTCTGCAGGGGGATTCTCTCCCTGAGCCACATAACCGCATACTGTACAAACCCAAGTCTTCATAGTTTTGATTCTCCTTAATTATTGATATATTGATGCAAAATTGCAAACTGCCTTTCCAAAGATCCCAAGCCGCCTTTTTCAGGAAGCTTTGCTCTCAGATTTTTCGATACATGCATTGCATGTTCCGTAGCATGTAAGCGCCTGCGATTCGATACGTCCCGGAAGTTCGGCCCCGTCTTCAAAACTGAGGCTCAGATCCC
>CALWMV010000002.1 GCA_944382125.1 uncultured Lachnospiraceae bacterium
GATTCGAACCCATGTGCCCTTGCGGACAAACGGTTTTCAAGACCGCCTCGTTATGACCACTTCGATACCTTTCCAAAAGTCTGCATATCTTGCTTTGGCTGATGTGCTAAACTATCTTAATAAAAAACCAAAAACTTGTCAATGACTTTTTCCTAAATCTTTGTATAAAGCTTCCGCCACCACAATATCTTCCGGTGTCGTGATCTTTATATTGAAATAGTCTCCCATTATGAGCTTGACTCTGTAGCTGGACATGCTCTCCACTATGACTCCGTCATCGGTTATCTTGCTTTCATCGGAATTATAGTCCCTTATGGTAACAAAGAGCTTGTCATAGGCATCCATGAGCAGGGGATAGGAAAATGCCTGGGGTGTCTGTATGCTCCACAGGGATGAACGGTCCAGGGTCTCCAGAGCATATCCGTTCTTGTCTCCCACCTTTATCGTATCCGTCACGGGCACTGCAGGAACACAGGCCTTATAGCCTGTCACAAAATCGCAGCACCTGTCTATCAGCCCCTGGGAGAGCAGAGGCCTCGCCCCATCATGTATAAGGATATAATCCGTTCCCGCCGCTGCAGATCTGATGCCGTTATACACGGATCTGAACCTGGTATCTCCGCCCTCGGCTATCTCCCTGACCTTTTTTATGCCGTACTGCGCGCAAAGGGAAGCGGCATACTCCAGATCCTCCTCTGCAGTCACCAGTACCGTGCTTGAGATATTCTTATTCAAATCAAAGGCTCTGAGACTGTGTATGACTATCGGGACATCTCCAAGGAGCATGAACTGCTTCTTTATATCTGATCTCATGCGCAGTCCGCTGCCTGCAGCCAGTACCACGGCGGTAAAACTGGGGTGCTCCTGCATGTCTGCACCCTCCGCTGCGGACTCATTTTCATTATCCAGCTTTATCCTTTTAAATTCATCCATGGTATCACGCTCCGAGCTTCATGCCCAGCTTCATATTGGGTTCCGCATTAAGGGAAAGATCAGCAAACCTTCCCGCAAGAAATGACGGATATGCTGCTGCCGCTATCATGGCGGCATTGTCCGTGCAGTATATGGGCTCAGGATAATAGCACTCAAAGCCCTCCCTGTCACAGGCCTCCTGCATGGCAGCCCGAAGGGCCGTATTGGCACTGACTCCTCCGGCCATGGCCACCTTCCGAAAGCCGTATTCCCTGGCACAGGCTATGGTCCTGCTTACCAGAGAATCTACCACCACATGCTGGAAGGAGGCTGCCACATCGGGAACATTTATCTCCTCCCCGGTCATCCTGGCCCTGTTTATGTAATTGAGCACTGCAGATTTGAGTCCTGAAAATGTAAAATCATAGGGTCTTCCATCCACCTCTCCCTCAGGGAAGCTTATGGCAAGGGGATCTCCGTCCTTTGCGGCCCTGTCTATCTTCGGTCCTCCCGGATATCCAAGTCCCACCGCCCTTGCTACCTTATCATAGGCTTCACCTGCGGCATCGTCTACGCTGCGTCCTATGATCTCATAGGTCTCCATGTCCCTGACTATGCAGAGATGGGTATGCCCGCCGGAAACTATCAGGCACACATAGGGAGGCATCAGTTCCTTATGGGATATGTAATTTGCCGCCACATGTCCTTCTATATGATGGACCGCTATAAGGGGTTTTCCCAGGGCATAGCTCAGGGCCTTGGCCTCAGAGACTCCTACCAGCAGGGCCCCCACCAGTCCGGGCCCGGCAGTTACTGCCAGGGCATCCATATCGTCAAAGCCAAAGCCTGCCTCCCTGAGGGCAAGCCTTATGACTCCATTTATATTTTCGCAGTGAAGCCTGGATGCTATCTCAGGCACCACGCCTCCGTATACCGTGTGTATGTCGATCTGAGAGGATATGATATTGGAAAGGACCTCTCTTCCGTTTTTTACGACTGAGGCAGCCGTCTCGTCACAGGAGCTCTCTATCCCCAGTATATATACATCCTTTTCTTCCTTCATCTCACCCGACCTCGTCAGTCCTCATCGAACATCAGTTCCTTCTTCATACCGTCCCTGCCGCAGATGGCATCGGGGAATATCTTCCTCACCTCATCCAGATACAGCTTCGGCTTAAGCATTGAAGGGCTGTAGTGGGTGAACCAGAGCTCCCTGGGCCTTTCCTCCGCGCCGGCAGCCAGAGCCGCCGCCTCCTGCATGGTCATATGCCTGTAGGCCTTTGCCTTTTCCTCCATGCCCGGCTCTCCGTACATGCCCTCGCATATGAGGAGATCCGCTCCGGAGGCAGCCCTTTTTATATTGTCACAGGGCCTGGTATCCGTCGTATATACCACCTTTATGCCCCTGCGCTCAGCCCCCATGACCATCGAGGGCGTATAGGTCCTGCCGGTCGCTTCATCCTTTATGGTCTCTCCATGCTGGAGTGCGTTCCAGTATTTCACATCTATATCAAGGCGCCTTGCCTCATCCACATTAAACTTTCCCTTTCTGGGAACGGTGACGGAATATCCGTAGCAGGTGATATTGTGGCTTACCTTGAAGCAGCTGATCTCATATCCGCAGAGCCTGTACTGCTCAGTATTCTGGTCCAGCTCAATGAACCTGAGCTCAAAGGGAAGCTCCGGCGCTATGCACCTCAGGGAACGCACCACATTGAACAGTCCCTTCGGGCCTATCATTATGACCGGCTCCGTCCTTTCTGCATTTGCCATGGCAAGCAGCATGCCCGGGAGTCCCGAGATATGATCCGCGTGCATGTGGGTAAAGCACATTATGTCTATATGTCTGGGGGACCAGCCCGCCTCTCTGGCAGCGATCTGGGTGCCCTCTCCGCAGTCTATCAGTATATCCGAGCCTCCGCATCTCAGCATCAGTGAAGTGAGCCAGCGGTTCGGCATCGGCATCATCCCGCCTGTTCCAAGCAGGCAAACATCCAGCATATCCTTATCCTTTCAGAGCTTTTTTTCCATTATAAGAGCATCGCATACAGGATCCCTGTAATAGGCTCTGCGCCTGTATATCTCCCTGAACCCCTCCGAGGAGTAGAGGGATACTGCCGCCTCATTAGTGTCCCTGACTTCAAGGAAAATGCTCTCGCACCCCAGCTCCTGAAGCAGCCTTTCCGCTTCCCGAAGGAGGCGTCGGCCCAGGCCTTTCCTTCTCATATCCGCCCTTACCGCTATTCGGTATATCTCCGCTTCGGAGATCAGGGAAAGCAGCACATATCCAAGGAGCACTTCCTCTCCTTCTCTTTCAAAGACAGCCGCAAGACACCCGCTGGTGCCGGTCCAGTCAGCTGACTGAAGGGCTCCGGCTCCCCAGGGCGACGAGGCAAATATCTCACGGTCAAGAAGATCCACCTTTCCGAGCAGGAGCTTATCAGCCTTTATCAGCCTTATGTCTTTTTCCATGCCTCTCTCCGTTCATTTTCTTCAGGCTGTGAAGTCCGGGATCCTCCAGAAGCCCTGCCTCCATCTCCCTTTCGGCCTGAGGCTTGCGGATATATGCAGGCACAAAATCATCAGGATCCATGACCTTATCATTAAAGCAGTTTATCTCTGAGATATCCGTACTGCGTACCTCTTCCGGACTGAGGCCGTTTTCTATCAGCCAGCGGCTGTAGATCCACATTCCGAGCTGAGCAGCCGAAGCGGCCCTCTGAAGATTATTCTCCGCAGTTGCAAAGACATAGGATCCCCTGAGCTTTTCCGTTATAAGATCTTTATAGACAGGCACCCCGTCTCCAAGAAATATGTATTCCCTTTCATCCATGGCATTGAGCTTATCTATAAGCTCATCCATGGGGCCTGCGGCATCCAGAAGCAGCCTTATGCCATCCCTGAAGGCAGCATGATAGACCTGTCCCCTTCTGGCATCCATTATCGGACAGATCACCGCTCCGTGGGAGTTATAAAGGTTGAAGGCCAGGGATTCCAGCACCGATATCGCTATGATCGGCCTTCCGAGGGCAAGGCCCAGTCCCTTTGCCGTCGCGGCGCCTATCCTGAGTCCTGTAAATGATCCCGGGCCCGCAGATACCGCTATGGCATCCACATCCTTTATATCCTCCCCGCACAGGCTCATCATCTCTGAAAGCATGGGCATCAGGGTCTCTGAATGGGTCATGCCGTTATTTATGGTAAATTCCGCTTTGAGGCTCTCATCCTCCAGAAGGGCTGTTGATGCCACATGACCGGAGCTTTCTATGCTAAGTATCTTCATCGAAATCAACCTCTGTCCAAAATAATGCGTCTGTAATCAAAGCCCTTTTCCAGATCCTTTTCCAGTCTGACCCCTATGGCATCACCGGGAATGAGCTCCTCTATCATCTCCGGCCATTCTATAAGGCACACGAAATCTCCGGAAAGGTAATCCTCGTATCCTATGGCATACATCTCATCCGGATCCGCTATGCGATATGCATCAAAATGAGCAAGGGGGATCCTTCCATCCGTATATTCCTTTATAATGGTAAAAGTAGGGCTGGTAACGTCATCTGCTATGCCCAGACCCTCCGCAAAGCCCTTTGCAAAGACCGTCTTGCCGGTCCCCAGGTCTCCCGAAAGGGTCACTATATCTCCCGGCTCTGCAAGCTGTCCAAGCCTTCTGCCTATATCATATGTCTCCTCAGGAGAAAAGCTCTCCATCGGGCCCTTATTCACGCTCTTCATATATCAAGCTTCTGCCTTATTCAAAATTCGGTGTAACCCTGAGATTACACCGTACTTAACAAAATCATTCACTGTCAGCTACCCTGCGGTCAGGCTTTCCAAGCTTGAGCCACTTGAGGTATGCACTGATAAAATTGTCTATGTCTCCGTCGAGCACCGCCTGAGCATTGCCGGTCTCCTCGCCGGTACGTACATCCTTGACCATGGTATAGGGCTGAAGGACATAGCTCCTGATCTGGCTTCCCCAGGCTATCTCCTTGACATCTCCCCTTATATCGGAAAGCTTCTCGGCATGGGCCTGCTGCTTCAGCATATAGAGCTTCGAGCGGAGCATCTGCATGGCCTTTTCCCTGTTCTGGAACTGGGAACGCTCCTCCTGGCAGGCTGTCACTATACCGGTGGGGATATGGATCAGCCTTACGGCGGATGAGGTCTTGTTGATATGCTGTCCGCCGGCTCCGGATGAACGGTATACCTCCATCTTGATATCCTTGGGATCTATATCAACTTCTATGGTATCATCCAGCTCAGGCATGACATCACAGGATACGAAGGAGGTCTGACGCTTTCCCTGGGCATTGAAGGGAGAGATACGCACCAGCCTGTGGACTCCGGCCTCGGACTTCAGAAGTCCGTAGGCATTTTCTCCCTCCACAGTAAAGGTGACTCCCTTTATGCCTGCCTCATCGCCCTCCTGATAATCCATGACCTTTATCTTGAAGCCGTGCTTGTCGCACCATCTGGAGTACATACGGTAAAGCATCTCATTGAAGTCCATGGCCTCCGTTCCGCCTGCTCCGGCAGAAAGGGCAAGGATGGCATTGTTGGCATCATATTCACCGGAAAGGAGCTGTGCAGTCCTTTCCGTCTCTATATCTGTTTTGAGCTTTTTGAGAGTCTCTCCAGCTTCAGCCGCCAGCTCTTCATCCTCGGCCTCGGAGCCCATCTCTATCATGGTCTCCACCTCCTCATAGAGGCTGACTATCGCATTGAAGGTCCCTACCGTATCCTTAAGAGATTTGAGCTCCTTGACTATCTTTGTGGAATTCTGGGCATCGTCCCAGAAATTCGGCTCCTCCATCTGTCTCTCCAGCTCAGTTATGCGATCCTGTCTCGCGGAGAGATCCAGGGAGGCCTCAAGCTCCTCTATGGAGGGCTTAAGTCCCTCAAGCTCCGATTTATATGTTTCAAATTCAACTATCGCCATCTTTCACCTCAAGATCTCCGTTACTGTACCTGTCTTACTGCAGTATCCCTTCTCAGACAGCAGGCTTTGAGAAATCTATCACATCGCCGGGCTTGAAATTTCTGCCGTGACACTGCTTGAATTTCTTTCCCGATCCGCAGGGGCAGGGATCATTGGGATATATCTTCCTTACCTCTCTCTTCTTCGGAGCAGCCTTGGCTGTATCATCCCTGTTGGTGCCGGTGATCTTTGCCGCAGGCTCCCTCTCTATCTTCTGCTGGACCTTTATATGATAAAGTATCCTTACGGTCTCCTCCTTGATGGATGCCGCCATGTCCTCAAACATGGCATAGCCCTCTGTCTTATACTCTACCAGAGGATCCTTCTGTCCAAAGGCCACAAGGCCTATGCCCTCACGGAGCTGGGTCATGTCATCTATGTGGCTCATCCACTTATTGTCGATGACCCTCAGGAGTATGACTCTCTCGATCTCCCTCATCTGCTCAGCCTCGGGGAACTCTGCCTCCTTCTCCTCATAGAGCTTTATGGCCTGAGACTTGAGCATCTGACGGAGCTCATCCTTCTTCATGGCATTGAACTGCTCCTGAGTAAGCCTGAGCGGGCTCAGGGGAATGACGGGAAGCAGGAGGTTATTGAGTCCCTGCATATCCCAGTCTGCGGGGGTGCTGTCATCGGTGATGCTCATGTCCACCGCATTGTCAACTATATCCTGGATGTACTTGATTATGACGTCTCTCATGTTGACGCCGTCAAGCACCTTCCTTCTCTCCTCGTAAACGATGTCTCTCTGCTCGTTATTGACCTCATCATACTTGAGCAGCTGCTCGCGGATGCCGAAGTTGTTGTTCTCTATCTTCTTCTGGGCTCCCTCGATGGCCTTGGTGAGCATCTTGTGATGGATCTCCTCACCCTCCTCGACTCCGAGCTTATTGAACATGGTCATGAGATTATCAGCGCCGAAAAGACGGAGCAGATCATCCTCCAGGGAGAGGTAGAATCTGGATTCTCCCGGATCTCCCTGACGTCCCGAACGTCCCCTGAGCTGATTATCTATACGTCTGGACTCATGTCTCTCAGTTCCTATGATCTTAAGGCCGCCTGCAGCCCTGGACTCCTCGTCCAGCTTTATATCCGTTCCTCGACCGGCCATATTGGTGGCGATGGTCACTGCTCCGTGGCGTCCTGCCTCTGCAACGATCTCTGCCTCCAGCTCATGGAACTTGGCATTCAGCACCTTATGGGGTATGCCCCTCCGGTTTAGCATCCTGGAAAGCAGCTCCGAGGTCTCTATGGTGATGGTACCCACCAGCACGGGCTGTCCCTTTTCGTGAGCCTCGACAACTGCATCGCATACGGCATTGAACTTTTCCTTTTTGGTCTTATATACCGCATCCTCATGATCCACCCTTATAACGGGCACATTGGTGGGGATGACGATAACATCCATGCCGTAGATGCTGCGGAACTCATTCTCCTCGGTCTGGGCCGTACCTGTCATACCGGCCTTCTTCGCGAACTTATTGAAGAAGTTCTGGAAAGTGATGGTGGCAAGGGTGCGGCTCTCCCTCTTGACATTGACATGCTCCTTAGCCTCTATGGCCTGATGGAGTCCGTCGGAATAACGTCTTCCGGGCATGATACGTCCCGTGAACTCATCCACTATGAGGACCTCGTCATCCTTTACCACATAATCCTTGTCCCTGTGCATGGTGTTGTTTGCACGAAGGGCCAGGATGATATTGTGCTGGATCTCCAGGTTCTCCGGATCTGCCAGATTATCTATATGGAAGAACTGCTCGACCTTCGCAACACCCTGCTCGGTCAGGCTGACTGTCTTCTCCTTCTCATCCACGATGAAGTCGCCTGTCTCCTCTATCTCCTCGCCCATGATGGCATTGAATTTGGAGAACTCGGCTGAAGCCTCGCCCCTTTCCATCTGCTTGGCCAGCACGTCGCACATCTCGTAGAGCTTTGTGCTCTTTCCGGACTGTCCTGAGATTATGAGGGGAGTACGGGCCTCATCTATGAGCACTGAGTCTACCTCATCTATGATGCAGTAGGTAAGTCCCCGAAGCACCAGCTGTTCCTTATATATGGCCATGTTGTCACGCAGATAGTCAAAGCCCAGCTCATTGTTGGTGACATAGGTGATGTCCTTGGCATACTGAGCCTTGCGCTCTGCATTGTCCATGGAGTTGAGCACGACTCCCACTGAAAGTCCGAGGAACTCATGGACCTTGCCCATCCACTCGGCATCACGCTTTGCCAGATAATCATTGACAGTGACGATATGCACTCCCTTTCCTGTCAGCGCATTCAGATATGCAGGGCAGGTGGAAACAAGGGTCTTTCCTTCACCCGTCTTCATCTCCGCTATACGTCCCTGATGCAGGACCACGCCTCCGACAAGCTGTACCCTGAAGTGGCGCATGCCAAGCACTCTGGTCGCCGCCTCCCTGACCGTGGCAAAGGCTTCGGGGAGTATGTCGTCCAGAGTCTCTCCTTTGCTGAGCCTCTCCCTGAATAACTGGGTCTGGCCCCTGAGCTCCTCATCGCTCATGGCAGCCATCCTGTCAGAAAGGGCTTCTATCCTGTCAACTATGGGATAGATCTGCTTCAGCTCTCTTTCACTATGGGTTCCGAATACTTTTTCTATTAGATTTGCCATTATAAGCTCCTGATATACAAGGTTTATATTATTTCAAAGCATAAGATAACTGATATATCTTAACACCTTGTAAACCTTAACGCAAGGCAGTCAGAGGATTTTAGAAAGTTTTAAGTTTCTGTTAAAGGCCCCATCGTTAAGCTGCACAAATATTTATGGATACGGTATCATTTTTTGTCCAAACAGTCGAATTTAATGCAAATATATGCTATACTGTTATCAGAACATAACCCAATGTTCAAATCCTGAGGAAGGGGAGTGATTTGATGAAGTTTACGATCACGGGACGCAACATAGCAGTAACAGACAGACTTAGGGCTCAGGTAGAAAAAAAGCTGGGCAAGCTTTCCAAATTCTTTTCTCCTGACACCACCGCCATGGTCACTCTGTCCGTTCAGAAGGACCTGCAGACCATAGAGGTGACCATTCCTATCAAGGGATCGATGATCAGAGCAGAGGAAAGCTCCAGTGATATGTATGTTTCCATAGACCTCGTAGAGGAGATCATTGAGAGACAGATCCGCCGTCACAAGAAAAAACTGATAGATAAGACCCAGCATGCGGAGTCATTTTCAACCCTGTTTGCAGAGGAGGAGGCTCCTGATGATGATGCGGAGATCAGGATAGTCAAGATCAAGAAATTTGATTTCAAGCCCATGGACCCCGAGGAGGCCTGCCTCCAGATGGAGCTTCTGGGACATAATTTCTTCGTATTCAAGAATGCTGAGACGGATGAGACCTGCGTGGTATATAAGAGAAAGGGAGATACCTACGGACTTATAGAGCCTGAATCATAAATACATAAGCTCAGTGAAAAGTATCAGAAAGGGAGGACAGCTGCCCTCCCTTTTTCTATCACAAAAATGTTCCGGCCTTTACCGGAGTCCTGTAATACATGCTGCTGATGGTGATGCCGGTGCGCTCATTCGACGCATGGACTATCTGCCCGTTTCCTATATATATGGCCACGTGGTTGATCCTTCCGCCGGAGCTGTAGAAAAGCAGATCTCCCGGCTGAAGCTCAGCCATGCTTATGGTCCTTGAGGCTGCGGCCTGGGTCCGGCTGTCCCTGCCGGTATATATGCCAAAGTGTTCATATACCTTCATGACAAAGCCAGAGCAGTCTACGCCTGATGTAAGGGAAGTCCCCCCATAGCGGTACCTTCCGCCCACATACTGCTTTGCAAAATCAACTATCCGGGATCTGATCCCCTGCCCGGTTATGGCGTCAGCCTTTGCCCTGGTCTGCTCAATATCCACCGTCTCCCCGTCACTTTCCATCACAAGGAAACTGCTTCCGATAAGCTCAGCGTCAGAAAGCTTTGCTTCTGCGGTCTCTGCTATGATGCTTATATCACTTGCGACCTCCGATACCATGATACCGGTACCGGGTCCCTCTTTCTCATCGGCATAGGCCCTTGCCGGTGCCGCCATGACAAAAGCAAGTCCCAGAAGTCCGATCAATGTCCTGTTAAAGTCTCTTCTTGATGATAATATCAATAAAACTACCTCCAAAAAAATTCACGCGGGGTGACCGCGTGGTTTTTATGGTAGCATATGAAACAGAAGACTTTTTTTCTTTTTTTCTGCCTATTTTCTTACAAAAAAGCTCTGAGACTTCATAAAATGTAACTATTTTTTAAGGAAGAAGGGCTTTGGACGATAGCGTAAAATGCCTGAAAAGCAGCTCCGAGGCAGCGATTTTCCAACCTTATATATCAGATCCAGCCCCCATCCACACCTATGATCTGCCCCGTGATATAGCTGTCGCACTCACAGAGGAAAGCACACAGTCTGGCTGCCTCCGCGGTATCCCCGAAGCGTCCCGCAGGGATCTCCTGCCTGAGGGCTTCCCTTTCCTCATCGGAGAAGCAGGCATTCATCCTTGTATCGATCACTCCCGGGCTTATGGCATTGACCGCTATGCCGCTGGGAGCCAGTTCCTTTGCCAGTGCCCTTGTAAATGCATCAACTCCGCCCTTTGAGGCCGAATAGGCTGCCTCCATGGAAGCTCCCGCACTGCCCCATACCGAGGATACATTGACGATATGGCCTTTTTTATTCCTGAGCATGAGGGGTATGGCTTTCCTGCAGGTATAAAATACGGAGCTCAGATTGACGGATATGATCTCCTGCCACTCTTCATCTGTCATATCCTGGATAAGGCCTATATGGGATATGCCCGCATTATTCACCAGCACAAGCTCCCGTTCCGGCATAAGAAGCTCCTCTGCCCTTGAAAATATCCTTTCTGCAGTCTCCGGCCTTCCTATATCTCCTGTCACATGGCCGCAGCAGATCCCGGCACCATTAAGCTCCTCTGCTTTTTCCGAAAGCTTCTCCCCGTTCCTGGCGTTTATGATAAGGTCAAAGCCTCTTTTCCCAAGCTCCGAGGCTATGGCGGCACCTATGCCATCGCTGGCCCCCGTCACTACCGCAAGCCCTTTATGGCCCTGTTCCATACTTTTATCCTCTTCCTGATATCCGGATGGCACCATCCGTCATCTCTCCTTTATCTCACCGCGAACATGAACTTTGGTCCTCATCAGCCCTGAAGCAGGAACTTGATGAGAGGGAAGTTGATTATTCCGCCCTTATTGACCTTGGTCTCCTCATCCATGGACAGCACCATCTTGAAATAATTGTCTCTGATCTTTACAAGGGGATTGAATTCCGTCCTTATGGCTTCATTGCTGCTGAGATATTCACAGCAGTTGAGATAGGTACGATCCTCGGACTTGACTGCCATGAAATCCACCTGATACCTGCCCTGTTTTCCCACATAGACCTTGAAGCCCCTGGTCAGAAGCTCTGTATGAAGTATGTTCTCCATGGCCCTGCGCCTTGCCGAGCCTTCTCCTCCCATGACGGCATCCATCATAGCAGTATCACAGACATAATACTTTTCCTGAGTCTCAAGCTCCTTGTCATTCTTTATGTCATAACGGGGCACCCTGTAAATAAGACCCGAAGCGCAGAGGGCATCCAGCACCGAATACACCGTATCCACTGATATGGTTATTCCCTGATCCCTTATGTAATCCCTCATGCCCTTGGGAGAATATATCTCTCCTATGTTCGACATGATATATCCTGTTATCTTATCTATATGGGAAATGTCCCTGAGCCTGTTGCACTGGACCACATCCTTCAGCACTATCGCACTGTAGGTGTCCTTGAGCCAGCTCTCCGCGGCGGCCTCATCCATGGAATATACGGCAGGGAAGGCTCCCCTTCTTATGTATACGTCAAAGAGCTCCTCCGGGCTCAGGGAAGCAAGCTTCTCATCCGAAGCTGCATACTCTGCAAATTCACTGAAGATGAATGGATATACATCTATCCTTATATACCGGTAGGAAAGATCCTTCTGGAAACCGTCATAGAAGATCCCGGATCCCGAAGAGGATACATATATGTCACAGTCAAAGAGATTCATCATCTCAGAGCATACCTTTGCCCACGAGCTTACTCCCTGTACCTCATCCAGGAACACATAGCAGTGTCCTGCGGCACCGTTTATGAATTCCGCAAGCATGTCCCTGAGGGCCTCCTGACTGGTAAAATAATTATAGATAAGGCCCTCAAAATTGATATAGATTATATTTTCCTCAGGGACCCCTCCCTGCTTCAATTCCTCAATGAACTGCTTTATGATGGTGGTCTTTCCGCACCTTCTCACTCCCGTGATTATCTTGCATACATCCCTGCCTGTATACATCTCAAGCTTTTTGATATAAAGATCCCGTCTGAGCATCTCCCTTACCTCCGAAAAAGGCGCGGCCTGCTGCCGCGCCGCCTTATATCTTATATTAAATCCTCAGGCTGAAAATGTCTATCATTTTTCGCTTACATCCGATAAAATATCCCGGAGCCGTTTAATTTTCTGTTTAATTCTGCAATAGGAAGGCCCATAACCGTATAATAATCACCCTCTATGCCCTTGATAAGCAGGGCGCCTTCGTCCTGTATGCCGTAGGCACCGGCCTTATCCATGGGCTCACCAGTGGATACATAGTAAGCTATATCCTGCTCCGTCAGCTCATAGAAGCTCACCTTTGAAACAGAGCTGAAGCTTTCCCTGCCCTTATCTGTTATGATGGTCACTCCGGTCCTGACCTCATGGGTCCTGCCGGAAAGCTCCCTGAGCATCCTTGCGGCATCCTCCTCATCCCTGGGCTTTCCATATATATGTCCATCCAGCAGCACTACAGTATCTGAGCCTATGACAGTGGCTCCCTTGCCCTTATAGCGTTCATATACCTCCTCTGCCTTCTTTCCGGAAAGATAAAGGGCTGCATCCTCAGTCTTCACATCTCCGGGGAGTTCCTCCTCAGATCTTGCGGGATCCACAAAGAAGGGCCGCTGAAGCTTTTTCATGAGTTCCCTTCTCCTCGGAGAGTTGGAGGCAAGTATCAGGGATGCACACTTCTGGTATGCGATCCTCGGAGTCCCGTCATCTGCCATATGGACTATGCCGCATCTTCTGAAGCCGCATTTCTCAATGAGGCCCTGCATGGGTATATTGTTCTCATGGGTGTCTATGCGGACATTTCCGTATATCTCGAAGCAGTGCTCCAGGCAGAAAAGGGCTGCGCCCCTGCCCCTGGCCCACTTTGCCACGGCTACCCTGTGTATCACGCCATACTCTGCATCATTGAGCCAGGCTCCATCCTCTATGCTGAAATATGAAGGATCCAGCCCGACAAAAAATGCAAAGACGCAGGCTATATTCCTGTTTCCGCTGGCAGGCCTGGCCACATAAAGCTGTCCGAGCTCTATGTCATTGATCAGTATCTCATCCGTGGGATAACCTCCCGTCCACTGTCCCGGGTTGCCGTTTTCTGCCATAAAGGTCCTGGCATTGGCATATATCTCCCTGATCTCCTGAAGATCACGCATACAGGCCTTTTCTATCTTAAGCTCCATAATATTTCCTTTCATTATCAAAGCGGATGCTTCCTCTTTCCGGGATCCTTATATCCCAAGAAGCAGCTTGATCCCTATAAGTATAAGTATGACTCCGCCAAGAAGCTCCGCCCTGCTTTTGAATCTGTCCCCGAATACCGAACCTATCTTCACTCCGGCGAAGGATATGATGAAGGTCGTTGCGGCTATCATGACTGCACTTGGTATTATTCTTATGCTGTAGGCTGAGAAGGTAACTCCCACTGACAGGGCATCTATGCTGGTGGCCACCGAAGCTGCCAGCATGACTGAAAATGAAGTATCATCCCCATAGCTTCCGCTGTCCTCATCCCTGGATTCCCTTATCATTCCAAGCCCTATGATGAGGAGCAGCACAAAGGCTACCACTCCGGCATATCTGCTTATCAGCCCGCTCACTGCACTTCCGAGGAGGAAGCCCAGTACGGGCATTATGCCCTGAAATGCTCCGAACCACATTCCTATCACAAGGGCCTTGCCGGGCCTGAAGCCCTGCATGGCCATTCCCTTGCATATCGATACGGCAAAGGCATCCATGGACAATCCTACGCCGATCAGAAAAATATCTGTATATGTCATATACCGCTGTCCCTACTCGTCATATCCTTCCATCAGTCTGATATTTACGGATATGTCCTGAAGCCTCTCATTATCTGCAAGCTCCAGCTCATAGGCTCCGCTCTTTGCCGGGAGCTCCGGGTCCTCCTCGGAAAGCTCCAGCTCTATCCAGCTGCGTTCTGCATCCTTCGCCCTTTCAAGGGCCTCCTCAAGACTGCTTCCGACAGCTTCGCACATCTCCAGATCCGGGAATCTTACATAAAAGCTGCCATCCTCGTTTTCCCTGATGATCCCTGGATATACAAATTTCATAAAATTACCTCTTCTGTTTTTTTATTGTCTGCCCAAAGTATGAGGCTTACGGTATGAAGATCCGGCTTCACCATCATATTTCCTCCGTGAGAAAGCATTATCCGCTTTGCTATCCTCATGCCCATTATGTGAGGTATGGCCGGACTCTCTTTCCTGTCCTCATCCTCCATGGTATGGGACTCAGCTGCCTCCGCCCTCATCTCGCTGCCATAGGAATTGATGCAGGCCGCCACCCTTTCCGGGATCCCCGTACCGTCATCGCTTATATCTATAACTGCCCGGTCTCCTGTCCTTCGGGCGAATATCATTATATTGCAGCCCTCAGGATTATGGCGTATGGAGTTGCCTATGATGTTCTGAAGCACCCTCTTTATCAGGTTCATGTCCATGGGGATGCTCAGCTTTTCAAATTCAGGAAGAAGCACAAGCTCTATGTCAAAGCGTCCCATGAGTATGGGCTCGCCTCCCTGGTCTGGAACGAAGCTGTCCCGGTTCATGAATTCCGCCGCCACATTTCTTATCAGCCCGGCAGGACTGCAGTCCGAAAGCCTGAGGGGCTGACTTTTATATTCCAGCTTTGACAGAAGATTGAGATCCTCTATAAGCTCCTTTATCCTGAGTGCCTGTTCCTTTATTGAGGAGGCCATGCTGTGCTGCTCCGCCGTAAGCTCTTCATCCTCCTCCAGATCCTCTGCATAGCCCATGACCATGGACAGGGGAGTCCTTATGTCATGGGACACCCCGCGGATCCATTCCATCCGGAGGTCATCCCTTTTTTCCAGGCTCCTCTTCTGCTCCTGCTGTATCTCAGAGGCCTTATTGAGGCTCGAGATAAGCTCATGCAGCATGCCTTCATCATAGATATGGACAGGCTCTCCTTCAGAAAGTCGGTTTATGCCCTCGCCGAGGGAATTCATGGAACGGAAATAAGCCCGTCCCATAAGCATCAGCAGGATATATCCGGCAAGGCAGAGGATCAAAAGAAGTATCTCTGCCGCTGCGGGTCTCAGCCCGAAGGAGAGCACCCCGGTAAGCAGCAGTGAAGCTCCTGCAAAAAGCAGGGTGCAGAGTATCCCCGTAAGCAGCAGCATCCTCCTGAACATCCTGGATCCGTAGATACCGCTCTTATCTTCTGCTTTCACTTTTCCTTACCGCTTCCTCCGTATTAAGCTTATATCCTATGCCTCTCTGGGTAACTATCCATCTGGGGCTGGAAGGATCCTCCTCCACCTTTTCCCTGAGCCGGCGCATATGCACCATCACCGTATTTTCATAAGTATAATACTGGGCATCCCAGACGGCCTTGCAGAGATTGTCGAAGGTAACTATCTTGCCTCTGCTGGCCAGCAAGGTCTCCAGTATCCTGAGTTCCTTGACCGTCAGGCTTTCGATCTTATCACCGTGGGTCACTGTGGCCGCGTCCAGATCCACCATCCGATCTCCCAGCATGAAGGTCCTGTTTTCCGGAACCTTCTCTTCCCTTCCGTAGGTATAGCTCCTCTTAAGTATGGCCTGCATACGGAGCAGGAGCTCCTTCTTCAGGAAGGGCTTTACCATATAGTCATCGGCTCCGAGGCCAAGTCCCGTGAGTCTGTCCGCATCCTTGTCCCTGGCACTGAGAAAAAGGACGGGTATATCGCTGCAGTCCTCCCTTTCCCTTATCTTCTTCATCAGGGAAAAGCCGTCCCCGTCAGGCAGATTTATATCCAATATGATAAAATCCGGTCTCTCCTGCTCCAGGGCCCTGAGGGCCCCGCGGCAGTCTCCCACCGTGTCCACCCTTTCATAGCCCTCCTTATTAAGGGCCTTCTTCAGCATGGATCGAAGCTCTTCATTGTCATCGACCAGAAGTATCCTGTTGTCGTAGATGGTCTCCTTATTCATGATCCTTTACATAAAAATATCAGGGCAGTACCTGTAAAGGCTGCCCTGATGATAACTATCAGCAGATGCCCTGAGCTATCATGGCCTCGGCTACCTTCTCAAAACCGGCTATGTTGGCTCCGATCACAAAGTTGCCCTCGTGTCCGTACTTGCTTGCTGCCTCGCTGGTCATCCTGTATATATTTGCCATGATGCCCTTGAGACGCTCATCCACCTCCTCAAAGCTCCAAGAAAGACGCTCTGAGTTCTGGCTCATCTCCAGTGCTGATACGGCTACGCCGCCTGCATTGGCAGCCTTTGCGGGCATATAGTTAAGTCCCTTCTCCAGGAAATAGTTTGAAGCCTCAAGGGTCGAAGGCATATTGGCTCCCTCTGCCACAGAGGTACATCCATTCTCAACGAGCTTCTTTGCGCTCTCGAGATCGATCTCATTCTGAGTCGCACAGGGCAGAGCCACGTCACAGGGAACTCCCCATACTCCGCTGCAGCCCTCATGATAGCTGGCTCCGGGAACTCTGTCTGCATATTCCTTTATGCGTCCCCGCTTTACTTCCTTTATATCCTTTACAACAGCCAGGTCTATGCCGTTCTCATCTACCACATAACCGTTGGAGTCTGACATGGTGATGACCCTGGCTCCAAGCTCCTGGGCCTTCTGGCAGGCATAGATCGCAACATTGCCTGAGCCTGAAATGACTGCCTTCTTGCCCTTTACCGAATCTCCCTTATGCCTGAGCATCTCCTCAAGTATATATATGAGGCCATAGCCCGTAGCCTCGGTACGTGCCAGGGAGCCTCCGTAGGTAAGTCCCTTTCCTGTAAGGACTCCCTCATAAAGTCCGGTTATCCTCTTATACTGTCCGAAGAGATATCCGATCTCCCTTCCTCCGACTCCGATATCACCTGCAGGGACGTCAGTATCCTTGCCGATATGGCGGTAGAGCTCAGTCATGAAGCTCTGACAGAAGGCCATGACCTCTCTGTCGGACTTACCCTTGGGATCAAAATCAGAGCCTCCCTTTCCTCCGCCTATGGGAAGGCTGGTCAGGGAATTCTTGAATACCTGCTCAAATCCAAGGAATTTGAGTATTCCCTGATTGACCGAAGGATGGAAACGAAGTCCTCCTTTGTAGGGTCCTATGGCAGAATTGAATTCTACTCTGTATGCCCTGTTCACATGGACCTCGCCCTTATCATCCACCCAGGGTACCCTGAAGCTTATTATCCTCTCGGGCTCAACAAGCCTCTCAAGGACAGCATATTTTCTGTATTTCTCTTCATTTGCATCCACTACTGCACGAAGGGATTCAAGGACCTCCGTAACGGCCTGGATGAATTCAGGCTCTGATGCGTTTTTGGCTTTTACCGAAGCCAGCACTTCATCTACATAAGACATATCCGTATCCTCCATTTTGATATTGAAAAGTATGCCCTGGCAGCCTGCCGCCCATGGGACGGTCTGCCGGGAATGCCATATCCTTTATCAGAGAGCAGAAAGCCTCTCCTCCACGGATCTGAGCATCTCCTCATACTTGACCTTCTTCTGTTTTTCTTCCTCTACCTTTGCGGCAGGAGCCTTGCTGAGGAACTTCTCATTGGAGAGCATTCCCTCCGACCTTCTGAGCTCCGCCAGCAGTCTGTCCTTTTCGGACTGAAGCCTTTCCCTCTCCTTGGCTGTATCCACCAGCTCAGAAAGAGGCATATATATGGTCGCACCCGTGATAACCGAGGAAACGCAGTTTTCAGGGAGCTCGTCTGCAGAGCCTGCACTCCTTACTCCCGATGCTCCGCAAAGAAGTCTGAATATATCCTCGCTTCCTACAAGCCCTGATCTCAGCTCCTCATCATTGGTAAGCACATAGACCTGGGCCTTCTTTCCGGCGGGTACATTCATCTCCTTGCGTACTGCCCTGACTGCCCTCACGGCTTCCTTGATATGCTCGACTCTCTGCTCCTCCTTTTTGAAGGAGAAGTCCTCTCTCCTTACCGGATATTCGGAGATCATGATGGATTCCTCATCCGTAAGGCTGTCATAGATCTCTTCAGTGATGAAAGGCATGAAGGGATGAAGGAGCTTCAGCGCATCCACAAGTACTGTCTTGAGGGTCCAGAGCGCAGCCTCCTTTGAAGCCCTGTCCGTTCCGTAAAGCCTGGGTTTTACCATCTCTATATACCAGTCACAGTACTCATCCCAGATAAAGTCGGTGACATTGTCAAGGGCTACGCCGAGCTCAAAGGCATCCATATTGGAGGCTATCTTCTCATTGAGCTCATTGACCCTGGAAAGGATCCACTTGTCCGGAAGCTCGAGAGCCATGCCCCCGGGGATAGCTCCCCTCTCTCCGCTCTTTCCCGCATCCCTGAGTATGGGATCCAGCTCTGCTCCGTATTCCTCCCTGGCCTTATCCATGTTCATGAGGATGAACCTTGCGGCATTCCATACCTTGTTGGCAAAGTTCCTCTCATTTTCGACCTTTTCCCAGTAGAAGCGCATATCGTTTCCGGGTGCATTGCCGGTAAGGAGGGCTCCCCTCAGGGCATCCGCTCCGTATCTGTCTATGACCTCTATGGGGTCTATGCCGTTGCCCAGGGACTTGGACATCTTCCTTCCCTGGGAATCCCTGACCAGGCCATGTATCAATACAGTGTGGAAGGGAGACTTTCCGGTCTGCTCCACTCCTGAAAATACCATCCTGATGACCCAGAAGAATATGATGTCATAGCCTGTGACGAGCACATCCGTAGGATAGAACTTCCTGAGCTCCTTTGTATCCTTCGGCCATCCCAGCGTAGAGAAGGGCCAGAGGGCTGAGGAAAACCAGGTATCGAGGGTATCCTCGTCCTGGGTAAGCTCCCTGCATCCGCACTTCGGACATGCCTCAGGCTTCTCCTTTGATACTACTATCTCTCCGCATTTATCACAGTAATAAGCCGGTATCCTGTGCCCCCACCAAAGCTGCCTGGATATGCACCAGTCACGCATGTTGTTGACCCAGTTAAGGTAGGTCTTGGAATAATTGTCGGGAACAAATCTCAGCTCGCCCGACTCCAGTACCTTCCTGCAGTCCTCGGCAAACTTGTCCATCCTGACAAACCACTGGGGCTTTATCATGGGCTCTATGGTAGTGCGGCATCTGTCATGTATGCCGACGCTGTGGGTATGAGGTACCACCTTGACAAGGAGTCCCTCCTTCTCCAGATCCTCTACCATGGCCTTTCTGGCCTCATAACGATCCATGCCGTCATACTTTGAGCCAGGGCAGTCTATCGTGGCATCATCATGCATAATGCAGATCTCCGGCAGATCATGACGTCTTCCCACCTCAAAGTCGTTGGGGTCATGGGCGGGAGTGATCTTTACGCAGCCCGTCCCAAACTCCTTATCCACATATTCATCTGCGATAACGGGTATCTCCCTGTCGGTCAGGGGAAGCTTCAGCATCTTTCCCACAAGATCCTTATATCTCTCATCCGTGGGATTGACAGCCACAGCAGTATCTCCCAGCATGGTCTCCGGACGGGTGGTGGCTATCTCCACATATCTTCCCTCTTCTCCCACGATCGGATAGTTGATATGCCAGAAATATCCCTCCTGATCCTCATGCAGCACCTCTGCATCGGAGATCGAGGTCTGACATACCGGGCACCAGTTGATTATACGGCTGCCCTTATATATGTAGCCCTTGTTATAGAGCTTTATGAACACCTCCGTGACTGCATCTGAGCAGCCCTCATCCATGGTGAATCTGAGCCTGTCCCAGTCAGCAGAAGCTCCGAGGGTCTCAAGCTGGCTGAGTATCCTGCTCTCATACTCCTCCTTCCAGGCCCAGGCCTCCTTAAGGAAGCCTTCCCTTCCGAGATCCTGCTTCTCTATACCCTGCTTCTTAAGCTTTTCTATGACCTTCACCTCGGTAGCTATGGCCGCATGGTCCGTTCCCGGCTGCCAGAGTACCTCATATCCCTGCATCCTCTTATATCTGCAAAGTGCATCCTGAAGAGTATTGTCCAGGGCATGTCCCATGTGGAGCTGTCCCGTGACATTGGGAGGGGGCATCACGACGGAAAAAGGCTTCTTGGGAGAGTCCGCATCTGCATGGAAATATCCCATCTTCTTCCATCGTTCATATATCCTCTTTTCCATCTTCTGAGGTTCATAGGTCTTTGAAAGTTCTGTCATATGATCTGCCTCCGCTTTATCACAGCATACGCCTATATTCCTTTTTTAACCTTCCGAGCAGCTCTCCGGCTTCCCTTAAGGCCTTTACGGGGTCCTTTCTGAATATCGCTCCGGTGCCGTTCTGCTCCTCCTCGGATAATATCTTAAGTTTAAGTTCTTCCTTTCTGATGTCAAGTCTTTTTTTATCATCATCAGAAAGCTCAGAATCTCCCGTCAGCAGATATTTCATCTCCCTGGCCCTGTCCGTTTTAAGGCAGAGCTCTGACTGAAGTATCAGCTCCAGGGCCTTTTTATCCTCAAAAAACAATATCCTGACTACGGCCATGTCCAGATAGCTGTCCGCCTTCATGCGGAGCATCCTCTCCCTCTTCTGAGGGTCCTGGGCCTTCCGCATCTCCTCATCTGCAGCCTTCATGGCTTCCTCAAATCTGTCATAGGCAGGGTCCAGCCTGTCAGCCTTGAAAAGGCTCCTTCCCACCTCTCTCAGATAGGAGGGATGATCCAGTCTGCTTATCTCCATGAGTCTGTCCATGTAAGCATTTATCTCATTCCTCGTATAGTATCCGCAGGAGGAAAGTATCATGAGAAGCATGTTATTTTCCGTCTCCCCGTTCTCCATGGATTCACGAAGACGCAGGGAAAGGCTCTTCTCCCGAAGCTCCCTTCCGATCCAGTCACAGAGATCCTCATCTATAAAGTCCTCGGACACCATCAGCGGAAAATTATATATCAGATAGCACAGCTCCTGGGATGACCATATCCTTAGATTCAGCTTTTCGTAATAATAGGGCACTGAAGCCCTCTGCTTGCATAATATGAGTGCCATCAGAATTCTATCTCCGATCTTATCTCTGTATCAGTTCCGGGGAAAAACTCTCCGAAACCGAGGTCCCTGAAGCAAAGCTCCGCCCTGCGGGCTCCGCCAAGCTTCATATCCATAGATACCCTTGTACATCTGTCAGGTCTTTCCGGAAATGCCGAAAGCTCCACGGTCTTTCTCTGCTTCTGGATATGTCTGTCCACGGGATTGACATCTATATCCACTGAGGTCTGCCCCTGGGGTATGAACTCTGCATGGGCCGTATATCCGTACCAGGGCGTGCCTGCCGCCGCAAGGATCAGCCTGTTGGGCCTTCCTTCCACGGACACATCCATGCTTATCTCTGCAGGGATCCTGGTATCACAGAGAAGAAGCTCATCCTCTCCGCCGCCTTCTGCACAGAGCTCTGCTGCCAGGGCTGCTCCCCTTGCAAATATGCCGTCCTCGTATATCACACGCCTGCGCCTGCAGATAAATTCCTTGAACTCCTCTGCCCACTCCAGCTCCTCAAAGCCCTTGCCTGTAAGAAAAACAGAGGAAAATATCTTCTTTTCCATAAGCTTTCTCGCACATTCCGCAAGTATGTGGTCTGCCAGCTTCCTGCCGGATTCATTACGCAGTATGTCAAGATGAAAGGCCTCTTCCATATCAGTTCCATTGCAGATCACAGTCCGCAGGCTGAGTCCCCTTATCATCCTGAATTCAAAATATGAAAGGCTGCCTTCGGAAAGATCAAAAAGCCCCACCGTATTGTTGTAAAGCTCCTTGTCCTTTGAAAGCATATAGCGTATGAAGGCCTCCGAGTGACTTATCAGTCTTATAGCCTTTTCCTTTATGCCAATAGAGAGGAGGGCTTTGCTTACACTGTCCATCAGACCGGGAAGAGGCTCATGAAGAGCCAGGCAGAGGTTTTCAATCTCTGAGATATCCCTGTCCGCAATAGCTTCTGAAATTGCCTTTCCAAGAAGGTTAGCACAAAGCTCCTCTGCAGTATAGGTCCTTCCGCTCACCGTAGACCTTCCATCCTTTAAAAGCAGGCTTATAAGCTTGTCCGTCAGTACTCCCTTTCCTGACAGAGCCTGTCTGTAGGCCTCTTCTCCTATATGCCATTTTTCTTTGTTTTTTTCCCTGCATATCACCGTGGGCCATATGCTTACCTTATCCTCGCCGGAAACATATATGGCCAGGTGATCATCACACAGGTCTATGCCTATATTCAAACCCATATCCATTACCCGATATCAAATAAAGCTCTTCTTTGTCTGTCCCTGACCATGTACTCCTTCATGTCCTCAGAAAGAGCTGAAGCATCCTGTTCCTTAAGCTCCTTGGTCATGCGGTCCAGCATCGCATACCTGTCGTCCTCCCTGCTGTGCAGTTTTTTGACGCTTATGGTCCCCTCCTGCACCGTGGAATCCGAAACGCTGTCATCATATATCATATAGTGCAGCTCATCCTCCACAAAAAGGACAGTGCCGGCAACATATATGCCGCCGTATACCCTCCGCATCTCCTCCCTGTGATAATCCTTATCCTCGGGGGAGATCCTGACATAAAGCCTCGGCGGTGCCTCCCTGCTGCCATGATATTCGATATAATATCTCTCGCAGATCTCCTTGGGGATGACGATCTTTTTCTTAAGGGCTTTGGTATACCTGAATATCAGGCCATTGCCTATCAGTATATCCGTAAGCTTCTGACAAAGCTCGGTCTCATTGGGCAGCAGGCTCTCCTTTTCCTGATAATGCTTTGTAAGCGCCAGAAGGTAGATATCCGGCAGCTTGGAGTAATCCTCAGCCGAGCTCACATAGGAATAAAGTATATCAAAGAACTCATCAGCAAGGCTCTCATCTTCTTTTTCAAAATACTCGCTGCACCTTACCGTAAGATAGGCCCTTATGATGACCTCCTTCTGCTCTCCCTTACGGATGTACATGTTAAAGCTCTCATCCAGGTGCTCCCCTGTGCCTGCAAAAAGCTTTGAGGTAAGGACCTTTTCCGGAAGCTCGCCCGTATCACAGCCAAGCTCTCTGCAGGCCTCAAGTATCTCATACATCTCTTCGGTGGAACCTTCATACTCCCTGGCAAGGAAAGCCGTGACCGCCTTATCCCTGAGTCCTTCACAAAAGGCCTTCCTGCACATCAGAGTGAAAAATTCATCGGTTTCTCCCTGTATCACCGGTATGCTTCCTGAGCCTGCGAGGTAAGAAACAAGTTCTCCAAGTTCCTCCTCACCTGTGATGTCGGTGCCGTAGCGTCTCAGTCTGAGGTAGGCATCCTCATAATATCCATCTCTGATAAGGGCGGAATATATAAGGCCTCTTATATCATCCGTATAGGGATCCAGATCCTCTTTTCTAAAGCTTGCTGAACCGCCCTCCCTTCTGCAGAGCTCCCTTATCACTTCCTCCCGGAACTCCACTGAAAGCTTCAGGCTCCTGTATGCATCTCTGAGGATCTCCTCCTCTGTCTCGTCAGCAGCCCCCTTCTTAAGCACATTCCTGGCTGCAGCCAGCTTAAGCATGGGGTGATCCGGATATATTTCAAAGCAGCGCCTTAAGAGATCGGGCCTGTTCATCATGGCCCTATCCTCATAGGAGCGTACATTGAGCTCATTGCCCGCCGCATCACAGAATACGATCCTGGTGTCCTCAAAATAAAGGGGCACATAGGCTGAATGATCCCTGATGGGATATCGCTCCTCATAGCTCAGCTGAGGACAGCGGAGCTTAACATAGGCCGCCTTCCTGTCAGCCAGGCTTATATGATGGCTTTTGAGTATATCGGGAAGTATCATGGCAGCCTTCCTGTCCACCATATCCGGATATATCATACGGTCATATATCAGGGCCAGTTTTTCATCTATGCGCCTTTCAAACATTGAAGCCATGGCATAGTCCCTGATCTGGGGCTCATAGGAAGCATAAAGCTCCGAATCAGGATCCTGATACATGAGGATGTTTTTATAAAGTCCTTCCTTCCTTGAGGGCTCAAGGCTGTTGTCATAAGAAAAATAAAGGAGCACGCTCCTGGGCATCTCTTCAGAAAGATCCTCGGGACAGGAATATATATAATACTCATAAAGCCTCGTAAGCTTAATATCCCGAAGCACCGCTTCTCTGTATACGCTGAAGGCAAAGCCATCGGTCCTATCCATGCTGATCAGCAGTCCGCAGAGCTCTGAAAGCAGCTCATCATCCTCAGGCAGTCTTTCGGCCAGGGCCGCAAGGTACTCTTCTTCTCCTGCATCCTCCTGATCCGCTTCAGGCTCCGATGCTGCACTTCCATCCTCCCCAAAGGCTTCTTCGGCATCTCCCTCAAAGAGCTCCTCTCCATCCCTCAGTTCTGCAAGATAATCAGGTACCCCCTGAGAGGCTTCGCTGGCAACATCAAAATGATAGGGCAGACTCAGCTCCCCCGCATTGGTGATAAGACTCAGGCTCCCTTCAATGGTCTCACCGGGCTTAATGAAGGATGTGTCAACACAGAACACCACATGACATCTCCTGCCCATAAAAGCCCTGGTCTCGGGCCTTACCCTGGGATCATCCGAATAGCAGAGTCCCTTCAATCTGAATATCCCATCCGTGTCTATGACAAGGTCATATCTGCGCCTGAGATCTGCCGGAAGCACATCATCAAAACGCTCCGGACTCAGTGTGAGCTCAGGTATCTCCCTGTCCAATATGCCATTTGCAAGTCTGTTGATCTTTTCGCGCATATCCTTCTCTTCCATCAATCTCATAAAAAAACAAAGTTATTTAATTTTATCATATTTTATATCCCATCGCTACTGTTCACGATAAAAAAGAGAAGCCTGAAGCATCAGTATCGCCGCAGTGATCTTCTTTTCATCCACTCACTGTTCCAACAAAAAAGAGACGCCCAAAGCGTCTCCCTCCGGCAGCGGCCGGTATCAGCCTTCGATGATGTATCTTTCGATATCCCTTGGATCCTTGGCCAGATAATCGGCTCCGGCAGACAAAAGCTCCTCCCCGGTGCCGTATCCGTAAAGCACTCCCACGGTCTGAAGTCCGAACTTCTTGGCTGAGCTTATGTCATAGGCCCTGTCGCCTATCATGACTGCCTTCTCCGGATCCTTTATATCATTTGAAGAAAGGATGTATCTGATGACATCCTCCTTGCTGGCCCTGACATTTCCTCCGTCCTCTGATGCAAAATCAGAGGTAGTGCCTGCTATGAAGCACAGATAAGGAGAAAAGCCAAAATGGTCAGCTATCCTCTCCGCTATGTTATCCTGTTTTGCCGTTGCTATCATCAGCTTCTTATCATGAGCATAGAGAGTATGCAGCATATCTATGATGCCGTCATAAGGCTTGTTCTCAAATAAGCCCTTCTCATTATAATACTCACGGAAAAACCTGATCGCCTCTTCGCTCTCTTCCCTCGACATGCCATAGATATCCATGTATGTGTGTCTGAGGGGCGGCCCTATGACTTCATTGAATCTGTCAGCCTTGGGCTCGATCCCGAATTTGCTGAGCGAATAGACAAAAGCATTTATTATACCCTCGTATGAAGCGGTAAGAGTACCGTCCAGATCGAAGAGTATGTATCTCTTTTCCATATCCCCTCCATATGATATATCATATCAAAGCTCGTTTCAGTATAACTCCAAAAGAGCTTTTTTTCAACAAAAACAGGCGATTTGACCCCTTTTCAGCCATTTTTCAGGCGATTTTTCCGTCCGGAACGGATGCTGTCCCCCACTTTTGCCCTAATCCGGGAATTTCTGTTCATAAAGTTCGAAGAAGTTATCCACAGTTGAAAGCTCTCCGTTCTGAAGGTCCACATCCCTCCAGAACCGTTCCGCAAAGCGGATATTGTGCTCCTCCTTATAACTCTGGTACTCCTCCGAAAAGGCACTGGTGTTTATTGCATCCTCAAGCATGGATTTCCTCTCCAGAGTCGCTTCCTCATCATAACCGTCGGTGCATTTGATTATATAATACATGCCCCCGGTCTCTATAATATTGGATATCTCCCCTTCATCCAGGGAAAAAGCCGTATCCTCATAAAGCCCTCCCAGAGTCCCTCTCATCAGCTTGAGTGTTACCGTATCCGTTTCCGTGTAGCGGCTTGCCATGGTTGCAAAATCCGCGCCGTCTATCTTGCAGAGCTTCAGTATGGCCAGAGCCTTCCTGAGATCTGAGGTACCTATCTGCTGTATCTCTATGACCTTTGCTTCCGAGTCACTGATCTCGCTCTGGGCCTCCTTTGTAAGCTCATTTATCAGCTTCGTGGCCTGAAAAAGATCCTCATAGACGGTCTGCACATCTTCCACGCTGCAGCCTATATAGCTGAGGTCCTCCCCGCTCAGCATGGAATAGTAGGTCTCACTCAGCTCCCTGATAAGATCCCTTTCCTGGCTGGTGACAGTGATCCCTCTCTCATCTGCCATCATGCAGAGGAGCCTCACCTGTTCAAGATACTCCCTTACATTATCGGTCAGCACCTCTTCAAAGCTCTCTCCTCCGTCTCCCACTGAGGCAGTGAGTATGGAAGCCGTATAGGCCTCCTTATAACGGTTGCGTTCATTTGCCAGGACTATCATAGCCTGGCTCTCGGTATAGCCATCCACCTGCTGGGTCTTGTTTTCAAGCTCAAGGCCTTTGCAGGCAGACATCGACAGTGACGATACCGTCAGTATCGCCACTGTCATAATTAAACTGTATGTTCTTTTTTTGATTACAGAAAATATCCTCAAATAAAACTCTCCGTCCGATCAGGCATAGACCACGAACCACATGAACAAAGCTACGGCCACTCCCAGCACTGCACCCGCAGAGACCTGAAGAGGCGTATGCCCCACAAGCTCCTTAAGATTCTGATCAAGGATGTCTTCCGTCCAGGGAAGCGGTGTATCCCGAAGCAGCCTGTTCAGCACCACTGCCTGCTTTCCGGTCTCTCTCCTTACCCCTGCAGCATCATACATCACCACCATGGCAAGTATGAAGGTCACTGAGAACTGGAAGGAGGCCGCCCCGTACTGAAGCACTGAGGTCGTGGCAAGGGCGCACACAGTGGATGAATGGGAGCTTGGCATGCCGCCTGATCCCACCATCCTCTCCGGATTAAAGGATCCGTAAAGCACCAGATCTATGACAGTCTTGATGAGCTGAGCCAAAAGCCACGCTATGCAGGCTGCCATAAGTGTCTTATTTGAGATCAAATCAGCTAAAAATGTCATCTGGTGTCTTCCTGTATCAGCCTATAAGCCAGTCATAGAGCTCCTGATATTTGAGTGCTGAGGAGGTCCATGAGAAATCCCTGGCCATGCCTCTGTCGATTATCTTGTTCCACTCACGCTTCCTTCCGTAATAAATGCTCCTTGCATAGTTGACTACGGAAAGCATCTCGTGAGCATTGTAATTTGCGAATGAAAATCCGGTTCCCGTGGATTCGTACTCGTTATAAGGCTCCACGGTATCCTTAAGTCCTCCTGTCTCCCTTACGATAGGCACCGTGCCGTATCTGAGGGCTATCAGCTGAGAAAGCCCGCAGGGCTCAAACAGGGAAGGCATAAGGTAGGCATCGCAGGAGGCATATATCCTGTGGGCCATATCATCCGAATAATATATCTGAGCGGATACCCTGTCTCCGTACTTCCAGGCAAAATGACGGAACATGTTTTCATATCTGTCGTCTCCGGTGCCCAGTACCACGAACTGAGTGTCCTCACGGCAGAGCTCATCCATTACATACTGTATCAGATCCAGTCCCTTCTGGTCCGTAAGTCTGGATACCATGCCTATCATGAACTTCCCGCCGTCCACATTGAGCCCGAGGTCCCTCTGAAGCTGAAGCTTGTTGTTCACCTTCTCCTTACGGAAGTTGCGGGCATTGTAGCGCTTTGTTATCTTGAGATCATTTTCCGGATCCCATTCATTATAGTCTATGCCGTTGACTATGCCCCTAAGGGAATTGGAACGGGCACGGAGAAGTCCGTCCAGTCCCTCTCCATAGAAAGGTGTCTTGATCTCCTCGGCATAGGTATTGGATACCGTGGTTATGGCATCCGAGTATACAACGCCTCCCTTCAGCATGTTGCCGTTCTTATAGGACTCCAGCTTATCGGGAGTGAAGTAATAATCCGAAAGCTCTGAAAGGGCCCTGATGGTCTTGATATCCCATACTCCCTGGAACTTCAGGTTATGTATGGTAAATACGGTCTTGATTCCGCGGTAAAAATCTCCTCCTGCATAGGAATCATGGAGATAAACGGGCACAAGTCCTGTCTGCCAGTCATGGCAGTGGATCACATCCGGTCTGAAGCCTATAAGGGGCAGACAGTTGAGCGCTGCCTTCTGGAAAAAGCAGAACTTCTGTATATCCCAGAGCCAGTCTCCATAGGGAGTATAACCGGAGAAATAGTATTCATTGTCAATGAAATAATAGGTTATGCCCTCATGCTCGGCCTTGAGCACCCCGACATATCTGTCCTGTCCAAGGTACTGCATGTAGAAATGAGTGACATACTCCAGCTTGTTCTTAAGCTCCTCCTTCATACACTGATACTTGGGTATCATCACGCGGCAGTCAAAGTATGTCTTGTCCATGTACTTGGGAAGCGATCCGGCCACATCGGCAAGTCCCCCCGTCTTGATGAAAGGCGCCGCTTCACTTGCAAGCATCAAAATATTCTTCATAACACACCCCTGTTTCCATAAGAAAAATACTTGTTATTATATAATTATGGTAATTATACCATAACATCCCCTCTTTGTGTGCTTTACTTTTGAACCATGAGACTTCCGGCTCTTTTCCTCTCCTTCAGCTCCGCGGCAAGCTTTTTCATTTCCCGGGCATTTTCATATACGGACTGGGTCACCTCCGCTCCCGAAAGCATCCTGGCAAGCTCAGCTACAGATTCTTCATCCTGAAGGAGCTCTATGTCCGTGACATTCCTTCCATCCTGCTCAGATTTGCTGATCAGATAATGGCAGTCAGCCATGGCGGCAATCTGAGGCAGATGAGTTATGCAGATGACCTGATGGGCCGAGGATATCAGGCAGAGCTTTTCCGAGACCTTCTGGGCCGTCCTTCCGCTTATGCCTGTGTCTATCTCATCAAATATAAGGGTAGCTATATCATCCGTCTCCGCCAGCACCGTCTTGATCGCAAGCATCACTCTGGAGAGTTCTCCGCCCGAAGCTGCCTCCATAAGGGGCTTCGGATCCTCTCCGGGGTTGAGAGCTGCCATAAATACTGCTATATCGGCTCCATCCCTTCCCGGTTCTTTTTTCCTTATATCCATCTCAAAGACGACATCCGAAAAGTTAAGCTCCAGAAGCTCTGATGTCACTTCCCTGCAGAGCCTCTCCGCTCCTTCCCGGCGCTTGCTGCTGAGCTTCTCACAGGCCTCCTCCAGCCTTTTTCTGCAGGCTTCCCGTTCTTTTTCCGCTGCATTTTTCTGGTTTTCATAATCCGAAAGGAGTTCAAGGCGCTCCTCTCTCTTCTTCAGATAAGCCCTGATCCTTTCGCAGCTTCCTCCGTACTTCTGCTCCATCCTGCGCACAAGCTCAAGGCGTTCCTCCGTCTCCGCAAGGAGCCTTCCGTCAATGTCCGCGTCATCAATGTATCCGTCTATCTCCCTGAGCACTGAAGCCACGATCCCGTCTGCATCCGACAGTTCTTCATAGAGATGTGTAAGCTCGGCATCATATCTGGCTGCTTCCCTTATCTCATCCATGGCCTCCGCACAGCCCGGTCCCCTCAGATACTCTGCGGCGCGGCTCAGATCCTCCACTACGCTTCTCAGATTTGAAAGCCTGCGGTATCTCCGGCTGAGTTCCTCTTCCTCTCCGTCCTTTATATCAGCAGTCACGATCTCATCTATCTCATATCTGCAGAGTTCCTGCTCCCTGAGACGTTCAGATTCATCCATATCAAAGCTCCGTTCTTTCCTGAGGGCCTCTCTGTAGGCATCATAGGCCTCCGAGGTCTCCCTCTTAAGTTCCCGGATCTCATCAGCTATGAAGCCATCCAGTATGCGCAGGTGTTCATCCTCAGACATAAGGCTTCGGTGCTCATCCTGTCCGTAAATATCTATCAGCCCTGTACAAACCTCCCTGAGCCTTGAAAGGGTAACGGTCTCTCCGTTTATCTGGCTCTGGCTCCTCTGGGGCATTATCTTCCTGCTTATCACAAGCTGCCCATCCTCATCCGGAGCATAGCCCATGGCGGCAAGCCTTTCCTTCTCCCCCTGATCCTTTATGAAGAAGATAAGCTCCGCATAGCCGTATTCGGCACCCTTTCGTATCATGTCCCCCCTGGCCTTTGCACCAAGGGCCAGCATGGCCGATCCGATCACCACAGACTTTCCTGCTCCCGTCTCTCCCGTAAGGATATTCAGGCCCTCTCCGAAGGTGACCGAGGCCTTCCTTATCAGCGCTATGTCCTTGACATTAAGTTCTGCCAGCATCTCTGCCCTCTTCCACTATCTTTCTCAGCTTTTTCATAACCTCCAGGCAGTCATCCATGGTCCTGGTAACTATAAGTATGGTATCATCTCCGGCGATACAGCCCATGACCTCATCAAAGCTGAGGGCATCTATGGATGCCGCCACGGCCTGGGCCAGCCCCACCGCCGTTCTTACGACCAGCAGGTTCTGTGCCATATCACAGGATACGAATCCGTCCCTGAGTATGTTTATCTGCTTCTGGGAAAGCTCCTGGGTATCGGTTATGAATTTATAGCACTGCTTTCCGTTGGGAGCCACCACCTTGGTAAGCTTTAAGGCCCTTATATCCCTTGATACCGTAGCCTGGGTCACCTCGTATCCTTCTTTGTTGAGCAGCTCACAAAGCTCCTCCTGGGTCTCTATCTGGTATCTTCCTATCAGTTCCACTATCTTTGCCTGTCTGCTTATCTTCATCTGGTCCTCTTCAATAGATTTATTCATGAAAATACGGCCTCTGGAGCCTTCATCAGATTTAAAAGGCCCTTGCCGATCTTATACGTAAGCCATCTTCTGCCTGAGAGTATGCAGGAAAGATTCCTCCTTGAGCCTTATGAACCTTGCCACGTGCTCTGACATCCTTATGGATATCACATCGCCCCTCTCCAGGCTCAGCACTGACTCTCCGTCACAGGCCACCAGCTGCTCCGAGCTTCCGGCAACTATCTTTATCCTGTCATTGGGGGAAAAGATGATGGACCTGGAATTGATCGTATGGGAGCAGATCGGTGTAAGGATTATCATCTTGGCCTTAGGATCCGCTATGGGCCCGCCAGCTGAAAGAGAGTAGGCAGTGGATCCTGTCGGCGTCGCCGCAAGTATGCCGTCCGCACTGTACTCATTGAGCATCGTATCATTGACATAGACCTGGAAATTCAGGGTCCTGAGGGAATTGAATCTTGTGAGCAGCACCTCATTGAGAGCCACTCCTCCGTAAATGCTCTCTCCCTGTCTCAGCACCTCAGCATCCAGCATCATGCGTTCTTCTATCATATAGTCATCATCTATCAGTCTCTTGAGGACCGGAACTATCATGCGTTCATCCGAAAGCTGAGTGAGATAGCCCATATGTCCCCTGTTGATGCCTATCAGGGGGACTCCGCAGCCTACGGTGCCCCTGGCAGCCTGGATCAGGGTGCCGTCTCCCCCTATGGTTATGATACAGTCACAGCCCTCCGGCAGCTCATACCTCTCCTGCTTTTCCTTATCCCATACGGCATAGCTTACTCCTGAAGGAGCATTTTTAAGATATGCCTCAATGGTACGTCTGGTCTTTTCTGCTATCGGCTTTTCGGCATTGACTATTATAAAAAAATTCTTCATATGAAATTACCCTTACTGTCTGTCCCCGTCAATGTCACTCCGGAGCTTATATGCTCCTGCATCGGCTTTATCCTCTGTTCTTGTCGGACAGCTCCCCGTGGGCAGCCTCCGTTATGCTGTCTATAAGCTGCTCCTTCCTGTCTGAGATGCTTTTCTCACTGTCCTGCCCCAGAAGGATAAGGTATTCTATGTTGCCCTCCGGTCCCTTTATCGGGCTGAAGCTCAGCCCCTCAACCGTAAATCCCTCCTGCTCGGCAAAGCTCCAGATTCCATCTATCACAGACCTGTGGACCCTTATGTCACGCACCACTCCGTGCTTTCCGACCTCTTCCCTGCCTGCCTCGAACTGGGGCTTTATAAGGCATACCATACGGGCTCTCCCGGAAAGCAGGGGCTTCACCGCGGGAAGGACCTTGCGAAGAGAGATAAAGGATACATCGCAGGAGGCAAAGTCCAGTTTCTCACCGCCTATATCCTCGGGCTTTATGTACCTGATATTGGTCTTTTCCATACATACTACCCTGGGATCATTCCTGAGCTTCCAGTCCAGCTGTCCATATCCCACGTCCACCGAAAATACCTTTTCGGCACCGCACTGAAGCATGCAGTCCGTAAAGCCTCCTGTGGAAGCTCCTATATCCATGCAGCAGAAGCCCGAAAGATCCAGTCCGAACTCCTTTACTGCCTTATCGAGCTTAAGTCCTCCTCTGGAAACGAAGGGAAGGGCCTTGCCTCTTATCTCCAGCTTAAGCTCCTCATCGTCGGGAAACATGCTTCCCGGCTTGTCCTCCTTCTGACCATTCACGTAGACTATTCCGCTCATGATCTCCGCTCTGGCCTTTTCACGGCTTGCAGCAAGGCCTCTGCCGTATACCAGCACGTCAAGCCTCTCTTTTTTTATCTTCTGTTCCTTACTCATCCTGTATGCTTTCAGATAACCTTTTCTTCCTTAAGTTTTGCGATTATACTGTCTGAATCTATTCCCAGCATGGCTCTGAGCTGCGTGACATCTCCATGTTCTATATATGCGTCCGGCAGGGCTATATTGACTACCCTGCAGGAAGCTCTCCGGCTCTGGGCATAGCAGCTTACCACCTGTCCGAAGCCTCCTCTCTCAACATTTTCTTCAAGGGTCACCAGTATTCGATGCGTCGAGAGCAGTCTCTTTACCATGTCCATGTCCACGGGCTTTGCAAATCTCGCATTTACCAGTGTTGGCTCCAGTCCCTCTGAGACCCGCAGCTTGGTGCAGATATGCTCTGCAGTGCTCACCATGGATCCAAGAGCCATGAAGGCTATATCCCTGCCCTGCCATATGAGCTCGGCCTTTCCGGTCTCTATGGGCTCCAGCTTGTCTGAAAGTCCCTCATAGGCCTTTCCCCTGGGATATCTTATGGCACAGGGACCGCCCTGGCTGAAGGCGTAGCTCAGCATAGCCCGAAGCTCCTCCGCATTTTTGGGAGCAAGCACCTTCATATTCGGTATCTCGCAGAGGTATGACAGATCAAATATACCCTGGTGGGTCTCTCCGTCGGATCCCACAAGGCCCGCCCTGTCCACAGCAAAGACCACCGGAAGATTCTGGAGACATACATCATGGACGATCTGATCAAAGGCTCTCTGCAGGAAGGAGGAATAGACCGCAACAACAGGCCTCAGTCCTGCTGCAGCCATACCTGCGGCACTCGTCACCGCATGGGCCTCTGCTATCCCCACATCAAAAAATCTCTCAGGAAACCTTGCAGCAAATTCTGAAAGTCCCGTACCATCAGGCATCGCTGCAGTCACCGCAACTATGTCCTTTTCCTTTTCCGCAAGCTCACAGAGCTTTTTTGAAAAAACATCGGTATATGAAGGGCCGGTCTTTGGCTCAACGGGCTTCCCGGTCCTGATATTGAAGGGCTCTACCCCGTGAAAAGCCTTTGGATCCTTCTCCGCCGGCTTATAGCCCTTTCCCTTTTTCGTTATGACATGGAGGAGGACGGCATGATCCACCTTCTTTGCATCCTTTATGGCCTTTTCCAGGGCCCTTATGTCATGCCCGTTCACTGGTCCCAGATAGGTTATGCCCATGTCCTCAAAAAGCATGCCGGGTATGACCATCTGCTTTATGCTGTCCTTGGTCTTCTTCACCCGGTCCGCTATCCTGTCACCCACATAGGGTATGGACTTGAGGCTGGATTCAACTCCCTTTTTGAAGCTGTTATATCCTTTGTCGGTACGTATCCCATTCAGATAGCTGGATATACCTCCCACATTCCTTGAGATGGACATGTCGTTATCATTGAGGATGATTATGAAATTCTTTTTGATATGAGAGGCATTGTTGAGGGCCTCATAAGCCATCCCTCCCGTAAGGGCACCGTCTCCTATGACGGAAACTATGGTATAATCCTCTCCCCTTATGTCCCGCCCCTGGGCCATCCCCAGGCCTGCGGATATGGAAGTGGAGCTGTGTCCCGTATCAAAGGCATCAAAGGGGCTTTCATTGCGCTTGGGAAATCCCGAGAGGCCGCCCATCTTTCTCAGGCTGTCAAACTCCTCCCGCCTTCCGGACAGTATCTTATGGGTGTAGGACTGATGTCCCACATCCCATATTATCTTGTCCTTAGGCATATTGAGCACGCGAAAAAGGGCTACGGTAAGTTCCACCACCCCAAGATTGGAGGACAGATGTCCTCCCGTCTTTGATGTCTTTTCGATTATAAATGTTCTGATCTCTCCGCAAAGAGCATCCAGCTGCCTGTAGGTCAGCTTTCTTAAGTCGGAGGGATCCTTTATATGTTCCAGGAGCATCACTTGCGCCTTTCGATCCTTTATTGATGATTCAGAAGCTTCTGTCTATAAGCTGTCTGAGCAGTTCTTCAAAAAATTCATCCTCACCTATGGAGGCAAGGTTTTCTATTGCCCTGTCAGTAAACCTTCTGACATCCTTCTCGGACTGCTCAAGTCCGTAAAATGTCACCCAGGTTATCTTGGCATTGCGGTCATCTGCATGGGCCGATTTTCCAAGCTCAGAGGAGGTAGATATGACATCCAGTATGTCATCCCTTATCTGAAAGGCCAGACCTATATCCCGGCCTATGCGTTCCATAAGCTCCACCGTTTCCTCTCCGGCGCCGGCACATACTGCTCCCATCATGAGGGCTGCCTCTATAAGAGCCCCGGTCTTCTTTTCATAGATGAAGCGAAGGGTGTCCGGATCAGGGATGCTTCCCGTAAGCTCCACATCCACGGTCTGTCCGCCTATCATCCCGAAGATGCCGGATTTCTCTGCCAGTATCCTTATGGCTCTCAGTCTCACATCCTCCGGAAGCTCCGACTTAAGCCCGGTTTCAAAGGCATATATCATCAGACCGTCTCCGGCAAGGGTCCCCATATCGACTCCGAATCTGGCCCAGGTAGAGGGCTTGCCCCTTCTGAGCTCATCATTGTCCATGCACGGAAGATCATCATGCACCAGAGAGGAGGAATGTATCATCTCAAGGGCTGTCATAAGAGGATAGAGCTTTTCCATATCCCAGCCTCCCGAAAGCCTGTATGCACACTCCATGAAGATCGGCCTCAGCCTCTTGCCTCCGTTTCGTACTGAATAATTGCAGGCACTGAGTATGGTCTTCTGAGGGCCTTCCTCGTCAGGAAGAAATTTTTCTATAGCTTCATTTACCAGTCTGGTCCGATCCTGTAATTCCTTTTCAAAGTCGATCATCAGGTCAGTCTCCCTTCTCATCGTCCTCGGTGTCATCGTCCCCGATCAGGGCCTCTTTTTCTTCAGTTCCGAGGATCTGGAGCTTCTGCTCCACCTTATCTATCTGTGACTCCACGCCCTTTATAAGCTTAAGTCCCTTTTCATAGAGCTCAAAGGATTCCTCCAGGGGAGTATCCTCGTCCTCCAGACGCTCAAGGAGCTCATCCAGAAGCCTGAAGCTTTCCTCTATGCCCGGTCTCTTTGCCTTTGCCGCCGGGCTCTGCTCATCCTTTGCCTTTCTCATATGACCTCTCTGCTTTACTGTTTATTTTCCTTCCAGGCCGTTCTACTGTATTTACCGTAGAAATAAAGCTTCCGTCCCTCAGTCTGGTCCTGACAGTGCCGCCCTCCTGGACCTCACGTATGGATCTGATCGCTTTTCCGTCCTCACCTGTGATATAGCCATAGCCTCCGGAGATACGGCGAAGGGGCGAGGAAGCATCCAGTCTTCCTGCCCTGAGTTCAAGGCCATGCCTTGAGGCAGTCAGCTTTGATCTTATGGCACTGTAAATATCAAAGGCAAAGGCCTCTTTTCTTGCTTTCGCATCCCGGAGGCGAAGTCTTAGGGCCTTCTCATATCCGCTCTCAAGCTGCCTTAAGCGAAGCCTTCTTTCCTTCAGCACCGAGGCCGGATCATGGGGAAGGAGCCTGAGCCTTCGGTTATACAGGGCCCGTCTCTTTCCTTCGAGCTTCCTTTGGATGGCAGAATCCAGCCTGTCCCTTCCGGCACTTAGTTCCCTTTCCAGATCCTCATACCTGAAGGTACAGAGCTCTGCTGCTGCAGAGGGTGTAGGCGCCCTTTTATCAGCCACAAAGTCTGCTATGGTAAAATCCGTTTCGTGTCCCACGGCAGAAACTATCGGTGTGTCCGCATCAAATATGGCCCTGGCTACATCCTCCTCGTTAAAGGCCCACAGATCCTCTATGGATCCGCCTCCTCTTCCGACTATGATCACATCAAGGCCCATGGCGTCCAGTTTCCTTATGCCGCGGCAGATATCCTCCTTTGCCCCTTCTCCCTGTACCAGGGCGGGATAAAGTATGAGCCTCGTGTACGGATTCCTGCGTCCCGCTATATTGCAGATATCCTGTATGGCGGCTCCGGTAGGAGAAGTGACTATACCTATGCTCTCTGCATAGGCTGGGATGGGCTTCTTATACATCTCATCAAACATGCCCATCTCTTTAAGCTCTTCTTTGAGCATGAGGAATCGCTCATAAAGCTCTCCCTGGCCCGAAAGCCTTGCCGACCTGGCATAGAGCTGGTAGGTGCCGTTCTTTTCATACACCGATACCTGGCCCCTGACCTCCAGCTTCTGGCCATCCATGATGCGGAAGCTTAAGCCGGATCTGTTTGAGGCAAACATGACGCAGCTTATGGCTGCCCCGTCATCCTTCAGCGTAAAATAAATATGACCAGCAGTATGATACTTACAGTTGCTTACCTCACCTGCTATGCAGATATTGGAAAGGGCAAAATCCCTTACAAATATGCTCCTGATATACGCATTGATCTGCGAAACTGTATATACTCCGGTCATGATCTCTTTCTATAGGTTTCCAATGTACAGCTCAGGCCTCGGTCTCTCTCACGAGACGTGCAAGCACACCATTTATAAAGGCCGGGGCCTCGTCGGAGCAATACTCCTTACCAAGCTCAACCGCCTCATTTATAGCTACTCCCACGGGCACGGTATCATCATATCTGATCTCGTAAAGGGCAAGCCTCAGTATGCTGAGCTCCGCCCTGCCCATGCGGCTTATCCTCCATCCCTCTGATACCCGGTCTATGTCACTGTCCAGCTCAGGCAGATGATCTGAAATGTCCAGCACCCTGTCAACTATCTCCTTCTGCTCCTCCTCTGAAAGCTCAAATTCACAGGTCTCATTGAGATAGTTGTAAAGGGGCAGTTCTCTGTCCTCGCCCTCGTGAAAGCCCATGCCAAACAGCATCTTGAATGTCTGGTCTCTCAATTCATGTCTTGTCATCTTGTCTCCAACGCTCATCTGTCTGCCTGGGTGTTGACACCGGCAATATTGACCCCGACTCTCATCACATTGAGCCCGGTCATGTTCTCGAGGGTCGTCTTGACCCTGTCCTGTACCGCTGCCGATATCTTGGGGATACTGTAACCGTACTTGACGTTCAGCGTAAGATCCACGCTGATCTCATCACCGTTTATGTCTGTCCTTACTCCCTTTGAAAGGTTTTTTGAGCTGAGCCTGGAAAGGATGTCCCTGGTGATATTGCCTGCCATGCTGTCAACTCCCTCTACCTCCATGGCCGCAAGGCCTGCTATGCACGCCATGACATCATCAGCGATCTTGACGCTTCCGAGGTTATCTCTTTCATATACCACATGCGACACACGATTATTATTGTCAGCCATAGCTCCCTCCGAATAAAAAATCTCAAATAATTATACCCTAACAGGAGCCATTAAGCAAGTAAAGAGGCCGACGAATGGGGAAATCTCCCATATGTCGGCCTCACATGCCTGATCATTTTTTCTCTGAAACATATCCCTTAGCCGAGCAGTCACCTGTGATCACATTTGCTTACAGGTCATCCGGCACAGCCTGTTTCTTCCCATTGATCAGCTTCTTGCTTCCTTCTTAATGCGAAGCAGTACATTTTTTACGGCTGGAATACTTATTATGACCGCCGTAAGTATCATCTCCGCCCCGATATATATGATGTTATATACCATTGAATAGGGAAGAGGCGACCAGCCCTCCCAGATCACGGTGCCCAGCGAATACCAGATAAGTCCCGCTATCGTCGCCATTATCCATCTTCCAAGGCAGGCCACGATATAGCCTATGATAAGGCCGTTCTTCATCTTCGCAAAGAAGCCTGCTGCTCCCATTATCATAAAGGCAAAGATATAGTCGAACAGGAACTGGGGAAAGGTAAGGAAATAGGGTCCCAGAAGGAACTGGATGAGTCCATAGATCAGTCCGCACAAAAAGCCTGTGGCAGGTCCGTAAAACCAGGCGGGGAGCATGGCAAAAAGCATGCTGCAGAGTGTTACCGAGCCTCCATAGGTAAATTCAAACACCTTGATCATACTGGTCACAGCAGCGAGGGCGATGCACATGCTGCAGAAGGTGAGCTGCTTTATGCCCTTGGATCCGGCTTTTCCGCCAAGCAAAGCCTCATCCTTCCTTCTTACAGCAAATATGCAGAGCAGAAGCAGCACTATGACTGCTCCCGATACCATGTAGCCCAGGCTCGTAAGCCCGCCGTCAGCATTGATAAACATAAAAAAATCCTCCTTTTTCAACAAGGAGGGGCATAATATATGGACCTTCAGAAAAGATCCACAAGCTTCCCTACGCAGGCATTATCCTGTTCAGGTTATGAGGGACCGAGGTCATGATGACCCCCATCTCAGCATTACGCGCCCCTAGCCTCTGTTTATGATTTACGTACCCATTATAATATCTCAGGCCGATTTGTCAATGTCTGATGTTCTTTGTTCCAATCTGTAGCCGTAGCCCCAGACCGCAGCCACGTATACATTGCTTCCGACCTTCCTGGGCTTCTTCCTGAGCCTCTTCACCAGATCCCCCGTCACATTAACAAGGAGATAGCTGTCATCTGTTTTCCAGACCTCCAGAAGGAGCTCCTCCTTTGTCACGGCTCTGCCCTGTTCCATCATATAGATCAGAAAGTCAAATTCATTCGGCGTGAGTCCCAGAGGCTTATCCCCTGAAAAGGCTGTATGCTCACTCCTGCAGAGCCTGAGATCTCCGAAACTCAGTTCATCCACCCCTCTATCCTCTATCTCCAGTTCCCTTCTCCTTATTATCGCTTTGATGAGAGCTATCAGTTCCACTGCCTGTATATCTTTTTTAAGGCAGATATCCGCTCCCAGCGAAAGGGCTGTTATCCTTGTCAAGCAGCAGTCCAATCGAAGCCTTACTTTTCCCCCTTAGCATCCTCAGCCTGTCAGTCCATCCCCTCTTCTCAGTATCCTCATCCATCAGTATAAGGCAGGGGTCAATATCCGGAGTTTTGGCTGATAACTCTTCAAGCTCATTAAACACAGTCATATCTATTCTTTCATTTTTCAGATATGTCATAAGCACATTTGCTCTCAAAGCGTCTTCAGTCAGATAAAAAACCATTTTATCCATGGATATGCATGTTCCTCCCCGCAGAATTACAGCCGCTGCAAAATTTCCAACTTTAGGCATCGCAAAGCGGCAGTCCGAAGCGAAAAAAGTCTCATATACTATTTCAGCGGAGACGAGGAAACTGACGGGGCCATGAAGACAGGAAAGAGTATCAATATCTCTCTCGATGATGATACCTATACCTTCGGCTTCAAGACCTCAGGAAAAGCCTATGGTGAAGGTACTATCGAGGAAAGCTCCAACAAGTATTTCCAGAACGGCCTCCTTCTCAAAGCCTCAAATGACTATAGATATGGCGTTATCGAGGTTCCCTCTGAGGACGGAGAGGCAAAATATATCGTTGTAGGTACTACCGGAACTGAAGTCACCGGCTCCAGAAAATATGTAAAGGATGCTGACGGCAACTACATCATCATCAGGAACAATGAGTTCTGGGCATATGCGGACGGCACAGATCACGCTCCCGTATACTATGACGGAAACTACTATGAGTATGACAGTGATCAGGACGGCAACAGAGGTGACCTTATCGAGCAGGATACCTCCCTCGATACCCTTCCCGATGACATGAAGCTCAATTTCTGATAATACCTTACATCATTCGGATCCGGACAGCGATCCCCAGAAATCTTTAGGCTCACACATTTAAAGCTTCCGTATCCGAAGAAAAAAGACCATTTTCCTGGTCAGGCTGAGGGCTATAACCCGGCGGTCTGGGGGAAATGGTCTTTTATAATATCTTATGTGATCCTTTTTAATGAATATCTTTGTCCCTGCCTTTATCGCTTCCCGCATCCAAAGCAGCTTCCCGAAGGCGTAGCAGCGCAGCCTCCCAGAGCCGTTTCACGAAGCTCCGCAGGAAGCTTCCTTCCTACCTGATACATGGCCGAAAGCATCTCATCAAAGGGGATGAAGGGCTCTATGCCGCTCAGGACCATCTCGGCTGCCGTAAGGGCCACCGAGGCTCCTGCAGCATTCCTCTGCTGGCAGGGGCATTCAACAAGGCCTCCCACCGGGTCGCAGACAAGTCCCAGCATGTCCATAAGCACTATCGAGGCTGCTCCAAGGGAAGCCTCAGGCTGTCCTCCCATAAGCTCCACCGCTGCTGATGCAGCCATGGCGGAGGCAACTCCCACCTCTGCCTGACAGCCTCCCACTGCACCGGCCACGGTAGCATTGCGCATGGCAAGACAGCCTATGGCAGCCGCATTGAAAAGTCCTGCAGTGATATCCTCGTCGGAAAGCCCGTATTCATCCTGTATGGAAAGCAGCACTCCCGGGACCACCCCCGATGAGCCCGCAGTAGGCGCAGCTACTATAAGGCCCATGGAAGCATTGACCTCAAGCACTCCGCAGGCATAGGCCATGGCCCGGGATACCAGTCCTCCCACAAGGCTCTTTCCGGAACTCATATGATCCCTGAGCTTCTTTGCCTCTCCTCCGATGAGTCCTCCTATGGATCTCCTGGGGTCCTTTATAGGATCCTCCGCTGCTTCCCTCATTATGCTGAGGGCCTTATGCATCCTTTTATCAGCTTCACTGATATCCGTTTCAGAAAGCTCTGCTTCCCTCCATCGCATGATATCGGATATCCTTGCATCCTTATCCCTGCAGAGCTTAAGGAGCTCTGCTCCGTTTTTAAAATCCATATGATCCTGTCCCCTGCTTCATAGTGTAAGAAGGCTTTACAGATAATGCTTCTGCGCAGCTTTATCCTGTCCTCTGCTTTTTGCCATACCGTCACGCCTGTACGAGCATGACATCTTTTACGTATTTATTTTCCTTTACCTTTTTGATAATGTCCTCAGGCAGCCTGTCATCCGATTCCACTATGCTGTAGGCTGTTTCGCCCCTGGCCTCTCTGAAAAGCTTCATAAAGGCTATGTTTATGCCTCTGTCGCTGAGACACCTGGTTATGTGGGCCACCACGCCAGGCTTATCCTTCTGGACCACGATGAGGGTGCTGTATTCTCCGGAAAAGTCTACATCCACACCGTTTATGCGGCTTATGCGTACCTTTCCTCCGCCGAGGGATTCTCCTCTTACCGAGAGGGCAAATCCCTGCTCTCCTGTCATGCTGATGTCCACAGTATTGGGGTATATGTCCTCTTCCCTCGTATCAAATATAAATCTGAACTCAAGGCCAGCTTCCTCTGCAAGCTCATAGGATACGGGTATCCTGCGGTCATCGGTCTGAAAACCCATGATGCCTCCAAGAAGGGCCCTGTCAGTTCCATGCCCCCTGCCGGTCTTTGCGAAGGATCCATAAAGGATGAAGCTGACCTTTGCTATCGGCTCAGGCATCATCTTTCTCGCAAGAAGGGCTATGGAGCAGGCTCCGGCTGTATGTGAGCTGGATGGACCTATCATATTCGGTCCTATAACATCAAATGCACTTATGAAGGGCATAAGCTTTCTCCTTTTTCTGCTGTTTCTCTTCCTACATCATACTATCTTCAGGTCCAAAATTCCATAGCCTGGAAAAATCATCGGAAGCTTTTGCCTGCAGCAGCGATCAGTTGCCAGATAAAGAAAAGCTTTTGATTCATACCATGCCTTAATCCTTTTTTTAAGGAAAAAGATCCGGACTCTCATCGAGTCCGGATCTCAGTTTTTAGTGGACCTGAGGGGAGTCGAACCCCTGTCCGAAAACCAATTCCTCGTACTTCTACTATCATAGTCTATTGGAATTATTTCGCTCCCTCACTGTGTAACAGACACCGCTGTAAGAGAGCTGAGCTTCATGGTACGTCCATATGCTCAAAGCTTTGCATATGTCGTTTCCTGTCAAGTCGATGCCTCGGTCTTAAAGGACAGGTACTTTAAGGGAGACAAAGCTGCGCTTAGGCAGCAAGTGCTAAATCGTAATCTTCAGCGTTTATATTTAGGTTTGGGATTTGACGCATCACCCTGCGGATAGCTTCTCCGACTGCATGATCCCCGTCGAAACCGGTACAAGCCCGTGATCCATCTGACAGCTGAAGTATATCAGAAAGGCCTCTGGAAATCAATTAAGCAGTCATAAAAAAACTATTACGATTTTATGCCCTTTACAAGCTCTGCAAGGAGCAGGGAAAGCCTCTTTATATCCCTTGCGCTGGTATTGATGCAGATGTCATAGTTCTCCTTATCGCCCCAGATATTGTCCGTATAGAACTGATAATATCTGGATCTCTTCTTATCAACGGAGTTGATCCTCTGACGAAGCTCCCTGTCTGTCATATCCTTGGCATCGGGGCCCTTCTCACGGCATCTTGCAAGCTTCGACTCTATGTCTGCGTAAACGAATATCCTTACGGGATCCATGTCACGGAGGACATAATCCGCACAGCGTCCTACGATGACGCAGTCAGACTTTTCTGCCAGTTCCTTTATGATATCACTCTCATGGTTATAGATGGAGAGTTGCTGCTCTATGGCGCTGTTATTGCCGATCCCGAAGGTCCTGGCAGTGGTGATGGGCAGCAGAGGCACGGGGATACGTTCCTCTGCCTGACGTACATAGTCAAGGGCAAAGCCTGTCCTCTCCATAAGTTCCTTTACTATCTCCTGATCGTAATATGCGATGTGGAGGGCCTCTGCAAGACGCCTGCCGAGCTCTCTTCCTCCGCTTCCGAATTCACGGCTGATGGTTATGATCATACTCATGCTTTCAGCTCCTTCCCGGACTCTGACACATAATCTTTATACGCTTTTTTTATGCCACGACAGGGTATAAAGACATATCAGATACCTTATAATCATAAGATAACCCATTGAAAGTTAAGCTGCAAGTCTTATTTTTCTAATTTGACATGCAAAATATATAATTTGAAATGTGATCTCAGCGGCATTATAATTCAAGTATCAGCCGGAGCTCCGAGCTTCCGGCAGGGGCATCTCTTTCCATATGTCCAAGTCATGATGGGCCTGGATCTTACCAATCAGACCGCCTGCACTCAGGATGTGATACACCGTATGGAATCCGTGGGCAATGAAGCCGGAAAGCTCTTTGCTGACATCATGAACTTCACCTTCAAGACCCAGTCCGAGGCCTATGGTCTGGCGGGAGGTCCGGTGCATGATGCCACCTGCATAGGCTATCTCATAGATCCCGGCTGCATCACCACCAAGGACATGTATGTGGTGGTGGATGTCAATGAGGGTCCCTGCTATGGACGTACCGTCTGTGATGAGCTGGGTGTCACAAAGAAGGCCCCCAATGTCAGGGTCGGCACAGGCATAGATACAGACAGGTTCTGGGATCTTGTTGAGGAATGTATAAGGATGTATGACTGACAGCATAAAAGCAGTCCCTCCGGATGATCACCCGGAGGGGCTGCTTTATTTATATATAACTTCTTCGTTCGCTTACATATGATCGCAGATGTTGAGCCAGCTCTCGAGAAGGGCCTGCTCCTCAGGTCTCTTCTTTGTAAGCTGTGCCGCAGCTACCATGGGAAGCCAGTCCTGCACATACTTCTTCTGGGTATTCGTCTTCTCACAGAACTTGTCCAGATACCAGTCTGCTGCCTCCTTGTCGGAAAGGGCAAGTATCAGATAGGTACGGGCTATGTCTGCAGAAGCATTTCCCTTTGTGGCATGTACCCAGTCAATGATATGGTAATTGCCGTCCTTGTCCACGATTATGTTAGAGGGGCGGAAATCTCCATGGCAGAGCTTGGTGTGAAGAGGCACTCCCTGGAGCCTCATCAGAAGCTCATATCTTGTAGCCTCATCAATGCCATTGAGATCATTGATCTGCTGCTGCATCTTGAGCTTCAGCTGACGAAGCCTGTGAGCCCTGTAATTATGGATCTTGAGCTGAAGGTCCAGCATGATCTCTAGATACTCATACTTCTTATCAGGCTCCTTCCTCATAAGGTCTGCGAGGGTCTCTCCCTCCACATACTCCCTTACAATGGTCCACTTTCCGTCCTTCTGCACTACTCCGAGCACCTTGGGAACGCTGGCGCCTACTATATCCTCTACCCTTGAGTTTATAAATGCGTCGTTGAATACCTCATCCTTGTGGAAGCCTTCCACAAATTCGATGTATACCTTGTCCCCGTCTCTGTAGATGCTCTTTGCGGCTGACTTTGATAAAAGTTCCATAGCCATATTTAACCTCCGATCAATACATTATGAAAGTGCGGGTTCCTCATATTTCTTTCCGTAATATGCCATCAGATACAGTGCCTTGATCTCGCTCATGAGCGGGTATCTGGGGTTGGCTCCGGTACACTGGTCATCGAAGGCATTTTCAGTCATCTCATCCAGGGTCTCAAGGAAGGCCTTCTCATCTATGCCATACTCAGCGATGCTGTCCTTTATGCCTATGGCATGCTTGAGGTCGGTAAGCTTCTGAAGGAACTTATCGAATACCTCCTTATCATCCTTGCCGGTAACTCCGCAGGCCCTTGCAGCCTGAGCATATCTTTCCAGTGTATGAGGATGATCATACTGAGGGAAGGTTCCCATCTTCACCGGCTTATCGTAAGCATTGAACTGCATCACATAATTGATGAGAAGTGCGTTTGCAACACCATGGGGCAGGTGATGATATGCGCCGAGCTTATGAGCCATTGAATGGCAGATGCCGAGGAAGGCATTGGCAAAGGCCATACCTGCCATGGTGGAAGCATTGGCCATATGGTCACGGGCCTCCACATTGTCTCCATGCTCATAGGCTGTGGGCAGATACTTAAATATCTCCTGCATTGCCTCTATGGCCAGGGCATCCGTATAAGGAGTAGCCATCATGGAAGCATAGGCCTCAAGGGCATGGGTCATTGCATCTATACCGGAAGCACTGGTAAGTCCCTTGGGCTGGGTCATCATATTGTCTGTATCTATGATAGCCATATTGGGCATAAGCTCATAGTCAGTGATGGGATACTTTACTCCTGTCTTCTCGTCCGTGATAACGGCGAAGGGAGTAACCTCTGATCCTGTTCCTGAAGAGGTAGGGATGGCGATGAAGTATACCTTCTCTCCCATCTTGGGGAAGGTGTAGACCTTCTTACGTATATCTATATAACGCATTGCCATATCCGAGAACTCTGCATCGGGATGCTCGTAGAGGAGCCACATTATCTTTCCTGCGTCCATTGCGGAGCCGCCGCCGTAGGCTATCATGCAGTCGGGCTTGAAGCTCTCCATGGCCTTCACGCCGGCCTTGGCGTTGGCCAGGGTGGGATCAGGCTGAACATCGGAGAATACTGTGTACTGCATGCCCATCTCTGAAAGCTTGTCCTCTATGGGCTTTGTAAATCCGTTCTCGAACAGGAAACGGTCAGTAACTATGAAGCACTTCTTCTTTCCATAGTAGCTCTTAAGCTCGTCAAGAGCCACAGGCATACAGCCCTTCTTGAAATAAACCTTCTGGGGCGTCTTGAACCAAAGCATATTTTCTCTCCTCTCAGCTACCTTCTTATAATTTAAGAGATGCTTGATGCCAACATTATCCGATACGGAGTTTCCGCCCCAGGATCCGCAGCCCAGTGTCAGGGAAGGGGTAAGCTTAAAGTTATAGAGATCTCCGATACCGCCGTGGGAGGAAGGAGTATTTATAAGTATACGGCAGGCCTTCATAGCCTCGTAATGCTTTGCGATCTTCTCGTGCTCGTTGGTATTTATATAAAGGGATGCAGTATGTCCGTATCCACCGTCTGCCACCAGTCTCTCAGCCTTCTTGATCGCCTCATCAAAGGTCTTTGCCTTATACATGGCAAGTACCGGAGAAAGCTTCTCATGAGCGAACTCCTCTGAAGGATCTACTGATTCAACTTCACCTATGAGCACCTTGGTATCCTTGGGCACATCAACGCCTGCAAGGGCAGCTATGGTATGAGCCTTCTGGCCTACGATCTTGGCATTGAGTGATCCGTTTATGATGATGGTCTTCCTTACCTTATCAAGCTCCTTGCCCTCAAGGAAGTAGCAGCCCCTCTTCTTGAACTCCTTCTTTACCTTGTCATATATGGGAGCCAGTACGGTAACTGACTGCTCTGAAGCACAGATCATACCATTATCAAAGGTCTTGGAATGGATTATGCTGCTGACAGCCAGCTCAATATCTGCTGTTTCGTCGATTATGACCGGAGTATTTCCGGCCCCAACTCCAAGTGCGGGCTTACCCGAAGAATATGCAGCATGTACCATGCCGGGTCCTCCGGTTGCCAGTATGCAGTCTGCCTCCTTCATGATCTCTCCGGAAAGCTCCATGGTGGGAACATCGATCCATGCGATGATATCCTCAGGGGCTCCGGCCTTTACTGCCGCATCCAGGACTATCCTTGCAGCCTCGATTGTACATTTCTTTGCCCTGGGATGGGGAGAAATAATGATGGCGTTTCTTGTCTTAAGAGCGATAAGTGCCTTGAATATCGCGGTTGATGTGGGGTTGGTGGTGGGGATAACGGCAGCCAGGACTCCAAGGGGCTCTGCAACCACCTTATAACCAAAGGCCTTGTCATCCTCTACTACTCCGCAGGTCTTTGCATTTTTATATGCATTGTAGATGTACTCTGCAGCATAATTGTTCTTGATGACCTTATCCTCAACAACGCCCATGCCTGTCTCCTCAACTGCCATCTTGGCAAGCGGGATCCTCTGGGCATTGGCAGCAAGTGCAGCTGCCCTGAAGATGGCATCGACCTGCTCCTGGGTGTAGGTCGCATACTTAGCCTGCGCCTCACGCACCTTTGCAAGCTTTGCCTGCAGCGACTCAAGACTGTCGACTAAAGCTACTTTTTTGTCAGCCATGTTTTACCTCCAATTTGAACGAACGAAGATTGATATTTTTTTAACGAACGCGTTTATAGTACCATATCGTTATTTATTTGTCAATCTAATCTGGGGGCACATTTTTATATTTGTGAACATTATATCAAAGCTTTTGATATTAGTCTCTCTTTTTATCATTTATAACAAAAAAACGCAGAGCTGCAGTTCAAGCAGGGAAGGAGCCTGCTCCGGATAAACAATAAAGGCCTCCGGCCATGGCCGGAGACCTCTTATGATCTCTTTTTTCCTGCCGCGGCCTTCTTTGACCGGTCCGGAAAATGCTTTATTACTTTCTGTTCTTAAGGAAGTCAGGGATGTTGATGGTCATCTCCTTATTGACCTGGGGCCTGAAGGGCTGCTGAGCGTCATTGTCCCTGGTCTGCTGGCCAAAGCCGAAGTCCACGCTGGGAGCCTCCTGCTGGGGCTGTCTTCTCTGCTGGGGCTGAGAAAAACCCTGAAGTCCGCGGTTCTGTGAAGGCTGCTGTCCGTTCCTGAATCCGCCGGCCTGATATCCGCCCATCATACCGTCCTGGGAAGCAGGTCTGCGCTGTCTCTTCTGGGGCTCCTCCTTGGGCTCGGTAATGCCCGTGGCGATAACGGTGATGGTGCACTCATCCTGAGCCTTCTCATCGTAGATGGCACCGAAGATGATGTTGGCATTGTCTCCTGCCAGCTCCTCGACATAGCTTGCTGCCTCGTTGGCCTCGATAAGGGATATGTCTCCTGATACATTGATGATGACATCCGAAGCACCCTCGATGGAGGTCTCAAGCAGAGGTGATGCAACTGCCTGCTTTACAGCCTCAAGAGCCTTATCGTCTCCCTTGGCCTTTCCTATACCTATATGAGCCACACCCTTTTCCTTCATGACAGTCTGAACGTCAGCAAAGTCAAGGTTGATAAGTCCAGGCACATTGATAAGATCAGTGATGCCTGTAACGGCCTGAAGAAGGACCTCATCAGCCTTCTTGAGAGCCTCTGGCATGGTCGTGCGTCTGTCCACAAGCTCAAGAAGCTTGTCATTGGGGATAACTATGAGTGAATCAACGTTATCCTTAAGCTTCTGTATGCCGTTGACAGCGTTGGTCATACGCTGCTTTGCCTCAAAGCGGAAGGGCTTTGTAACTATGCCGACTGTAAGTACGCCCATCTCCTTTGCAAGCTTGGCTATAACGGGGGTTGCTCCTGTACCGGTGCCGCCTCCCATTCCGCAGGTAACGAACACCATGTCCGCACCCTTGAATATCTGCTGAAGATCCTCGGCGTTCTCCTCAGCTGCCTTCTCTCCGATATCCGGTCTGGCACCTGCTCCGAGTCCCTTCGTAAGCTTTTCTCCTATCTGTATCAGCGAAGGCGCCTTGCAGAACTGAAGGGCCTGCTTATCTGTATTAACTCCGACAAACTCGACTCCGGCCACATTTTCATCAACCATGCGGTTGACCGCATTGTTACCGGCTCCGCCTATACCTACTACGATTATCCTCGCAGCGGCCTCTGCTTCCGGAATCTTTATCTCTAACATCTTCTTACCTGCCTTCCTCAAAATCAATTCCTTATAAATATAAGTCTTACAATGGCTTTTTTCAAGCCTTTTTGCCTGTCAAAGTTTACAATTTTCTTATTTTATATGTATTTAGGATATATCCTTAAAACTTAAACGTTTTAATTGTCTTTTTCTCTTACTGTAAAGATTGTTCTGTTTCTTTTTGTATATCCTCAGTGGTTTCAGTTTCTTCCGCCTTTTTCGCTTCAGACTCTTCCGGCTCTTTATTTTCTTCCCTGATCCTGAAGCTGACCTCATTGGAGTCCTCGGTCTCACTGTAGGAGGAGAGGTCCAGGGTTCCCTCAAGTCCCCTTTCCAGGATCTGAGGCAGCATATCGCTCAGGGCGAGCAGCTTTGCATCGATCTCGTCCTCGGATCCCAGCTTCACGTCTATAGGTGCTCCGGAAAGCCTTATGGTCACACCGGAGCTGTCAAAATGTATCTCGTCGCTTTCTATGCCATAGGTACTGAGCTGCTGGGTGATGTTCATTATCACCGCAAATATCTCATCATCATCTATCGGCAGCCTGCGGTTCAGCACTATGTGTCCGAAGCTGAGACCCGTTATCTCCGGTATACCCTCCAGCTTTTCAGTGCTGTTTTCCACCACTATGCCGTCCCGGTCAAAATACATATAGCTGCTCATATAGTCAAGATATCCGACTATGCGCTTTTCATATATTATAAGGTCACAGGAAAATGGAGATCTGAACCTTATGTCATAATCCTCCACGAAGGGGAGCTCCTTGTGCTCAAAAAAGGTATTCCTGACGAAGCAGTATATGGGATTCAGCTCATAGGCACTGTCAAACACCAGGTCCCTGGCCTCTTCCTCAGTATAGGTCGTATTGCCGATCACCCTTATGTCGGTTATGCGGAGGCTCATGCATACCAGTATGATGAGTACAAGCATGACAAGAAGCCAGGTCCTCAGCCATCGGCCTCCCCGGTTCTCCTCTTCATATATGTCCAGCTCCTCCGCATCAAAGCTGTTTTTATTGAAAAATGCCAATCCTTCTTATTACCTCTTAATGCTTCAGCCCTCGGTATATATCTCATGGGATATGGCAAGAGCTATGCCCATCTCTGCCATGGTGCAGAGCACTGCCGAGCCTCCATAGCTTATGAACGGCAGGGTGACTCCCGTGTTGGGTATCACTCCCGTGACCACCGCTATGTTGAGTATGACCTGTATGCTTATATGGGCCATGATGCCCACGCACACCATCGAGCTGAACAGGTCCCTGGCATAATTTGCTATATCCCAGAGCCTGTATATTATAAATGCATACATGAGTACTATGGCAACTGCACCTATAAAGCCCAGTTCCTCACATATGATGGTAAATATCATATCATTCTGTGCCTCGGGAAGGGATCCGAATTTCTGAATGCTTTCTCCCAGTCCCTGCCCCAGCACACCGCCGGAGCCTATGGCATAAAGTCCCTGTATGGTCTGATAAGCCGAATCCGGGAACCTGTCCGGGCAGGCCCAGGCCAGGATACGCTTAAGCTGATACTGCATGTTGTCTATGCTGACTATATTGAGCTTATCCACCATGTAGACTACCAGAGGCTTCGCGAACAGAAGGCCGCAGAGCCCCAGTATGCCCAGGAGTATGAACCATTTCCAGTTCCTGTTTCCCACAAAAAACATCGAGAAGCCTATGCCGGCAATGATGATGCCTGAGCTCAGGTTCTCAGTGGCTATGAAGCCTGCCGATATGAACATGATGGGCAGTATCCATTTTGCCTGTTTTAATCGTCCTACTGAAAAGCCATAGATCGATACTACCTTTGCCATGAAAAGTATCATGCCGATCTTGACCAGCTCCGCCGTCTGTATGGATATGAATCCCAGGTTCAGCCATCTGGTACTTCCATGGGATGCGGTTCCTATAAGAAGGGTAAGCAGCGAAAGGACTACGGTTATCCCAAAGATCCAGTAGGCAAATCTCTTGAGGAGGGGGATTATGATCCCGCTCAGGACAGAGCAGATGATGACACCGACTATGCTGATGCAGCCTATGATGAGCTGCTTATTAAAATAATAATCATGGCTCTCGCCATCCATCACTGCAGCATACTGGGAGCTGGAATAGACCATCATGAGCCCCATGGAAAATATCATAAGTATGCCTATGAAAAGGTAAAAGTCATAATAATGCCTGGGTTTAGGCTGAGCCTTTGCCGCAGCTGCCGGAGCCTGAGCCTTTGGTCGCTGTACCGCCCTGGGCCTTTTAGGGCTTTCTCTCCTCTGGACCGCAGCTGCACCTGCAGCCGCCTGTCTGCCTCCCGCCTGTGCTCCCGCCGGAGCTATGGAGGTCCTGAGCATGCCCTGCTGTACGGATCCGAAAGGCCGGCTGTTCATCTGTCCGCTCAGGGTTCCGGATCCATTGCTGCGGCCATTTCCCGCAGCATCCGTATGCTGTCCCCTGACATCCCCGCCCTGGCTTCTGGTCCTTACTCCGCCCCGGGGCCTGTCACTGTTCTTTTGCGCACCGTTTTTCTTCAGTGCAGAAGCAGCAGACTGCCTGCCTCCTTTCTTTTTATTCTTTCCCATCCGTACTATCCTTTACTTCTTAAAGCTTATTGACGCAATCCTTGAATATATTTCCCCGCTGCTCATAGTCCGTGAACATGTCCCAGCTTGCGCAGGCCGGGCTGAGCAGCACATAATCTCCTTCATCCGCATAGGATGCACAGGCCTTGACGGCCTCATCCATGTCGTCTGCATACATTATATCAGTAAATCCGTATTTCTTGCAGCACTCGGCGATCTTATCCCTGGTCTGTCCGAGCAGTATAAGGTATTTTACCTTACCCTCGAACTCCTTTACCCACTCGTCGAATTCCGCATGCTTGTCATAGCCTCCGCCTATCAGAAGCACGGGCCCCGGCATCGCCCTTAAGGCCTGGATCGCAGCATCGGGATTGGTGCCCTTGGAGTCATTATAATACCTGACTCCGCTCCGTTCCCTGACATACTCTATCCTGTGCTCCACGGCGGTAAATTCCTTAAGTGCCTTTACGACTCCCGTGATCGGAACTCCCATCTTGAGTCCGACTGCGGCGGCAGCCATCACATTTTCATAATTGTGCTTTCCAAGGAGCTTCAGTTCATGTATGTCCACCAGCTCGGTGACCGTCTTCTGATCATTATAGAATATGCCGTCGTCCTCCAGATAGAGGTACTCTCCCTTTTCCGGCTTCTCTCCCGAAGTGAACCATACTACCTTTGGTGCAAGCTCCTTCTTCTCTCCGAACTCCCTGAGGACCGGATCATTATAATTAAGGACCACATGATCCTCTGCAGTCTGATTGAGGGTTATGGCCTCCTTGCACCTGATATAATTCTGCATGGTCCCATGCCTGTCCAGATGGTCCGGAGTGATATTGAGTATGGCACTTACCTGGGGATGGAAATCCATGATCGTCTCCAGCATGAAGGAGCTTACCTCCACCACCGTCACCGAATCATCCCTGGTCTTGAGGGCCTCCGCAGAAAAGGGCTCTCCTATATTGCCCGCCACATGGACATCCTCAAAATAAGTCCTGAGTATGGCTCCCACAAGGGCCGTTGTAGTCGTCTTGCCATTGGTCCCGGTTATCGCACAGAGCTTGCCCTTTGATGCCTGGTAGGCCAGCTCCAGCTCTCCTATCACCGGTATCTGTTCCTGATCCAGCACGGATATGAAGTCGGCATTGAGGGGGATGCCGGGGCTCATTATGGCCAGATTCACTCCCATGATCTGACTTTTATAGAGTCTCCCCTTTACAAACTCCACCGCGTCCCTCGGGCCAAAATTGGCCATGGCCTCATATTCGTCCGTCTCCGGATCACTGTTATAAAGTATTACCTCTCCGCCCATGCTGAGGACCATCTTAGCTGCAGATATGCCGCTTTTTCCTGTCCCGGCTATGAATATCTTTCTTCCGCTTTTCATCTTTCCCTCCGAAAAGATATCAGATATATATACAGATGCCAAATAACGATATTATGCAAAGGAGTGCCGTGATAATGGTAAATGCCGCCACTATCCTTGTCTCCGAATTGCCAAGCAGTTCAAAATGATGATGTATGGGAGCCATCCTGAATATTCGTTTGCCCCCCGTTGCCTTGAAGTAGCTGACCTGGATGATGACTGAGGCTACCTCTATAAGATATATGAAGCCCACTATCGGTATATAGAGCTCCATGCCCATCACCACCGCTGCGCCTGATATGAAGCCGCCCAGAGCCAGGGAACCGGTATCCCCCATAAACACCTTTGCCGGATAAACATTATAAAGCAGAAAGGCCATAAGGGCGCCGCAGAATGCAGCCGCGGTAAGACTGACTCCTGATCCGTAAAGCAGTCCGCAGACAGCGAAAAAGGCTGCTGCCACCGCAGTTACCGATGAGCACAGTCCGTCAAGTCCGTCAGTAAAATTAACTCCGTTATCCGTTCCCAGTACCGTAAAGATAACAAGGGGGAAATAAATGACATCAGGAAGATCCAGCCAGAGCCTTGCCTCATCTCCTACCCCCATGAAGGGTATCCAGAGCTTTCCTCCCATGCTGCCATGCTCATATACCAGCCACGCAAATACCAGTGTCACTATGAGCTGCATTGAAAGCTTCTGAAGGGGCTTGAGACCCTCGGACTGATGCTTCCTGATCTTCAGATAGTCATCGGTAAAGCCTATGGCACCAAAGGCTATGCTTATAAACAGCACCATAAGGGCTTCCTTGTCAAAGCCATAGCCAAGGGTACCGAGCAGCACTGCGATAAGTACGCTTATGACTATGAAGATGCCTCCCATGGTGGGAGTCCCCTGCTTTTTCAGATGGGCCTTGGGTCCGTCATCCCTTACCTCCTGGCCGAACTTGAGCCTGTGAAGCAGGGGGATGAAGCGCGGTGCCATAAGGCAGGCAGCCGCAAATCCCATAAAAAGCGTCAGGATCATGTATTTGAAAAGTTCCTTCGATATCATAATTGCTTAATCCTTTCATGCTGAGTTACTCTGTATCATTCCAGGATCATGGTATGAGCCTTACGTACGGCCTTTCAGTTTTAAAGCCTTTTCTCCGGCTGCTTAGGCTGTCCGTCAGTCCTGTCAGGCCCCCGGCGAGCTGTCAATGCTGAGGGCTTCGGGCTCTCCCGATGCATCTCCCTGGGGGCCCTGATATATCCCCTCATCTCCGATAAGATCTGAAAGCATATCCGGAAGTCCGCCGTCCTCAGATCCGCCATCATCGCCCTGGATATATTCATCCCTGGCAGGGGGCCTGGTCTCTTCCATGGAGATCTCCGTCTCCTCTTCTCCGGCAGTCTCAGTCTGCTGTGCCGAAGTGGTTTCCTGGCTCTCCGAAGTCTCCGTCCCGGAAGCTCCGCTCTCAGAAGCAGCACTCTGGTCCTCTTCAGTCTCTGTACCGCTTTCGGACTCCGACTGACTCTCAGTGGTTTCCGGAAGGGCTATGCTGGGTGCCTGATATTCAGAGGCCTGCACTCCCTCAGGATATTTGCCGACCATGGGCAGACACTCTGCCATGATCTTTGAGAATATCTCCGAAGCAAAGGAGCTGTGGGCCTGTTCCTGTCTTACCAGATCCGGCTGGTCAATGACCACGTAGCAGAGGAGCTGAGGATCCTCCACAGGAGCGAAGCCGCAGAAGCTGACCACATAATTTTCCTCGCTTCTGGGAAGCTTCTCCGCTGTTCCGGTCTTTCCTCCCACATGATAGCCTGCAACGGCTGCTGCTCCTCCTGTACCGGTGCTTACAGTCTCAAAAAGGGCATTTTTGATAAAATCACAGGTGGATTCAGATACGGTCTCCCTTACCAGTGTAGGCTCGACCTCCCTGACCACCGTGCCGTTTTCATCTACTATCTTATCCAGCACGTGAGGGGCATAATAGCTTCCTCCGTTGATGATGGATGCATAAGCCGCAGCCATCTGTATCATGGTGCAGGTATAGTTCTGTCCGAAGGACCTGGTTGCCAGATCGACCTTTCCTATATCCGGGTCATCCAGTCCAAGGCCCTTTCCCTCAGCCGGAAGGTCCACTCCGGTGGATCCTCCGAAGCCGAAGATATGCTGATACTTAAGAAAGATATCCTCACCCTCCTGAAGGGCTATATCCATCATAACCACGTTGCAGGAATTTGTGATGCCTCCGGTAACATCCAGGGGGCCATGGCCGTTCCTGTTGATGCAGTTGATCCTCCAGGTATGTCCGCTTCCGGAGAACTGAAGGTTTCCCTCACAAAGGAAGAAATCATTTTCATTTATTATCCCCTCCTCCAGGGCTCCTGCCACGGTAAAAATCTTCTGGGTGGATCCGGGCTCATAGGCATCACTTACGCAGAAGTTCCTCCACTTCTGGTTCCAGGCTGCCATGGTACCCTTATTTACGATCTCGCTGCGCTCATAATGCTCAGGAACCTCCTCAAGGCTTATCTCCGCACCCTCGTGCTTCGCCCTGTAATCATATACACATTCCTGAAGGCCGAGATCATATATCTCCTGCTCTGTATATCCCTCCGTGGTCCTGGGATTATTGAGGTCGAAGCTGTCGCTGTCGGCCATGGCAAGTATCTCTCCCGTATTGGGATCCATGACTATGCAGGCTGCCTCCAGGGAGCCTATGCCGGCCTGCCATTCCTTAAGGTATTTTTCCACCACGCTCTGGATATTTGCATCTATGGTAAGCACCAGGGTATTGCCGTTCTGGGCGGGCTTTATGACCCTCTCAAGATTCGCATCATCATTGAGATAGCCGTAGCGTCTTCCGTTGGTGCCCGTAAGTTCATCATTATAATACTGCTCCACTCCTCCGGTACCTGTGGTACCGTCAGCAGAGGAAAAGCCTATGACGCTGCAGGCAAGGGATCCGTAGGGATAGGTCCTGTCATAGTCGTCCTCAAACCATACTCCCTTTATCTGGTTCTTCCTGACCTCTGCGTCCTCACTTTTCAGAAATTCCGCATTCTTCTGGTCCACATAATCCAGGAAGCCCTGCTTCGTATCATAGTCTATGGATTTCTGGAAGATGACATAGCGGGAGCTGCTGTGGTCATTTATCATGTCGCCCAGCTCTCCCCTGTCATAACCAAAATACTCGCACAGAGCATCTATCGTGGGTTCCACAACATAACGCCTCTTGCTTCCATCCTCGGCCGTATATTCTGCCTCAAACATCTGTCTGGGGTCAAGGATCAGATTATAGACGCGTTCACTCTGGGCGAGCTTATTTCCGTTTCTGTCATAAATATCCCCGCGCTTATAAAGTATCGTACTGGACGAATACTCTGACTGACGCTGGGATAATACTATTTTGCTGTATTCTTCGTTGTTTTCATCCTGTATCCTGTAGGTCCGATACAGAAGCGCTGCTAAAGCAAGCATCACGATGACCCAGACCGCGGCAAGCTTCTGCTTCATGATCCTGTTGAATACAGGGGGCTTCCTCCTGCCGCTTTTAGGGTTTTGTGATGCTTTCATATTGTCTTACATATTCACTTTCAGTCTTATCGTATCTAATGGTATTGTCTTCTCCTGCATGTACCATGCCAAGTTCGTTGACAGCTACATTATAAACATAATTGAGATCTATGGAGGTGTCTATGCTCTGCTCCAGGGCATCGTTTTCATTGCGCAGGTCCTCCAGCTGTACCTCCAGAGCCTCCACGGTATCCATGTGGCTGGCTACTGAGGCTGAAAGGTAAAGATAGCTGTATACTATGTATACCGTGGCTGCAAATACCAGCGTGAGCATAAATACCGTCGGCATGCCGATGCGCAGGTTCTTCCTGTACTCCTGCTCCCTTGTCTGAGGCTTCTTTGCGGCTGCCTTCTGCCTCTTTACCGGCTCTGCAGGCCTCTGTCTCCTCCCGGGTTCCCTGACATAAGGCTCAGACACCCTTACGGTATTGCCGTAAGTCTCATATGAGACCGATGAAACCGGTCTGTTTTTATAGCCTGTCCTTACTGCCATTTACTGCTTTTCCTTCTTACTCATGCCGGTCTGCCCGGCCCCTTTTTATATGCGAAAGCTCCTACACGGCTTCGAATATCCTTAGTTTGGCACTGTGTGCTCTGTTGTTCTCCTCCAGCTCTCTGCTCCCTGATACTATGGGCTTTTTCGTTATTATCCTGCCCTTTGGCTTCCTTCCGCACACACATACCGGAAAGTCCTTGGGGCATATGCAGGGATCCTCTGCTTTTCTGAAGGCATTTTTGACTGCCCGATCCTCCAGGCTGTGGAAGGATATTATACAGAGCCTTCCTCCGGGTGCCAGCCTGTCTATCAGTCTGTCTATCGAAGCCTCAAGTATCTCTATCTCCCTGTTGACCTCTATGCGGATAGCCTGAAAGGTCCTCTTTGCCGGATGTCCTCCGCCCTCCCTGACTCTTGCAGGGATCGACTGCTTTATGATCTCAGCCAGCTCCGTGGTGGTCTCTATCGGCTTTTTTGATCTTTCCGCAACTATGTGCTTTGCTATGTTCTTTGCAAACCTGTCCTCGCCGTAATCACGGATCACACGGTAAAGGCTCTGCTCGTCATAACCGTTTACAAGCTCATAGGCTGAAAAGCTCTGCCTCCTGTCCATCCTCATATCCAGAGGGGCCTCTGTTCTGTAGGAAAATCCTCTCTCTCCTTCATCCAGCTGATAGGAGGATACCCCGAGATCCAGAAGTATGCCATCCACCTTTTCTATGCCGAGGCTGTCAAGTATCTCCGGAAGCTCCTCATAATTGCCTCTTACGATATCGACCCTGTCCCGGTACGGTTCAAGTCTTTTGCCTGCCGCTTCTATGGCTGCCTCGTCTCTGTCCACACCGATGAGTCTGCCGCCTTCCCCGAGTCTCTTTGCTATCTCCTCGGAATGTCCTCCGCCTCCCAGGGTCCCGTCGGCATATATGCCCTCCGGTTTTATGTCAAGGCCTTCAATGACCTCTGAAAGAAGTACGGGTATATGTGAGAACATATCAGATACCCAGTCCTTCCCAGACCTCATCCAGGGCATCAGGATCTTCAAATTCCTGCTGTACCCTGTTCCATTTCTCCTTATCCCAGATCTCTATGAAATCGATCTGTCCCACCAGCACTACCTCCTTGGTGAGCCCTGCAAAGCTTCTCAGCGGCTGAGGCAGCAGTATCCTGCCCATCTTATCCAGCTCACATTCGGTAGCACCGGAAACTATGTATCGCTTGAAGTCCCTGCCCTTCTTATCCGTTACCGGAAGGGAGGAGACCTTTTCCATCATCTTTTCCCAGTCTGCCATGGGGTAGATGCTCAGGCAGCTTCCGAGGCCTCGTGTCACGATGAAGCTCTCTCCGAGCTCATCACGGAATTTGGCAGGTACTATGAGCCTGCCCTTGGCGTCTATTATGTGATTGTATTCTCCCATCAGCATAATTGAATACCACTTCCTGACACTAATCACCACAATTTGCTACTTTTTCCTTATTTTCTCCCATTAAATGGCAAAAGTCAAGCCTAAAACCCTGTCTTGGCAAAAGAAATTTCATCATTTTTGAGCAAAAGAAAAAGAGCCACAAGATATAGATGATTTCATCCATATCTTGGGCTCTCAAAAGTCTTTTTACAAAGCAGTATTATACGTTGAATCTGAATATGATCGTATCTCCATCCTGGACCACATAATCCTTGCCCTCAAGTCTGACAAGTCCCTTTTCCTTGGCCGCCGCCAGGGATCCGCAGTCCAGCAGTGTCTGATAATTTATAACCTCTGCCCTTATGAATCCGCGTTCAAAATCAGAATGGATCTTTCCCGCCGCCTGGGGAGCCGTAGTGCCCTTCTTTATGGTCCAGGCTCTGGTCTCCTTTTCCCCTGCCGTCAGGAAGGACATGAGACCGAGAAGATCATAGCTTGCCTTGATGAGCTTATCAAGTCCGGACTCCTTAAGTCCCAGAGTTTCAAGGTACTCCGCCTTTTCATCATCGGAAAGCTCCGCTATCTCCTCCTCTATGCGGGCAGAGATGACAAATACTCCATTGCCGTTTTCCCTGGCATACTCCCTGACCTTCTCTACATATTTATTGGAGGCGCCGTCATCGGCCAGATCATCCTCAGCCACATTGGCTGCAAATATCACCGGCTTTGAGGTCAGCAGGAACAGGGAATCCACCAGCTTTTTATCCTCCTCATCCTCAAATACCACTGAGGATGCAGGCTTTCCGTCTTCCAGCGCAGCTTTTATCGCCTTTAATATCTCCAGCTCGTGCTTGGCTTCCTTGTCATTATTTGCAAGCTTGGCAGTCTTTCCTATGCGCTTCTCCAGGCCCTCCAGGTCTGCAAATATAAGCTCCAGGTTTATGGTCTCTATATCCCTGACCGGATCCACGCTTCCCTCCACATGGACCACATTGGGATCCTCGAAGCAGCGTACTACATGGACTATGGCATCACATTCCCTGATGTTTGCAAGGAAGCGATTGCCCAGGCCCTCACCCCTGGAGGCACCCTTTACCAGTCCTGCTATATCGACGAACTCTATGACTGCAGGAGTGATCTTCTGCGAGTCATAAAGGGCCGCAAGCTTATCGAGCCTTTCATCAGGCACGGCCACTACCCCCACATTGGGATCTATGGTACAGAAGGGATAATTGGCAGACTCCGCTCCTGCCTTGGTTATGGAGTTGAACAGTGTGGATTTCCCTACGTTGGGAAGCCCTACGATTCCTAATTTCATATATATACCTCTGCTTTCGTATTCAGCTTATTGCAAGATCTACTAAAGTATACTATCCGATCGATTTTTTGACAAGCTTATGCCTTGGTGATAAAATCTGCTCAGACATGATGCATGAAGGAGGTAATATGAGCTATAACGGTGCAGATCTTATCTTTCCTCATCTGGGGATAGTCATACAGAAGCTCAGCCGGAGCATAGATGTCTTCGGCGGATTCACCATATATTATTATGGGATCATAATAGCCATCGGCATGCTCTGCGGCATAGGCGTCGCAGTCTGGGATGCCCGGCGAAGAGGACAGGATCCGGATCTTTATACCGATTTTGCCCTCTATGCCATCATCATCTCCGTGATAGGAGCAAGGCTCTACTATGTCATATTCGACTGGGAGCTTTACAGGCATGATCTCCTCTCCATCTTCAATCTCAGAAAGGGCGGACTTGCCATATACGGCGGCATCATCGCTGCCTTTGCGACGGCCTTCATATATACCAAGGTGAAGAAATTCCCCTTCCTTAGGCTTGCGGACAGCGGCGTACTGGGACTCATCACCGGACAGATCATCGGCAGATGGGGCAATTTCTTCAACTGTGAAGCCTTCGGCGGCTATACCGATAATATACTTGCCATGCGCATAAAGGAGTCCCTGGTCAACCCCTCCATGATATCAGAGGAGCTCAGGAACCATATGATCCTGGATGCCGGAGTCAATTATATCCAGGTACACCCTACCTTCCTTTATGAATCCTGCTGGAACCTCCTGGCTCTGATCTTCATGATCTGGTACGGCAGACATCAGCAGAAATGGCAGGGTGAGATAACCATGCTTTACCTGATGCTTTACGGACTGGGGCGCTTCTTTATCGAAGGTCTCAGGACTGATCAGCTCCTGATACCGGGCACCGGCCTTGCCGTATCCCAGTGCCTGTCCGCAGTGCTCTTCGTCTTCGCCCTGGCGGTACTGGTCATTCAGAGGAGGAAATATAAGGGTCTTCCCGTCACAGGATTAAGGACCTGAGTATAAAGCTGAATACGCATCTGAAAAACTGCCGTCTTGGACTTCCGCTCTGCGATGTCCTTCGCCGGCAGTTTTATAAGATATTTTCCCTTTAATGCCTGGTATGAACATTTAATAGGATCAAACCGGTTGACAAAACCCGAGCATTTTGATATATTAACTGTTGCGTTAAATGCGTGCACTAGTAGCTCAATTGGATAGAGCGTTCGGCTACGGACCGAAAGGTTGGGAGTTCGAGCCTTCTCTGGTGCATAAAAAAGCTGTCGGAGATCCGGCAGCTTTTTTGTTATTCTGAAAAAATTGTCAAGGTACTTGCCTGCATTCCGAAGGAGGGAAAATGTGACAGCGGATCCCGGAGCACTGTTTTTTCCGTCAGGCAGCGGCCCCGGCTCCTTAGGATCCAGTAATTGCAGGCAGAAGCATCCGCAGTCATCCGCTCATCGCTCACCTTAGATTCAAATACCATAAAAGCGCTTGGGATCAAAAAGACAGGATAAGGATGGGATCCATAGACGCCTGAATGTCTCAGGAGGCAAAGATAAAAAGATAAGCAGATCATCCGATGGCAGAAGCCCTGCGATAACGCCAAGGCTGCCGGATGCCTGATAAAAGGATTATAATAAAGGAGGCCGGAAAAGACAATCGTGATAATGGAGAATTTCCGGCCTCAAAAATCGTCATCTTTTACAAAAGCCTGACTTTATGGCATCCTTCGGACAGGCTGCCCTGCATCTTCCGCATCTTATGCAGTCGATGCTGTTCGGCTGTTCCCAGACCTTTATGTCCATGCCGCAGGCATCCCTGCAGGCCCCGCATTTTATGCATGCCTCTTCATCTATGCTGTACTTGTAGACTGACACGGGATTGAAGGCTCCGTACAGAGCTCCAAGGGGACAGAGATATTTGCAGAAGGGCCTGTAGGACTTTATCGAAAGCAGGACTATCGCCGTCAGCAGGATAAGCTTCCAGGCAAATCTCAGTCCTGCGGCTGAGGCAAGTACAGGGTTCAGCAGCATCAGCGGAAGCCCCGCCAGGAGCGTGCCTGCAGGGCAGATATATTCGCAGAACCAGGGCGAGCCCATCCCAGCCTCATTGAGTATGGTCATGGGCAGGATGATCACAAAGATCAGAAGTATCCCGTATCTAAGCCATCTGAGCCTTCCGTGACCGGGGAGATTTTTGATCTTCCTGAATACCGGGATCTTATAAAGCAGATCCTGTATAAATCCGAAGGGGCATATAAAGCCGCAGATAAGTCTTCCAAAAAGGGCTCCAGCAGCCGTAAGGAAGCCCAGTACATAAAGGGAGATTCTGAAGCCTCCGCTGTCAAGGACTGACTGCAGGGCTCCTATCGGACATGCAAACAGGGCCCCCGGACAGGAATAACAATTGAGGCCCGGAGCGCAGAAGCGCTTGAGCTCTCCCCTGTATATCTTTCCTTCCATGAAGCCTCTGGCATAGCCGTTATTGAGGGCAAAGGCCGCGGCCTGGATCAAATGCCTCAGAAGTTCGTGCTTCCTTAAGCCCTCTTTTCCTGAAGACAGCTTCTTCTTACCTGTATCCTTCATCTCCTCAGCCTATCCCTATACATTCCAGGCAGATATTTATGGCCTTCTGAAGCACGATATCCGCCTCCTCAGTACAAAAATACCCGAAAAGGCAGGCCGCAAGTCCTGCTGCAAGCAGTATCATGCCAACCCGCCTTTCCTTCATCATCTCTGAAAATGATCTTTTCATCTCTGGTTTGGTCCGATCTCAAATATCACTCTGCTTCTGTTTCTGCTTCCGGCTCTGAGTCTGTATCTGTATCTGTGTTTGCATCTGCAGGATCCTCGGATACTTCTGCCTCTGCGTTTCCTTCCTGCTCTTCTTCCTCTGAAGCTCCCTCATTTTCAACCTCAGCAGCATCGCTCTCCTCTGCATCTGAGCTTGTGGCCAGGCTCTCTTCTATCTGCTGGGCGTACTGCTCCATCAGCTTCGACTCCTGATAATTGCTGTAGACACTTATAGCCAGTGGCGAAAGGAACAGGAGCGCCAGAACACAGAACATTATTATAGTGTCACGCTTATAGGCCTTCCTTCCCTTTTCGGCCTGATAGCGTCTCTCATTCCTGCTGTTTCTGCTTTCCTCACTCATATATAAAACCTCCGTAAAGGGGCCCCTTAACGGCAGCCCCTGTTTTGTTTACCATGAGAATATATATCATAAATGTGTCCAAACGGTTAAAAGGACACAATTTATTTTATAAATTTGAAGGCACTCACGTCAAAGAGTCCCCTGGGTGTGATCCTTATCTCAGGGATAACGGGAAGCGCCATGAAAGAGAGGGTGATATAGGGCTCCACGTCATCAGGTATGCCCATCTGATGAGCCTTCTTTATCATGCGCTGAAGCTTTTTGTTGACCTCCGAGAAACCGGCATCCGACATTAGTCCCATGACGGGAAGGGGAAGGGTATCGTATACCTTTCCCTTTTCCACCAGCACATATCCGCCCTGGACCCTGATTATCTCATTGACAGCTATGGCCATATCCTCATCATTGTCTCCCACCACTATGATATTATGGGAATCGTGGGATACTGAAGATGCGATGGCACCTCCTCTTATCCCGTAATGGGAGCAGATGCCGACTGAAGCCTTGCCGCTGTTTTTATGCCTTTCTATCGCCGCTATCTTGTTCAGGCCGTTGGCAGGGACATAGTTGTCCGTATTGCCAAGCTTCTTTACCACATGCTTTGTGGTGATCTGGGAAGCATCTATGCCTATGATATGGGCGCTCTTATTGACTATCGGCAGTCTGAAAAGCTCCTTTGACACGGGGTCCAGATTGATCGTCCTTTTGAGTTCTTCAGGGCAGGGCCTTACCTTCGGTCTTTCGCTGCGGTCAAGCCTTACGCCCTTATGGAACACATCGGTTATATCAAACTTTTCAAGATTATCCGTGGCTATGATATCAGCCTGGTAGCCGGGAGCCAGAGCTCCAAGATGGCTGAGCCCGTAGCAGCGTGCCGCATTGATGGTGGCCATCTTTATGGCATCTATGGGCTTTATGCCGAGCTTTACCGCCCTGCGGACATTATAGTTGATGTGCCCGTCCCTGATTATATCCTCTATATGCTTGTCATCGGTACAGAAGGAGAAATTTTCCGTGGGGATCCTGTTCTTTACTATCCCCTTTACTATGGCCTCCAGATTATGGGCGGCACTGCCCTCCCTGATATGGACATGTATGCCTCTTCTGACCTCCTCCATGGCATAGTCATAGGAGGAGCACTCGTGATCCGTCATTATCCCTGCCAGGGCGTAGGCGGAGAGCTCTTCACCGGGAAGGAAGGGCGCATGTCCATCTATCGGCTTCCCTGCAAATAATCTCAGCTTCTCATGAAGCTTTTTGTCCCCATATACCACCCCGGGGTCATTCATGACCTCTCCGAGTCCCAGGATCCTGGGATTCCTCAGATAGGGCTTCATCTTTGCAGCCGTAAAATCAAATCCATTGTCGTCTATGTCCGTCGCAGGCACGCAGGAGGGCATCATCACATATACATTGGCAGGGGCATCCTCCGTCTGATCCAGTATATAGTCTACTCCGGCAGTTCCGGAAACATTGGCAGCCTCATGGGGATCCACTATAAAGGTGGTGGTGCCGCAGCCGGCAGCTATGGTGACCAGCTCATTGGGCGTCACCATGGTGGATTCAAGATGAAGGTGGGAATCTATGAAGCCCGGCATGATATATTTGCCGCTCATGTCGATCTCCTCCCTGCCCTCATAGTAGGTGCCTATACCTGCTATGATCCCGTCCTTTATGGCAAGATCCGCCGTATGCATCTCATTGGTAAAGACATCTATCACCTTTGCTCCCTTGAGCACCAGGTCTGCCGGTTCCTTTCCCAGTGTGACCCTGGATACTCTTTTGAATGCCGCGTAGTCCATAAACCCTCCTTATCTGAAATCTATTATGTTAAGCTGTATCTGTCTCGTGTTGTTGTATTCATTTATCCTGGGAGAATAAAGGACTGATATCCTGTCCCTGGATCTGAGCCTCTCCATAAGCTCCTGCCCGTCTCCGAACATCACAGCCTCATACCCTCTTCCCTGTTCCTCCCTGAGGGAGAACCTGAGCACATTTTTATTTCGTCCCAGTACCCTGAGATCATAGGGTTTCAGGTCCTTTCTGGCAAAAAGAGGCCTTTCGTTGCCGTTTCCAAAGGGTTCAAGCCCTGAAAGCTCAGAGACGAGCCCTTCGCTCAGATAATCAAGGGGCATGGCCGCATCTATCCAGACCTTTTCTATGAGCTTCTCCGGCGTAAGTCCTGAGTGTTCATTGAGGTTTTTCCTGAGCTTCGGTATGTCTTCGGTCTTGAGGCTCAGGCCGGCAGCCATGGGATGGCCTCCGAATCTGACCAGCAGTTCCTGCTCCCTCTGGAGCCCCTCGAACATATGATAGGCCTCCACTGATCGTCCGCTTCCCTTTGATATGCCCAGCTCATCAGTATCGGTAAGGACAAAGACCGGTTTTCCGGTCTTCTCCCTTATGCGCCCTGCTACTATGCCCGCCAGGGATTCATGGAGCTTCGGCAGTTCTATGACAAGTATCAGATCCTCTCCGTACTCTTCTTCCGCTTTCTTAAGAGCTTCTTTCACTCCCTGTTCCGTCATGGCCTTTCGTTCATCATTGAGATCCTTAAGATGAAGGGCCAGGGCTTCTGCCTCGTTCCTGTCCTCTGACATGAAGAGCTTCATGGCTTCTTCTGCAGACTCCAGCCTGCCCCCTGCATTTATGCAGGGTCCTATGACAAACCCTATATGATAGGCATTAAGCTTCTTTCCCTCAATGTCACAGGCCCTTATCAGCATGGAAAGCCCCATATTTATCCCGGAGGCATCCGAATTGATCGCCTTCAGTCCCTCCCGGACTATGATGCGGTTTTCTCCCTTGAGAGGCATCACGTCTCCCACAGTGGCTATGGCTGCAAAGGGCAGGAGCTTTATCCAGAGTTCATCTCCCAGGCCTGCCGCAGAAAGCAGGAGGCCGCAAAGCTTCCAGGCCACGACCGCTCCGCAGATATCCTTTTCCGGATATACAGAAGATGAAAGCTTGGGATCAATTATGGAATCAGCAGGAGGAAGGAGTTCCCTTCCCTCTGCATCGGTCCTCACCTCATGATGATCCGTGACTATGACCTTAAGGCCCAGCTCCTTTGCCAGCCTGAGTTCCTTTATAGCTGCGATGCCGTTATCCACGGTCACCAGGAGATCTATCCCGTCCTCAAAGGCCTCTCTTATGATCCTCTCATTGATCCCGTAGCCATCCTTTATCCGATCAGGGATCACATGATCCGCCAGGGCTCCGCAGGCCCTGAGGGCTGAAAGCATGATGTGGGAAGCACATACCCCGTCTATATCATAATCTCCCACCACACGGATCCTGCTGCCCATTCTTATGGCAGACATGAGGAGGTCCAGTGCCTTCTCTGCATCCGGAAGGTCCTTTCCGTCATAGAGGTCCGCTGCGGTGCCCTTCAGATACATCCTTATGGCTTCATCTCCGATGACATCCCGGTTCCTTATGACCCTTGCCGTCACCTGATCTATGCCGAAGCTTTCAGCTATATGCTTAAAATCCGCCTTTTTGGCGTATATCCTCCACTCCTTTTCCATCATCTGGAGGAAAGCTTCTCCACTGCTTTTCTTATATCCTTAAGAAGCTTCTCAACGTCCTCATCCTTAGTGGCCCAGGAGATGCATATCCTGACCGCAGTCCTGTCCTTATCCACCGGGGCCCAGGTGCTGAAGGTATACTTTTTGGAGAGCTTCTTCAGAAGCTTATTGGGAAATACGAAGAACTGCTGGTTCGTAGGGCTCTCGCCATAAGCACTGAAGCCATCCTCAAGGAGTTCCCTCCTGAGTCTGAGGGCCAGCATATCCGCATGGGCGGAAAGATCAAAATACAGGCAGTCCCCCAGCTCATCCTTCTCAAACAGAGTCTCAAACTGTATGCCCAGGAGCCTTCCCTTGGCAAGGAGGCCTCCCTTCTGCTTTATATAGTATCCGAAGTCCTTATGACTCACACTGCTGTTGAATACCACTGCCTCTCCGAACAGGGCCCCCTGCTTGGTTCCGCCTATGTAAAATACATCAGTAAGCTCATATATATCCTTAAGGCTCAGATCACATTCGGGAGACTTGAGTCCGTATCCCAGCCTTGCTCCATCCAGATACAGGTACATGTCGTACTTTCTGCATATCTTGCGTATGGCCTTAAGCTCATCCTTTGTATAAAGGCTTCCGCTCTCAGTGGAAAATGAAACATACACGGCACCGGGCTTGACCATATGCTCAGCTGTCTCATCAGCCCAGTAAGTGCGGAGATATTCCTTCAGATCGGCTGCACTCAGCTTTCCGTTATGGTTGGGAAGGGTTATGACCTTGTGGCCCTGGGCCTCTATGGCTCCCGACTCATGGACCGCTATGTGTCCTGTATCAGCACTGATGACTCCCTCATGGGGTCTCAGGAGATAACTGAGCACTGTCATATTGGTCTGGGTGCCGCCTACCAGGAACTTTACATAGGCCTCACTGTCTCCGCAGAGCTCCCTGATCAGCTCCCTTGCACGCTCGCAGTGGACATCCTCCCCATATCCAGGGGTCTGCTCAAGATTAGTGGCTGCAAGCCTCTCGATTATCCTCTCATGAGCTCCCTCAAGATAGTCATTGCTGAACATTTTCATAGTACATTTCTCCTTGATCTGAATTCTAAGATATATATGGCTATAGGTCCGAAATATATATTGTGAATAGTATAATCCAGCCTTGTCTCCTTAGCAAGACAAACTTAAGACTCTGTATGCCGGCACTTAAGACGGCCCGCAAGGTGCATCAGAACCATACAGACTCTGGCTTAAGGCTGTGCATTTTCCGCCTTATGCTCCTGCATGAAGTTTTTCAGGCGCCTTTAGTGTTTTTTTTCATGTACCCAATCTGTAAACATTTGACAGATTTTTTTTGCGGTGATATATTTGCGTTGGTTTATAATAATATAAGCCTTATCATCAGGAGGTATAACATGAAAGGAACAGTCAAGTGGTTCAACAACCAGAAGGGCTACGGCTTCATCTCGGATGAGAACGGTAAGGATATCTTCGTTCATTATTCCGGTCTCAACATGGAGGGCTTCAAGACTCTCGATGAGGGACAGCAGGTTGAATTCGACGTTGTCGAAGGAGCTAAGGGACCCCAGGCTACTAATGTAACAAAGTTATGATCTCTCTTTTATAAATTCCTTTCATTGCATTATGGCGGATAGCGACCAATAACGAGATTATTAGCACGTTATTTAAAATAAGTTATGAATAGAAATTATCAAAGATGCACCGGGACAGCCCTCAGGGCTTCTCGCAGGTTGTGGCTTAAACGCTGGTAGCATTAAGGCGGCAGTTAAAACTGCCGCCTTTTTCTCTGCCTTTATATCAGTCTGCGTTCCTTCCGCAGCACTTCTTGTACTTCTTTCCTGATCCGCAGGGGCAGGGATCATTGGGATATATCTTCCTTCCCTGACGCCTTACCGTTCCCGCTGCCTTGCACTTATGATAAAGCTCGTCCCTCTTTTCCTTGGAAAGCACGTTCTCCCACTGAGGAAGCTCATAGAGCCAGGGAGCCTTTGCGTCTACCATGTTGTAGTAAAGCTTTTCCGGATCTATCTCTATCTTTATGACCGTATCCTCGGTCATCTCCCCGATGGGGTTCTCATAGCCCTTGAGGGACTCATTTATACCATCCAGGAAGCCTGTGATGAGCTTGATATCCGTATCATACTTCTCAGCCAGCTCCTTTACGGTGCACTCCGTCACCCTCTCTGGCTCGGAAAGCAGATCCTCATATATGCTCTTCTCTTTAAGGAAATATCTCTCCCAGAGCTTCTGCTGCGCCTTTTTATCATGGCCCTCTCCGTAGGCCTCTTCTCTCCAGTTCTCAAGTAATGTCATCTTTGATCTCACTCCTGTAATCATAATATCCCGGCAGCCCTCTGTCTTCCTATGATCAGTTCTCATCCGGTCTCTCTGCTGCCGCAGACCTCAGTGCATAGTATATCCGTTTATCTACTGCCTTGCAAGCTCTTTACAAAAGGTCCCTGTTGGCAGCCAGCAGAAGATGCTTTGCAAGCACAGCCGTAGTCACTGCTCCTACCCCTCCGGGCACCGGCGTTATGGCCGAGGCCTTCAGCCTGCAGTCCTCAAAATCCACATCTCCGCAGAGCTTTCCGTCCCTGTCCGTATTGATCCCCACGTCTATGACCACACAGGATCTCTTTATGTAATCCGAATTGATCATCCTGGGACGTCCTATGGCTGATATAAGTATGTCGGCCCTTCTTGAAACCTTCTGAAGCTCGGCAGTCCTGCTGTGGCATATGGTGACCGTGGCATCCTCCTTGAGAAGCAGCATGGAAAGGGGCTTTCCCACCACATTGGATCGGCCTATTATGCCCACATTCTTTCCCGCCAGACTGATCTTATAATACTTCAGCAGTTCCACCACTGCCTGGGCAGTGCAGGGAGCAAAGCCATCAGTGCCAAGGTAAAGGCCAGCCGCATTGACCGGGCTTATCCCGTCCACATCCTTTTCGCTGTCCATGCAGCTTATGATGAATCCCTCATTGAGCTGGGGAGGAAGGGGCCGCATCAGCAGTATCCCATCGGTCCGCTTGTCCTCATTTATCTTTCCGAAGGCGCGCTGGAAGATGTTGTCATTGACATCCTCAGGAAAAACTATGCTCTCCGCCTCCATGCCGAATTCCCTTATCCGTCTTATGGCGTTGCGCTCATAGCTCAGGTCCTCCGGCTTTTCTCCGCACCTTATCACCGCAAGCTTCGGCTTCCTTCCAAGCATCATCTCTACTCCCGGAAGCTTTTCTTTTATCTCTTCCCCTATTGCTTCAGCAACAGGCCTGCCATTAAGCTCTCTCATCCTGTTTCTCCCCCGAAAACACCGTTTTTTTCTTTCTCGCTTTCATTACCACTGTCTTCAATATTTTCCTTATCAGTAACTTCATCATTTTCTTTATCAGTTACTTCATCGGCCATCCCTGAGGACTCCGGTACTTCCTCTTTCCTTCTTCGTTTCATCAGCATATAAAGGCGGCCTCCCTTTTCAAGGCTGACCGAAAGGACAAGCAGCACCAGGGATATGCCGGATACCGCAGCTCCCTGCCAGAGGCCCTCAGGTGTATACCTCAATTCTATCATATGCTCTCCCTCAGGAACAGAGGCAGAAAGGAAGGCTCCGAAGGCCTTTTCGGTCTTTGCTTCATTGCCATCGATATAGAGCTTCCATCCGCTGTCATAGGGTATGCTGAAGAATAGCCTTCCATATCCGCGTCTTCCTGCCGACTCCTCATCCACGGAGATCCTTCCTCTGACATATCCGTCCTCCCAGCTGAGAAGCTCCATCGCTCCATTGAAAAGCCTGTCATAGACCTGCTTCAGGGCACTGTAATCAAATCTGTATATCTCAGCCTCCATATTCGTGCCCTTGGTCTCTGATCTCATGCGTATGGTGTCCCCACGCCTGCAGTCTCCAAGCTCTATGAGATATCCTCTGTCCACATGGCTTAGGGTCTGTCGCTTTTCCGGCCATGTGACTGTGACGCTGTTTATGTCCGGATCTTTGATCACGGCATAATACTCTCCATCCCTGGTTATGGTAACGGCATAGTCTTCTCCCTCCACATTTCCGGCTTCACCGTTCGGCACCAGCACCTGCGGAAGCCCCAGCATATCGCAGAAGGAATTCTGAAGGAGGACAGGATCCGTAAGCTCCAGCATCCAGTTCTCCTCAAGCCCTTCGGGAAGCAGGAAGCCCGCCGGAAGCCAGTAATTATTTTCATAAAGATAGGCATCTCCCCTGCTCTCTATGAACTTCTTGCCCTCGCCGTCTGTCTGGGGACTGTCATAGACCGCATAGCGTACCGAAAACAGCATATTCACGAAGGGCGTGGAGCCTGTGATGCTGTAGGCATTGGTCGAGGCCTCACATCCGAGCTTCCTGAAAAAATCCGTGCAGTCCGCATTGGCAAGGGAGGAGAAAAGGGAGACCGAAGGGAAATTGAGCCAGGCTCCGTCATTTTTGGTCTTCCGGCTTATCCTCTCTATCCTGAACAGGTCAGTGCTGGGAAAAAGCCCATCCAGCAGGGCCCTGATCTCTTCGTTGTCCTTTACATAGGCGGTACGGCTCGTGGTGGTTATCCCCGTAAGCGCCGTATTGGCAGCAGCCTCCAGACACACAAGGCAGAAGGCCAGAAAGGCTGCAGCCCGTCTCATCCTCCGCTTATTGAGGAAGATATAAAGCAGTCCTCCGTAAAGGGCCAGAAGCAAAAGGGAAAAATAATATACTGCAAAATGTATGTGCTGTTCCCCGTAGCCTATGGTGTGCTGACAGAGGAGCACAAAACCCAGGGCTATGGCCATCGCCGTATATATCTCCCGTCTTCGTATGAAGCGCTTCTTCTGGTATATCCTGAAGGCCATGAATATCACCAGGAAGATATAGATATATGACTGTCTTGCAGGCAGTGAATTGGGATAATGGAGTCCGTGCCATATAAAATTCAGCACATTTATGGAAAAGCCCATCAGCATGAAAAGGAACAGCACGGTATATACTATCTTTTCCGCAGGCCTTATCCTTCTGTTCATGAGATAAAGGGGGTATGCAAGCAGCACGAAAACACCACTGTATATATTCGGCCAGTGATCCAGGGCCTGCTCCGTTTCTATGCCCGGCAGATGTCTTACCAGCATGTCGAATACGGAAAAATACTCAGTAAATATCTCGGGAAAATTGATATCAGCAGACGCCGTGTACCCCATCGCAGCGATCTCCGGAAGGAGCAGCACCGCTGCAAGGCCCCCTGCCAGCAGGCTGTACCAGGCAAACCTGAGGGCTGAGGCTCCTGCCTCTTTCAGGGAAGCGGGCCTGTAAAGGACCTGAAGCGCAATAAAGTATATGCACAGGAACATGCAGGTCATTATGGAGATATAGTAATTGGAAAGTATGCTTATCCCGAGGGCCAGGGTATAGAGCCCTCCTCTTTTCTCCCTCTGAAGCCTTTCCATGCCGAGCATCACGAGAGGGAAGAGCACTATGCAGTCCAGCCACATTATGTTCCAGTAATAGGCACAGACATAGCCTGAAAGAGCATAGAAGATGGCAAACAGTGAGGTCCCCGTATCTGCCATGGCACCGTGAGACCTAAGATAATGATTCATGGTCACTCCGCAGAGCCCTATCTTGAGCACTACCATGAACATGATGAATTCTATCACGAATTCCCTGTTCACCAGCACTATGAACCAGTTGAGGGGGCTTGCCAGATAATAGGCATAAAGGGCCAGGAAATTTACTCCCAGTCCAACATCAAAGCTGTAAAGCAGTGAGCCCCCGTTCTGAAGCTTCTCCCTGAATTCCGACATGAAGGGAGCATACTGATGGTACATATCCGTCCGAAGGAAGCATTCTTCTCCAAAGGGATAGACACCCCCTGCAATAAGTATGACCGTCACTATAAGCACGGGGACAAAAAAGGATATCAGTGCCGACTCCTTTTTCTGATATACGATCTTATTTTTTAAAGATGAAAAGCTTGCTCGCAACATAATTGAATACCACATTTATCACCGTAGTGACTAGCTTGGCTATATATTCGTCGATACCTGCAAGGTCTACCATGGCCCAGATCACCAGCGTCACCAGGAGCCCGCTCAGGGCCCTCGCAGCCAGGAATGATGATGCCTCCGCTGCAAGATGGGAAGGACTGAAATCATAATTACGGAATACCAGAAGCTTATTGGTGATATAAGCAAACAATACCGCTGCCGCCCAGGAGCTTACCTGAGCGATCATGACCGCCGTGATCTCATCCAGCTTTCCGGATCGGCTGAGGGCCTCATTTACCAGGGTAAATACCCCCAGATCCACAAGGGTGGCCAGCACTCCGGCTATAAGATATGATATGGTCTCATAATTGAGGACCTTCTGAAATAATCCTTTATTTTTTCCTGTCATGTCGTTTCTTATAAAGCTCCAGTTCTCTCTCAAATTCTTCTTCGCTTATGCCCATGCTTTCGAGTCTGTATCGGCGGCGCCTCCTGGCTCTGCGTTTCCTGTCCCTTTCCTCATCGACCCTGTGCTTATGATATACGGCTCCTCCCGAGAACATCATGAAGGCCGCTATGCCGGCAGCTATCGCTGCCACCGATACGCCCACTGCCACCCTGGTTGCCGGAGGAACTGCCTCTATGGATATGATGGGCTCTCTGTCATTAAGTATATAGTAGCTTCCGCAGGTATGATCCTCATAGGATAGGGTAAGCTTTGCCACCGCATCCTCAGGGGCATATCCCGAAAGATTATATTCAAGATCAGTGGTCACCAGACTCCTGTCTGCACCGTAAGGAAGGGTCACCTTAAGTTCCCTGTCGGTACTGAGCTTATTATTACCCTCCTTTATGACCGTATCCGAAAGCAGCCTCTGTTCTATGACGTCAAGGTTTATGAATTCAGAGGTATCTATGTTTTCAAAGCTGGAAAAGCCATAGTCCATCATGGCTCTGGTATCCAGATAATGCTGGGGATTAGTATCCTGCATGCAGACTATTGACAGCCTCCGTCCCCCTGACTCCGCCATGGTCACAAGGGTATTGCCGGAAGCCGAGGTAAAGCCCGTCTTTCCGCCTACCACTCTGCTGTCAGAATACTGATTGCCGTCCCGGAGCATCCTGTGGCCTATCCGCATCAGAAGACCCGAGGGGACCTTCTCCGTAGCAGGAAGCCGGTAGGAATCTGCGGTCTCTATCTCCAGGAATGCAGGCATGTCAAAAAGGGCGTTGGCTATCAGGGCCATATCGTAGACCGAGGTAAGATGAGTACTGTCCGTAAGACCGCTGGGATTCTTGAAGCTGGTATCAGCACAGCCAAGCTCCCTGGCCCTCTCATTCATCATTTCGGCAAAGCCTTCTATGCTGCCTCCCACATGCTCTGCAAGGGCATTGGCCACATCATTGGCAGAGTAAAGGAGCAGGGCATAGAGACAGTCCTTTACGCTCAGCTGGTCTCCTGCCGACATGTATGCAGTGACGGCTCCGTATTCAAGATCCGTCACGGCCCTTTCTGAAAATGTCACCATCTCATCCTGGCTGCAGTTTTCAAGCACCAGAAGGGCAGTCATCAGCTTCGTTATCGAAGCCGGGTAGCACTTCTCATGTATGTTTTTTCCGTAAAGTATGGCTCCCGTATCCGCGTCCATGACTATCGCCGTACCGGCATTTATGTCCCCCGGGCCTCCCCAGGATGCACCAAACCCAAAAAAGCTTCCCTTCAGAAGGAAAGCCAGGACTGCAATGACAAATGCCAGTCTTTTCAGATATGAGAAATATGTTTTACGGACTGAATTCAAAATATCAGGCTCCTAACCTGGTTATCCTTGCGTAGTTAAAAAGATACTGCTGTATCACCCCTGCACAGTCTGAGTACTCCTCCGGCAGGCTTCCTCCGTATACCCCGTCTATGACTCTCTTCATCCATACATCCACCGGAGCCACCTCCAGCCTGTGATATCCGAAGAGTGCCACACAGGAGGCCACCTTTATCCCTACACCCTTAAGTTCCATAAGAGCCTCTATAAGCTCTCCTGTGGGAAGCTCATCAAAGCCTTTGAGGCTGCCTGAGGCTGCCTTAAGAGCCGCCTCTCTTACATAGGAGACCCTGTAGCCAAGACCGCAGGCCGAGAGAGCCCTCTCATCTGCTGCAGCAAGGGCCTCTGGCTTTGGAAAGGCATAGAAGCACCCTGCATCTCTCTCCCCGCTTCCGGGCAGGATCTTCTTCTCGCCGAAGCTCTCGCAGAGCCTCTCTATGGAAGTTCGTATGGCGGGTATGGATTTGCGCTGTGATATGATGAAGGATATCAGCATCTCAAAGGGTTCCTGACGGAGTATGCGTATGCCTGTGCCGAACTCCGCTGCTCTCCGAAGAAAGCTGTCATCCTCCTTTATCTGCCTTCTGAAAGAGGAGTAATCCGTATCAAGGTCAAAATATCCTCTCCAGATACTGTCAAATTCCTCTCTACTGCAGTTAAAAATGAAAGTATCCTCTGCGGCCCTTTGTATTGTGAGCTGCCTGCCAAAGGCGATCAGTCTGATGTCTCCGCAGCTGTCTCCGGTCATGCGGAAGCACTGGCCCGATTCCGCTATGGCATCAGGAGAAAAATCCTCGATCCTCAGCTTAAGACGCTCCGATTTAATCTGCGGCATATACCCTGAAGGGATAGCAGGTCCCGTCCTCCTTGCTTCTTGCATAATATACGACTATATGATCCCCGCTGTCCTGCTCCAGGGAACCGTCCTCTATCCTGCAGTTGTCTTTAAGGAAAAATATCTCCTCACCGGATGCGGTGCTGATAGCAAAGGTGCTCATGGCATTATCGATGGTAACGCCCTCAGCCCTCAATATCTCATATTCGCCCTCGGGGAGCATGACCACAAAATCGACATTTTCGCTGTCCTTCATCATATCCCCGCAGAAAAGTATCGCTGTTTCCGCTCCTGAGACCGGATCTATAAGTATATCTCCAAGCTCGGTGCCGGGCACTGACCAGACATTTTCCGGATCGTTTTTATCACTGAAGGAATAGACAGTCACATCTCCCTCCTTCACGGCTCCGGTGATCGTGGCATGCATGATGCCAAAGTACTCAGTTCCTTCGCCCTCTGACTCCTCCGAGGCTGCCGTTTCTGGGTAGGTCTCGGTTATCTCAGCTTCCCCGTCTCCCGGGGCTTCGGCGGTATCCTGCTCCAGGGCCTTCGCTTCCGCAGCTTCTGCTTCGGTCTCTGCCACGGCTACAGTCTCCGCCGCGTCCGATAAGCTCTCAGAAGGAAGTTCTGCCTCTGCTGCAGGGATCTCAGTTTCGGCGGCGTTCTCTCCTCCGCAGCCTGCAGCAAAGCAGGCAATGAGGCTGACTATCGCAATCTGTTTCGCTTTTGGTCTGAACTTTATCATATTTCTCCTTATGTTCTTATTATATCTTAAACTATATAAGATGATTGACTATATCCCTTGATCACTGTGTGATCTCCTGAAGCTCCTTCATAAATCCTGTCCTGATCTTCACGAGTATCCTTTGCTGTCTCTCACTGTAGGATAACTCTGCATCTCCCGGGACTGTCTCGTAAGCCCCCTTAAGTACAGGCTTAAGTATCCCTTTTCCATGGTTCCTGAGTTCATTTTTAAGGAGCTCCAGTATCCTCGCTCCAAGTCTGTCTCCCAGGAAAAGTGAAAGGTCATTGGCATGGAGGGCTCTTATGCGGCAGTCCTCCCCCTCAGGACCTTCAGTGAAGACTGCAGAAAGGCCTGTCTCCATTATTCCTTCACCGGCTGTTCCCCTCAGATATCCTGATATGAAGCCCTCCGAATAATCATAAATATATGAATATATTATGTCCTTTATGTGTTCTGCCCGGGGAAGGCTGCCCTTATCTTCCAGATAAGCCTCCTCAAAGGCATTATATATCTGTATAAGGGTCTCCGCCTCGGCTGCCGCTGCGGCGATGTCCCTGCATGCGGCAGGTTCTGAAAGGCGCCTCAGTTCATAGCTCCATGCAGACATGAGATTCCCCATCTCCCTGCCGAATATCTCCCTGCAGTATCCATGGCAGAGGAAGGGATCCTCCGGCTCCGCTGATTCCTGACCTCCTCCTTCAGTCCGGATACGTCCTGAAAGCAGAGAGCCTTCAGTCTGAAAATACTCCCTTGCCTTTTCATGGATATCATACTCAAGGTTTTCTATCCTCCACAGGGAAAGCTCCAGCCGCTCTCTCAGGGCAGACTCACTTCTGTCTATGCTGAAAGCATTTATTTCCGGTTCCTGCACCATATGCGCTCCTATAAAAGCCCCATGATCGTAAGGACGATCCAGAACAGAAGTATGAGCAGGCTCAGTCCCAGTCCTATATTGGCAAACAGCTGATCCTTTTCCTCCTCCTTATGGCTGAGCCAGGAAAAAAGGATCCCCATGCCGGAAAAAAGGAGGCAGCTGAGCCCCAGGGCTCCGGAAAGCATGGTGCTCTCTCCCTGCATCCTCACTGACATATAAATGGTCAGCACCGTAAGGATCAGTACCATGAGAGCCGTAAAGAAAGCATACCATCCATTTCTGGCAAAAGGCTTTTTTATATATGAATATTTTTTTAATTCCTTATCCGGCAAGCTTACTCCTTCCTCTCAGGATCATCCGGGTCTATCCTGCGTATCTTCACCTTCCCCGGGCCCTTCCCGGATCTCCTCCTGTAATGATGTATCATCTTATAAGCAGAAAATCCCAGGGCGGCTCCCAGCGTATTGAGGAGCATGTCATCTACATCAAAGCTCCCCACCCTGAATACCAGCTGGGTACATTCTATAAAGAAGCTGATGAGGAAGCCAACGATCACACAGCCATGGGCTCTCCTGCATCTTTTGGATATTGCGGGCAGCAGAAATCCGCAGGGAACAAAGGCCAGGATATTGCCGACCACGTTCAGCATAAAAGCTCCCATCCCCAGCTGCTTTCTGTATACCCAGAACCTGCGTATCTCAGTAAAGGGAATGAGATTGAATCTGGCGGCCCCGCTCCCCGCTTCCATGCCTCCCCTTCCAAGCGCTTCCGCAAAGAAGGTGAAGTAAAAGAGCCCTACTATATAGATTATGAAAATGACCCAGCACAGCTTCTGGATCCTGGTAGTATTCCTTATCATGATCCAAATATATCCCAAAGTCACATAAGGGCATAGAATATATAAATTTTACCATAAACAGGCCTTGTCTACAAGACAGCGTAGTCTATCTTCTCCTTTATGCTGAATCCCAGGCTCTCATAAAGCCTGACCGCAGGAAGGTTTTCTGAAAATACCTCAAGCACGGCCCTTTCTGCTCCCTGGGCCCTGAGTCCTGAAAGCAGAAGTTCAAGGAGTCTCCTGCCCATCCCCCGGCCTCTGAATCGGTCGTACACCAGGACCCCATAGATATAGACGCTGCCGTCACTGTTGAACCTGTAATTTGCCTCTCCATAATCGGTCTCCACACGGCCTCCGTCCTCCTGCTCCCGGAATGAGGACTTCCATTCTCCCTTATCCTCCCCGGAAGGACGAAAGCCTCGAAGCTCAAGCTCCATAAGGTATTCTCCGTGATCAAAGTGTCCCCCTATGGCCTCCAGGGTCCTTTCAGCACCTTCATTTTTATATACGGAAAAAAGCAGGGCCTCACGAAGCAGATGTCCTGCGCTTTCATAAAGCTCCGTAAATACACCCTTCCTCCTCTGGTCCGGCCTTGTGAAGGCTGCTATCTCATCAAGCTCCTTTCCATCGGATGTGCTTCCCAGGTGCCATACCGACAGGATGCCTGTAAGCTCTCCCTCCGCATCTCCGTTTCGGCACAGAAAATACATATCCCCGTCCAGGGGAGCACTGTAATTTGTTTTATCCTGAAGGTTGCAGAGCCTTACCAGCTCACAAACCTCCTCTTTTTCCCTGTCATTCAAACAGTCCCGAAAAGCTATCGCTCTCCGGGACCCTCTGGTATATCCATCAATCATGTTTTTCTTCTTCGTTTTTATCAGCTGCTTCCTCTGTCTTCGGTTTTATCCTCATGCTCACCCTTGAAACGACCCTGTCCTCCACGGCAAGTATGCGGTAGCAGGCCTCATTGTCCTCCACGTCTATCGGACATTCGGAGGGATCAGGTATCCTGTCCAGAAGCTCTGTAAGATAACCGCTGAGTGTATCACAGTCGCTCTTGATGTCCATGTGAAGCTCTTCATTTATATCACTCAGGAGCGCTGAGCCCAGAAGCTCATAATGATCCTTATCGACCTTACGTATGGGGATCTCCACTTCCTCGTCATCCTCGTAGATATCTCCCACGATCTCCTCGACCAGATCCTCCATGGTCACCATGCCGCTGACTCCGCCGTACTCATCCACGATTATGGCCACCTTCTGGCTGCGCTGCTGCATCTCCTTGAATATGGCATCGGTCTTCATGTTCTCCGAGGCAAAAAATACCGGTTTCAGCAGTCCTCTGACATCCACATCGTAGAAGCTGCTCATCTCCTTCGCCTTGATCACGAAGTCCTTCATGCTGAGTATGCCGATTATATTGTCGATGCTTCCCTCATAGACCGGTATACGGCTGTGCTTTGAGATCAGTATCTCATCTATATAATCATTGACCGGATCCCCGAGGTCCACGGCTACCATGTCCTGTCTCTGGACCATCACCTCACGGACTCTCTTGTCATCAAAGGAGAATATGGATGTTATCATCTCCTTTTCTATGTCATTGAAGACACCGGTCTCGGTACCTGTCTCCAGAAGGGACTTTATCTCCTCCTCGGATACCTCCTGCTCCAGGTCATCATGGTAGAGACCAAGCAGCTTCAGGAGTCCGTTGGTGCTTGCTGAAAGCAGGAACAGCACCGGAGAAAGTATCCTTGACAGAAAATAAATGGGCTTTATGCACATCAGGCTGTACTTCTCCGCATAGAGCAGGGCTATCCTCTTGGGCACCAGCTCTCCTATAACCAGGTTGAAATATGCCAGCAGCATGGTCACGATAACGTTTGAAAGAGCAAGGCTGAGGCTGTAGCTCACGCCCCTGAGTCCGAGCCAGGCCGCGAGGACCTGAGATATACTGTTTGCGGCAAAAGCAGAGCTCGCGAAGCCTGCCAGGGTTATGGCTACCTGTATGGTGGAAAGGAACTTTGTGGAATCCTCTGCCACCTTCTCAACCAAGGCAGCCTTTTTATTGCCCTCCTCCGCGAGTCTGTGTATCTTGTTTTTGTTCACTGATACTACTGCCATCTCCGATCCGGAGAAAAATGCATTGATCAGTGTAAGGATCACCAGGACAGCTAATTGATACGCTATACTGCCCGCACCGGGGTCTACGTCCATATGTCTAAAAAAACCTCCTTAAAACTAAAAAAACTTAAAAATTAAATGATACACAGCGGCCATTCTACCATAAAAAGGGCCTTATGTCTATTCCCTGCCCAGGATGCGCCTCACAGCCGTAAGAAGGTCAGGAGCGATCATATCGGGCTCGACCTCATATATACCGTCACTGCCTCCCTTTCCCGTCTCAAGAAGTACGGTACGAAGGCCGGCATTTTTGCCGCAGAGCACATCCATGGTCATGTCCCCTATCATATAGGAGGACTCAAGATCTATGTTATATCTCTTTGCAGCCTGATCTATCATGCCTGTCCCCGGCTTCCGGCATACGCATCTGAACTTGAGTTCCCTTACCTCAGATTCAAATCCGCTGTCGGGATGATGAGGGCAGAAAAAGATATCATCAAGGTATGCCCCCTCCTTTCCGAGCTCGGTCTCAAGCTTTGCATGTATCAGATCCAGCTCCTCAAAGCTTATGTCTCCCCTGGCGATCACTGGCTGGTTCGTCACCACTATGGCAAGGTATTCTGAATCATTTATCAGTCTGATCGCCTCCGGAACTCCCCCCATCAGCCTGAGCTCCTCTGGTCTCCTGAGAAGTCCCAGATATTCATTGATGGTCCCGTCCCGGTCAAGGAATATGCATTTCTGTCTGTTTTTCAGGTTTCTCGCCTCTATGAGTCCGCTTTCAAGGTCCCTGGTCACTGCCTCATATCTCTCCGGAGTACCCATATCCTTTATATACTCCGTGGAGTGAAAGGCATAGACCTTATCCTCAGCTATAAGGGGCCTGATTATGTCCTTATCCAGATCCGTCTTTTTAAGTCCCTCAGGCTTAGGGATAAGATCCAGCACCCTGGCGCTCAGGGCATAGACTCCAGAATTGACCATGTTATGGTAGGGAGCGCTGCGTTCAGCATTCTTGGAGAGCACTCCTGTCACAAGGCCTGAGGGCTCCCTGAACTCAGGCTCCCTTCCAAGGCCGCATTTGTCCTCGGTAAAATCACTGACGGAAAGGCTTCTGTCGGTAAGTATCACATCACTGTCATAGGGATGGGCATTGGGATGCACAAGAAGTGTCACAAGTCCCCCGTGAAGCCTGTGGAAATCCATGAATCGCTCAAAGTCCACCGACATCATCAGGTCTCCCATCAGAAGCAGGAAATCCTCCTTTATCCTTCCGCGAAGGAAATACAGGGCGCCTGCGGTCCCCATGGGATGCTCCTCATTGACATAGCTTATATCCACTCCGAAGCCGCTGCCGTCTCCGAAGTATCCGCTTATGGCCTCAGCCTTATAGCCCGTCATGATGGTTATGTCCGTGATGCCGTTTTCCCTGAGTCCCTCTATCTGGTACTGAAGTATCGGCTTTCCAAGCACCGGTACCATGGGCTTCGGAAGATCCTCGGATATGCTCCTGAGCCTCGTGCCCTGGCCTCCCGCCATTATGACTGCCTTCATGCTCTGTCCTCCTTATCCTTCAACACTTCGGAAAGGGCCTCGCTCTGGGCCAGTTCCTCAAGCTTCTTTTCCAGCTCCGACATATGGAGGCTCATGGTAAATATCTTCATCAGAAGTATGAATATCATGAACAGGAACAGGAAATTGGCCGTGGAATATATGCCCAGCATGGAAGCCAGGGTATCCGGCACCGCCGGAAATACCGCAAATATAATAAACATCACGCAGAGCAGTACCCAGAACACCGCATCCTCCAGTCTCATCCTGGAACGTCTGATCTTCTGGATCACCGCAGCGAAGGTGGCGACGCATACCACCACCAGCACTATCCGAAACAAAGTAGTCATCATGTCTTTTTATTTCCCCCGTACATCCTGTCTATATAGGTCCTGTTTGAGCTGCATAAGCGTATAGCCGCAGGCGGGAGGGACTTATAGGCCTTTCCCAGCCTGTATCCCGCATACTTGAAAGCCGAATCCACGAAAAGTCCCGGTACTTTGAGGATCTTCCCCTTTGATATCAGGTGCCTGGCGCAGGAGATGACGAGCCTCAGGCCCTCTCCCTCCGACCTCAGTCCGGAAAACACCTCCGGATTCATGGCCTGACTCATGCCCAGATCAAAATTCCTGTGGAAAAGAGCCATCGGGCCGTAATCATGGCTGTGTATGACCCTGGCCTCCGGTTCATAGCATATGGCATATCCGTTCCTTATGACCTTTTCCGCATAGATCATATCTTCATTGAATATGGCCGTACTGCAGAAGCCTCCCAGCTCTTCAAATATATCCCTCCTGTAGGCACAGCATACATTGGAAGCAAAATAGGTCTTGATCCCAAGCCTCTCTCTGTCCGCTGCTGTCTTTACAAGGCCCTCCTCCGGGTAATTGAAGCTCCTTGTAAATATCTCGCTTTCGCTGCAGCCCTGCCTTGGAAGCTGCCTCGCATAGGCCATGGCCACCGTCTCCCCGGACCGCCCCTCCTTTTCATAAAGGGCTTCAAGGAGCTTTTCAGTCAGATACTCATCCGCAGGGACCGCATCATCGGTCATGAAAAGGAAGGCATCAGAGGCCGAAGACTTCGCTCCCAGACTCCTTGTGGCTGCATGGTCAAACTCCTCCCTCTTTATATGTCTAATCATTATCCGTCCCCTGAGCGAGGATCCGTCTGCTTCGCTGAAGCGGGAAAGCTCCTTTTTTATCTCCTCCGGCATCAGGCTCTCTTCCGTATTGATGATGATGAGCCTTTGCGGAAGCAGCCTCTGCCTTGAAAGTCCCTCGATAAGGAGCAGAAAATCCTCATCGGGATGATATGTCGGTATTATGACATCCAAAGTTTTCTTTATCACTTTATCCTCCTGCCCCGAAGAGACCCCGGCTCCTGTTCCTCACAGTCCGCCGTTTCTCAGGGCTTTGGTGCTTAACAGTTATCCCTGCCTCCTAACCTTCCTTCATCCATGGGCTCAGTTTTAAACTTTCTCCTGAAAGCCGCTTTTTATGCTCCGGTATACTGCGGCCGTAAAGGCAGCAAGTATGATAAGCATCAGCAGCACATAAGCTGCGGCAGCCCCGGGGATCCCCGTCCTTTCTACAGCTGCCCTGCTTAACAGGAAGGCTGCTGCGGAGCCTGCAAGGTAGATCACAAATATGAGCCTCTGCCTGCGCATGATCACCAGCAGATAATAGAAAAGATTATTGAGGGCATATATACCGCCTCCGAAGATTATAAGTATAAATGAAGTAAAATTGCCTGTGAGCATGCCCCCATAGGTATCCCCAAGTATGTATTCCAGAAGTCCGAGCACCGGTCTTCCGAGAATCAGGGCACCGATAAGGGCGGCTGACATAATAAGGGCCGTCACCAGGGCCATGCGTCCGGAAAGCCTGAGAAAGGACCTCCGGTCCCTCCTTCCGAAGCAGACAGCCAGCTCCGTCATAAAGGGCTTTATTATAAAATTGGCTGCAAGGTATATGAAGCTTGTGGGCATGAAAAGTATATTGAATATACCCGACGCACTGTCTCCCAATGTCCAGTCTATGGCATATTTTGCAGATGAAAATATATAAAAATCCAGAAATACAGACAGGAAAAGAGGCATGTCCGATATCAGAAGCTCTTTTACCTTCTTCATGCTGTAATGAAGGTCAAAGCTGTCCTCCGGAACTTCTCTGAAGAAGGCTCTGATATTGAAGAGCCAGAGCCCCGAAAGCTGACATATAAGGGCTCCCAGCGCAGAAAGCACCAGATCTCCTGATATGAGCAGCATGGCAAGAAAGCCTGCCATGGAAATGAGGGTCCGAAGGAAAAGTCCCCGTCCCCCTATATAAAGCTTCCCATCCCTCTGGGCTTCGGATTCATAAACATCCGCATATCCGTCCGAGGTCTTATATATGCAAAGGAGGAATATGGCCGCAGCCTTGAGTCCGCCGTATGCGCCCTCTGCCGTCAGGAGCAGAAGATATGCTCCGGCAAACACGAGAGCCAGAAAGCAGGTGATCTTCCTCAGCATAAGATAATCCCCGAAGCTGTACTGCCCCGAGGTATCGGTTATATGAAAGGGTCTTAACCCGAAATAGGCTATGATAAAGATCTGCTGCCCCAGGGTCGAAAAACCGAAGCCAAAGATGCCCCCGTCCTCCGGACCCAGCAGCCTCATGGCTGCAAATGCCATGAACATGGAGGAAAAGGCATAGATCAGGCTTCCTGCCATATTCCAGAGAAAATCCCTTTTACTGTTTTTTATATGATCTTCAGTCATTGGTCCTGAATACCTGTATCAGAAGGATGGATGTAAGCATCCTGAGCATATATCTCACCGCATTGAGAGGATTGATGTAGAGGGATTCTCCCCCATCCCTTTCAGATATCTTTACGGGCACTTCCGCCACCCTGGCTCCATTTTTAACCAGCAGGGATATGGTATCCGGCTCAGGAGCAAAATTCAGCTTCCAGGCAAAGAGGTCTATCATCCTCCTGTTATAAAGCCTGAGTCCGCAGGTCGGATCCGTCATCCTGGTCCCCGTGGTAAGTCTGATGGCAGTCCTTATAAGCTTGCTTCCCGCATTGCGAAGGCCACCCATCTCATTTTTTATCCCTATGAAGCGGGAACCGAGGACTATATCATAATCCCCCTCCTTCGCCTTTTCATACATGGAAGCGATATACTCAGGTCTGTGCTGTCCGTCTCCGTCAAACTGTACCGCATACCTGTAATCCATCATTGAGGCATACTTCATGCCTGTGCGGAAGCAGCCGTTAAGGCCAAGATTGACCGGCAGATGGACTACATTGTAGCCCCTTTTGTCGCATATCCTGTCCGTACCGTCGGTGGAGCCGTCAGTAATTATCACATAATCAAAAAAGCTGTAATCCTTTATCAGCTCATCCACTACTCTTTCTATGCTTTCGGCCTCGTTATATGCCGGGATTATGAGCAGTACCTCGCTGTTTTTCGTATGTGAGGCTGCTCCTCCCATCATCTCTTCCATCGTCCTACCTTCCATGAATATCTTTTTTATCTGTCATAGATCCTTATGTCTATGTCCTTATAAGCATGCACGCTGCGCTTTATCGTAAGGAGCTCCTTTGGAGCCTCCCTGCCCTCTGCCCAGCATATATAGGCTCCGGGCAGGTCGATCCCCGCCGCATGGGAGAAGGGATAGCCTCCTCCGAATCTGACGTTCATATCCAGCACATAAGGCCTTTTATCCCTGTCATCCAGTATGATATCCACATCCATATTGCCTATATGCCCAAAGCCCTCGGATATCCTTCTTCCAAGCTCGGAAAGTATCCTCTCTTCCTCGGTATCACCGCAGAGCACCAGGGCCTCATCCGTCTCCCCGGAGCGCATGGCAAGCTTTTTCCTGACCACCGTAGTCTTATAGCGGCCATTGAAATCATTTATGATATCCAGCCCGTATTCGCTGCCCCTTATCTCCTCCTGAAGAAGGACCGCAGAATCGGCTTCGCCTTCAGTTCCCAGCTTTTCCTCCGTCTCAAAGGAAAGATAACTGTTCCTTATCCTCTCAAGACACATATCATAAAGCACCTCTGCTTCCCTTTCTGAGGCTGCCCGGTAAAGGCCTATCGAGCCCATGCCGAACCTGGGCTTTATATACACCGGATACTCTCCTTCATATTCCCTGATATTCAGGGCATAGGCCGGCGAATCGATGGAAAGGGAGCTGAGCTTCTCAGCCATCAGCTTCTTGTCATTGCAGAGCCTTATGGTCTCCATGGAAGAGACCGCAGGAACTATGCCCTCTGAAATGAAAAGCTCCCTTTTGGTGGAAAGCTTCCATACATCCACATCAAAAAGAGGGACTATCAGCTTTATATCATGCTTCCTGCAAAGCTCAAGAAGGAAGGGTATATAATCTTCCGAATATATAAGGGGCGATATGACGGCATGGTCTGCCTCGCAGAGAGCCGGTGACAGCTCTGAATTAGAGGCATAGAGCAGCGATCCGCTGTCCATAGCCTCCTTGAAATACCTGACCAGATATGTCCTGCGCCCAGCGCTTGTAAGCAAAATATTCATGCCGCTATGATAGCATATCCCCATAAGCTGCGTCAAACACGCAGGGGAGCCCTCCCGTATGTATGAAAAGCACCGGGCCTGAGATATGCTCCTTTCGTATCTCCTCCGTCATGCCGTAGAAAGCCTTTCCGGTATAGGTCTCATCAAGAGGCAGTCCCCTCTCCGAAAGCATATGCCTGCAGAGCTCTCTGATCTCAGGACGGCTTTCTCCGTATCCTCCGGATACATAGTCGTCGATGACACAGATCTCAGGTCTTCTTCCCCAGGCTTCGATCCCGGCTTCATCAGGAGATCCCGGGGCCCTGAGGATCCCGTACCCGGGGACTGCATCCTTTGCTTTATCCTCCTTCAGGCTTTCGTCTTTCAGTCTGCCCTCTCTTAAGGCTTCCAGATATATATCCAGATCCTCCCTTATGACGGACTCGGCCCTGGCCTTGTCCCTGGCCACCGATATGCCGATCACCCTCTGCCTCTCCTCCGCACCATGGAACAGCATGCCTGCAAGAAGACCGCTCTGGGTGATCCCCGTCCCCGTGGCAAGGAATATATCCGAGAAGCTTATGCCTTTGTCCTTCTCATAATCCGCTATCTCATCAAAGGCCTCTGCATAGGCCGAAACCAGTACGGGCTCATTGCCCCTTCCTTCGGAGGAACCGTAAACATAGTAGGGCTTCCTTCCGAGGCTTCTGAACCTCTCAAGCTCTGCTTCCACTGTCTCCTTAACCCCGGAGGCCTCACAGACCACGGTCCTGGCCCCGCTGCTTCTGACCATGAGTTCATTAAGGGGCTTATGTTTATGGCCTCCCCTCTTAAATACCACGGTGCAGGGCAGCCCTTCCGCTTCGGCCAGATGAGCCGCTACCCTATTAAGGTTTGAGCTTTCCGATCCATAGCTCAGGAGGGCGTCATAGCCTCCCTTTTTCATATCCTCAAGGACCTTTTTCATGATCCTGAGCTTATTGCCTCCGAAGGAAAAGGGAAGAAGATCCTCCCTCATTATATAAATATCGCAGCCGGACTGACTCATCAGCCGATATATCATTGCCATATGTATCTCCCTGTCATTTCTCCTGTCCTGCCGAAGCCCTGCTCCTTACCGTCCTGATAAGGAGGCTGAGACTCTCTGATCTGAGAAGCCCTGCAGCACCGATATAGAAAGCCGCTCCGAAAAGTATCTCCAAGGCCAGGCTGGTAAGCTCCTTCAGAACTCCCGTAAGGCCCAGGATGCTGCCCATGCCTCCAAGGATGCTCCCCAGTATATAAACAAGGATGCCCATGGCCGCAGCCAGCATGAAGCTTCCGGATACATCCCTCCACTGTCTCAGAGGGCCGTAATCCAGAAGGCTCCGGTTCGGAGCTCCGTTTATGAAGGTGCAGAAAAGATCCGATATGCCCTTCATGGCTATCATGACTGTGATCCCGAAGGGAGCGCTGAGGACGAGCACTGCTATCCCCAGTATCTTTTTTATTATCTCCAGCTTCAGATAGATGTCGCTCCTTCCCTGGGCATTTATGGCCTGGATGTTGGATACATGCATGGGCCAGGCCGCATAGGAAAGGCAGCAAAGGGAAAGTATGGGTGCCGCAGGAAGCCAGGCCTCACCGAGCAGTAATCCTATAAGGGGCTCTGCCACTGCCGCCAATCCCGCCATCATGGGAAACATGATAAAGCAGGAGAGCTTTATGGTGGATCTCAGCATATCCCGAAGCTCAGTCTTATCCTGCTGGGACCTGGAAAAGGCCGGCAGCATCACCGACTGCATGGTCTGCCCTATGGAGTTTGCGATTATCTGCGGGAACTGGTTGCCCCGGTTGTAATACCCCACCGTCAGCGGGCTGTAAAGCTTGGATATGACAGGGGTATAGATATTGTTATATAAAGTATCTATCAGTCCTGATACCAGGACCTTCCAGCCATAGGAAAACAGTTCCCCTATGCCTGCCATATCCAGACAGAGGGAAGGATGCCAGCCCACGAAAAAAAGGAGCAGAAGCATCTGTACCAGATTCTTTATCAGCTGCTGAAATACCAGAGCCCAGGTGCCGTATCCCCTGAATGCCAATACTATGCCCACTGCCCCAGATATGATATCGGCTGCCACAGTGGCCATGAACTGAGCCCTGAAGTTCATCTGTCTGGCTACTATAGCGGTCTCCACCGAGATCACGGCGCCGAAGAAAAGTATCAATGCCAGCACCCTCAGCATGGGGCCTATCTCAGGGTCCCCGAAGAATCCTGCTGCAAAGGGAGCTCCGGCATAAAGAAGGCCGTAAAGCAGGGCTGATATGCCAAGGCCTATCCAGAAGACCGAGCTCAGATCCCTTCCGGTCACATTTATCTTCTGTATCAGGGCCGTCTGAAATCCGGATTGTATGATCACGTTGGCCACGGCGATAAATACCAGCATCAGCGAAAGGGTCCCGTATTTTTCGGGTCCCAGCATCCTGGCCAGTATCACGGAGACCAGAAAGGTGATGAGCTGGTCCCCTATATTTTCCGCGGCCTTCCAGAAAAGGCCCTTTGCTATGCTGCGGCCTCCCGCATTTTCATTAAGATCTTTACTCATAAGCAAGCTTCATTATATAACATTTCCGGCTTTTTCGCATCATCTGCATGGTGTAGCTTACTTCGCCCCACTTCCGGACCTCTCCGCGAAAACTTCAGACTATGCTGTCTGCCGCTCTCTTTCATTTTTATTCTGCCCTCATTGAACGCATCAAAAAAGCTGCCGGAGAGCCGTCAGGCTCCCTTCGGGCAGCTTTCATATCTTATTTAACCGTTCTGGATCGCAGGATCCGTAGGGTCATAATTCTGATTCATGGGTATCGCCCACTCTATCGAAGGCCTGTCCAGAGGACCCATTACCCACTCATCATTATAGATGGTTATCTCAGTGCCGGTAGCACAGTTGTTGAACAGCCATGCAGCATCTCCGGCAGTAAGCCTTACGCAGCCGTCCGAGCTCCTCTTGCCGTGATAATTGTAGGAACCGGCTTCAAAGTGATAGGAATCCGGCGCATCCATGTATATCAGCGAATGCATCAGGAAGCCCTGGTAGAACCTTGCACAATACTGACAATATATATTGTCGTGCATGAACTTCCACCTGTACTTCGCATAGGTCTTGTAGGTACCTATGGGAGTATCCGGACCTATGGTCGTAAGGAATACTTTGTAGGGGATGATGTAGCCATTGGCTCCGTCCCTAGTATAGACTGTAAGGGTCTTCATGTCCTTGTTGAGCTTCAGCTTATAATCTCCGGTAAGTCCCATGACGGGCTCCAGATCCCTTACCACCACTCCGTTCTGATCAAAGTAATACTTATAGCCGTCTATATACTGCCATCCGTTTACCCTGGCATTATTGACAAAATAATATTTGTTGCCGAGGGTATCATAGGCCCAGCCTGTATAAGGCACTCCGGATGCGGTAGAATATACCGCCATCCCGCTTCCGTCATAGCATATGCCCTCATAGGCATTGGCCGCCATATGCTGGACAGTAGGCTCAAAATACTTTACGCCCTTCTTCCAGAGCTTTATCTGTACTGCCTGGATATACTTTCCTGTGCCTATGGTGCCGGCTGTCTGTCCGTCATGGGCCCAGTCCATGACCGTCCCGTCATTGAGGGTCACTCTGTAATAAAAATCATAGAGATTCCTTGTGTAGCCCTGACCCCTTATCTGTATGGCAGTGACCTTCGATCCGTCTCCATTATAGGGAGTGATCATCTCATTCATGGCCCAGGGCCCCCATCCATGCTCATCCGTATGGACCCTGTAAAATATATCTCCTATGCCTACCCCTATCCTCATCTTCAGGCCGCAGAATCCGTCCTGAGGAGAAGAAAAGGCATACATATTTGAGGTAAAGCCTGCCGTCAGCTGTCCGTCGGCTGTAAGCAGCTGGGCGTGGAGCTCAGGTATCTCTCCAAGCACCGGATCAGCCCCCACTCTTCCTGCATCCTCGGTAAGGGAAAGGTCCGTATTGTCTATACCTCTGCTGGCATTGAGCAGTTCCTGGGTAAAGGAACTCATATTTGAGGTATCAGGTGGAGTGTAGCCGGGGCCTGCCTGTTCCAGGCTGCTTATGTCCACAGCTGCAGTGACTCCCGTGACCACATCTGTCTGCTGTTCTGCAGAAGAAGCATCTCCCGAGGTCTGGGGTGTCCCGGTCTCGGTCCCGGGGGCTCCTGAAACTCCCGGCTGCTGCTGGGATCCCATGCTTACTCCCGGGCCTCCATTGATGCCCTCCACGACCATGGCCATGGATGTCATGCCGATGAGGCTGCTGAGTGCCATGGCTGCCGTTAACATAATTGCTGTCTTATGTCTTCTGAACATAAAAATAACTCCTGTATCTGTCTTTATTCAGCTTTATATAAGTTAAAACATTTTATTTAAAAGGTCAATTACAAAGCTTATAAAACTTCTTACATATTGTAAGCATTCTTCATCAAATATTAACTTTGCTTACGGCTTTGTAAGAACCTCCATCCCTTTTCAAGGAGGGTATAGGCACCGGGCCATCTGAGTCTGAGCTTAAGCAGGCTTCGTTGGGCCGCAGGAAGCTCCTGAAGGAAGGTCCTGTTTTCTTCTTCCAGGGCTGCTTCATATCTGCCCTTGTTGATATCGGCCTTGAATCTCTCCCTGGCCACGGCCTCCTGGACCGCCTGGCCATAGCGTCCCCCGCTGTCCCGGTCAAAGGCCTCATAAAGTCTCTTCATGGCATCAAAATGCCTGTCCCATCTCTCGGCTATCGCCGCCTCATCTCCTCTGTTCATCAGGGAATTCCATGAGCCCTCATTGCCTACCCTGTAGGTGGACATGGGCTTATTGAAATAATATATGTCTCCGCGAAGGAGCATATAGAGCTGAAGGGGTATATCTCCCACAGGACAGCTGTAATACCAGTCTGGAAGCTCCTTCGCATATTCCGTCCTGAAAAAAAGAGAGGAGGTGGGTATATTGACGGGCTTCGATATCAGCATCTCAGGGCTGAGCCTTCCGTCATTATGGAAGGGACGAAGCTGTGCAAGCTCCCGGAAGGAATCGTCCATACTGACTATCCTTGCCGCGTGGCAGCACATGGAGCACTCCGGGTGAGCCTCCATGTAAGCAGCCTGGGTCCTGAGCTTCCTGATATCTATCCAGAAGTCATCGCCTTCGCACATGGCAATGTATTTTCCCCTTGCCCTAGGGAAATTAAAGACTCCGCTGGGATTTGTCACTCCCTTCTGATACTGATTCTCCTCCTGGAAGATCGGACGTATCACATCCCCATACCTTGCGGCATAGGCTTCGATGATACCCCTGGTCCCGTCTGTGGAAGCGTCATCATGTATCAGTATCTCATACTCAAAATCCGTATCCTGACGAAGGAAGCTGTCCAGAGCCTCTGCTATATATTTTTCGTGATTATAGGTGATGCAGCTTATGGATACCAGTACGCTCATGCCACATCTCCGTTCATCTTCAGCAGCTTTGCCGCCTGATCCGCAGTGGAAAGAGCCGTGATAAGCTCATCCATATCTCCGTCTATTATGGAATCGATCTTATAAAGGGTAAGCTTTATGCGGTGATCCGTCACCCTTCCCTGGGGAAAATTATAGGTCCTTATCTTCTCGGAGCGGTCTCCCGTTCCTATCTGGGAGCGTCTTAAGTCATCCTCCTCGCTGTGCTTTTTCTCAAGCTCCAGCTCATAGAGCCTCGCCCTCAGCACCTTCATGGCCTTGTCCTTATTTTTGAGCTGGGACTTCTCGTCCTGACAGGAGATCACTATGCCGGAAGGATAGTGGGTCAGCCTTACCGCCGAATCAGTGGTATTGACACACTGTCCTCCGTTACCTGAAGCCCTGAACACATCCCAGTGTATGTCTTCGGGATTTATGACCACATCCACTTCCTCAGCCTCCGGCATGACTGCAACGGTGGCGGTGGAGGTGTGTATGCGTCCTCCCGACTCAGTCTCGGGGACTCTCTGTACCCTGTGGACGCCTGACTCATACTTGAGCCTTGAGTAGGCTCCCTGCCCGGTTATCATAAAGGTGATCTCCTTGAAGCCTCCAAGTCCGTTTTCATTAAAGGACACAAGCTCCGTCTTCCAGCCGCACCTTACTGCATAATTGGTATACATGCGGTAAAGATCCGCTGCAAAAAGGGCAGACTCATCGCCTCCTACCCCGGCCCTTATCTCCATGATGATATTCTTCTCATCATTGGGATCCTTCGGGAGGAGCAGGATATTGAGTCTGTCCTCTGTCTCCTTCATAAGACGCTTTGATTCTGAAAGCTCTTCCTTCGCCATGGTACGAAGCTCGGGATCATTTTCATTATCCAGGATCCAGAGGGCCTCTTCCTCATCCTTTCCGGCCTTTTTGTAGGTCTCATAGGTCTCCACCACTGGGCGCAGTTCTGCCTGCTCCTTCATAAGATCGGTGAGGCGTGACGGATCATTGCCCACTGAAGCATCAGAGAGCTCATTCATGATCTCCTCGTAGCGTACCACTATTTCATTTAATTTATCGGAAATAATCATTATCTGATCCTCGCCGTAACTACTCTCGGCCTTCCGCCGAGGTCCTCATGTATGTCTATATCCGTAAAGCCCACCTTCTTAAGTATGCTTCTAACCTCATCACCCTGATCATAGCCTATCTCAAGATAGATCCTTCCGGGCCGGGCAAGATAAAGAGGGGCCTCCTCTGCTATGCGCCTGTAAAACCAAAGCCCGTCCTCTCCTCCGTCAAGGGCTGAAAGGGGCTCATGATCCCTGACCTCAGGCTCAAGGCCCGCTATGACCTCAGGCCTTATATAGGGAGGGTTGGAAACTATCACGTCAAAGCTTTCTATCCCATGTTCCTTCATTATTTTCCTGAGACTGAAAAAAAGATCCGAGACATAGAAAAAAACTGGAAGCTCCTTTCCGGTCTGCGAAACTACCTCTTCCCTGTTCTGCTCAGCCCGGGCTATGGCTCCCCTGGATATGTCCGTGCCTATCACGATCCTGAAATCTCCCAAGGCCGAAAGGGCCAGGGCTATGGCTCCGGAACCGGTACAAAGATCAAGCACCGATGCTCCCTGAAGGCCTTCGTCTCCCAGCACGAGCTCACAGAGGGTCTCCGTATCCTGCCTTGGTATCAGCACATTTTCATCTATTCCCATGCGGAGCCCCATAAACTCAGTATACCCGAGGATATACTGCAGCGGCCTGCGCCGTTCCCTCTCTGAAAGCATCCTCAGATAGGACTCATACCGGGCGTCCTCCTCTGTCTCCTCCGTGATCTTCACAAGATATTCCGCAGTGGATAAGCCATAGGCCTCGCAAAGGAGCAGCCTTGAATCCAGGGCAGCCTCCTCTATGCCGGCCTTTCTCAGGCGTTCCTCCCCTTTCCTGCAGAGTCCTCCAAGCTTCATGGATCCTGCTCCTTTACGGAAGTCACCGCACCTTTTTCAGCTGCTTTTCTGACGAGCTGCCTTCCCAGTTCATCGGGTCCCTCTGGAAAGTTCTCGGTCTCATAGGCCTTCCAGTCAAATACCGCCTCAACTGCGGCTATGGCCACCTCTATCATGCTGTCATCGGGCTCCTTTGTGGTCAGGTTCTGCATCCAGAGACCCGGCTTTGAGATCAGATCCATCAGGGGATTATCATTTTTCCCTGCAGCCATCAGCACCTCGTAGCTCACTCCGGCTATGACAGGGATAAGCAGTATGCGGGAAAGGAAGCGAAGAGCCAGGTCATCCACCCTTATGACCACAAAGAAAAGTATGCTTATGATCATTACAAGGAAGATGAAGCTGGTGCCGCAGCGCTTATGCTGCTTTGAAGACACTGCCACATTGCTGACCGTAAGAGGCATGCCGTGCTCTATGCAGTTGATGCACTTATGCTCAGCCCCATGATACATGAAGGTACGTCTGATATCCTCAGTCCTGGATACCAGTTTTATATATGCTATGAATATCCCCACCCGAAGCAGTCCTTCAAGGAGGGAAAGTATGGTCTCATTTGAAATAAAGCCACGGAGCAGTCCGGAAAGGGCCAGGGGCAGCCACATGAATATGACCATAGCCAGCACCAGAGCCAGCACCATGGAAAAGGTGATCAGCACCTTATCAAGCTTGTCCCCGAAGGTCTTCTCCAGCCAGAGCTCAAAACGGGAAGGTTCTCCTGCATCCTCATCATCCTCATAAAAGGAGGCCGAATACATGAGGGACCTGATCCCCAGCACCATGGACTCGGCAAAGGATACAACGCCCCTTATCAGGGGAAGCCTTGCCCATCCGTGCCTCTTTCCGAAGCTTACATATGTATCTGTCTTTACCTCGATGTCTCCATCAGGCTTTCTGACTCCAACGGCATATCTGTCGCCGTTCTTCATCATTATGCCTTCTATCACTGCCTGACCGCCTATGCCGCTGTATTTCATCAAAACTCCATAATACAAAACATAAGGGGACCGAGCCAAAGCCCGATCCCCCTGATCACAATAGTTAAAATTACTTTGCTGTGTTGCCGTACTTTCTGTTGAAAGCCTCGATACGTCCGCGGGCAACTGCTGCCTTTTCCTTACCTGTATAGAACGGATGGCACTTGGAGCAGATCTCGACTGAGATCGTCGGCTTTGTAGAGCCGGTTACAAAAGTGTTGCCGCAATGGCAGGTAACCGTTGCCTGATAATACTTAGGCTGTATATCCTGTTTCATTACTGTCTCCTCTCTGAAAATGTTATCTCTTAGAGAACTGAGGAGCCTTACGAGCCTTCTTCAGTCCGTACTTCTTACGCTCCTTCATACGGGAATCTCTGGTAAGATAACCCTCCTTCTTAAGTACCGGTCTGTTTTCGCTGTCCTCCTGCAGGAGTGCACGGGAAAGGCCGTGTCTGATAGCTCCTGCCTGGCCGCTGATACCGCCGCCCTTGACAGTTACCTTTACATCGAACTTGCCCTCATTGCCTGTAGCTGCAAGGGGCTGACGAACGATGACCTTAAGTGTCTCGAGACCGAAATACTCATCTATGGGCTTGCCGTTAACAGTGATCACACCTGTGCCCGGCGTTACGAATACTCTGGCTATTGATTTCTTTCTGCGGCCTGTGCCGTAATATGTAATAGCTGCCATGTCTTATCCTCCTTCCGATCAAAATACAAGCTCTTCGGGCTTCTGAGCCGCATGCTTGTGCTCGGGTCCGCAGTATACGAAAAGCTTCCTATACATCTGGTTTCCGAGAGCTCCCTTGGGAAGCATACCCTTTACAGCGTGCTCTATGACTCTCTCGGGATGCTTCTGAGTCATCTCTCTGAGAGTGGTGAGCTTAACGCCTCCCACATAATCGGAATGGCTGAAATAAGTCTTCTGATCCAGCTTCTTGCCTGTAACGGCAAACTTCTCTGCATTGACTATGATCACATAATCCCCGCAATCAAGGAACGGAGTATATGTAGGCTTGTGTTTTCCTCTTAAGACCTTTGCGACCTCGGAAGCAAGACGTCCGAGAGTCTTGTCGGTCGCATCCACCACATACCACTTTCTCTCGATGGTAGACGCTGTAGCAACATAACTCTTCATGTTGAAACTCCTGTTATATCAAATATAATGTCAATAAGTAATACAAACAAATGCGTCTACCGGGGCTATTGGTTTCTGCATTGTAAAAAAGAGCTGCATCCATAACAGCTCCAGGGTGGATAGTGGGACTCGAACCCACGGCCTTCAGAACCACAATCTGACGCGCTAACCAACTGTGCTATACCCACCACGCCGATCACGGAATCCTTACATACAGCCCTTTCAGGCCATACATGACCATGATCAGTGAACCAGAAGGGATTCGAACCCCCGACCCTGCGCTTAGAAGGCGCATGCTCTATCCAGCTGAGCTACTGATTCAAATGCCATATCATTTTATTAGAATCAATGAAGTATGTCAAGGGATTATTCAGAAAAATCTGAATTTTTTTGCAGGATCACAAAACATATTTTACACAACAGAATAATATGCGTTATCACCCGCCCTTTTCCGTCACATTTACATCCAGCTTATTGTAAGGTATCTCTATGCCGGCTTCATCGAAGGCGTATTTTACCGCTTCCGTAAGATCCCACTTTGTCCTCCAGTAGTCCTCGGTCCTTGTCCAGCCCCTTGCCGTAAGCACTATGGAGCTTTCCCCGAGACTGTCCACATATACCTCCACCCCATCCTCCTTGAGTATCTCCGGCTTTTCCGTGAACAGACACTCAAGTATCTCCTTTGCCTTTCTGAGATCAGAGCTGTATCCGATGCCCACGCTGATTATGAGCCTTCGTCTGTCCTGGGCCGTAACATTCGTAAGGGGCGCGCCTGATAGTATCCCGTTTGGGATCACCACCTGTCTGTTATCCACCGTGGTGAGTTTAGTATATATAATGCCGATATTGGACACGGTGCCCTCTCCGCTCTGGCTGATGATATAATCTCCGACTGAAAAGGGCTTGAGCATCAGTATCATCACTCCGCCGGCAAAATTAGAGAGGCTGTCCTGCAGGGCAAGGGAGATGGCGATGCCCGCAGAGCCCAGCAGGGCAAGGATCGAGGCAGAGCTTATACCCACGATATCCGCCGCTGCAAATATCAGAAGGCCGAAAAGCACAACACTTATGCAGGATCCCAGGAATACGCTTACCGTATGATCCATCCTGATCCTGTCCATGGACTTTATGCACCACCTGCGGAACACTGATATTACTTTCCAGCCTATCAGCAGCATCAGCAGGGCGATGACTGCGTTTGTTATGAAATTTATAAATACCGGCCCGAGGCTCTCAATGTGCTCATCTATCATATCCTTTGACTCCTGAGATCATGTGTATATCCTTAATTTATGCATACCCTGGATTTAGTAAGAGGTCTCCCTCTCCAGCTTCACGGCACATTCACAATGTGTTGAGGCTGTGAAACAGATTACTGGAACAGCTTTGGCGAAGCACTAAGTCTATTGCTGTCTAAATCTATATTTTCCTTTTCCATGACCCCTTACTGGTTCAATGATTTCTCGTTCCGCCATCTTCTGAAGCAGCTCTGTACACCTGGTCGGTTTCAAATCAAGAAGCTTCTGAACATCGGATCTGCCAAATACCGTCTGAAAGCCTAACTCATCCAATAGTTTGCAAACATGAGAAGCTGTTTTTGTTAAAAAAACATTTTCAATATTCGCTTTTGCTTTTTCAATATTCACCTTCAAGTCGTCAATGTTCGCTTTTTCAGATGTTCCAATTATACTGCAGATATGCAATGCCCGGTTATGGAGCGGATGATCCTCATTGAGCAGAAGGTTCCTTAAGAACACCTCCAGAAACTCCGTAGTTTCATGAATGCCATTTTTCAAGTCATTATAGTTTGCCCGGACAAGAGCATTGCGGAAATACCAGGCATTCTCAGCAAAGATTTCATTCGTTACATTAAATCCGAGCGTCCTGAGGTACTTGATAAAAAACACTGCCGTTGTCCTGGTATTTCCTTCCTCAAATACATGGATCTGCCATAGTCTTGAAACAAATGTCGCAAGGTGATGAATAATTTCATCCATTGTAAGATTCTTATAGGAAAACTTTTTCTCCTCAGAAAAATCATAGTCAAGCGTCGATCGAAGCTCTGCAGCACTTCCATATATCACGGTAGCTCCGTCCAGCACCCACTCCTTCTTCGTGATATTATAATCTCGAATAAGTCCGGCATGAGGATAAATACCGGTAAACAGCTTCCTGTGAATTGAAAGGTACTCATTAGGAGTAAAACTGAAAGCCTGCTCTGACAGCAGTGCAGCAATTCTAACTGAAACTTTATCTGCTTCCTCAGTGCGATCATCTGTGTCACGGACAGGATTCTCCTCATAATAGCTTTGCAGGAGCGCATTTGCCTCCTCAAAAGAAATCTCGCCCTCAATATTGCGAACCGCTGTCTGCACAAGATACTCCGATGTTTTTAATCCGTCCACATCCTGCAGTCCGATGGCTGTATGCCACGCATAACCCTTTTCACGCTTGTCAGGCTCAGACTCTTTAATGTATTCCTTAAATGGATCTTTATTCACTCCATATCACCTCGCCGCTTTTTTGTTGTACGCTGCGGCATCCTGCCACGGTGCGCCCTACTTTGCTAAGGAATTTCTTGTTATCAATGTTTTCTACCAGTATCATTTCCTTAGCCCCTTCATATGAAAGTTCCATGCTTGTATTTGGCATCATAACTTCAACTGACTTCATTGATTTTGCCAGATAACTATTCAAGGTCGAAATCCAGATACATCTTACTTGATACCACTTGTCCACCTCTGTTAAATCATCTGCTTTCAGCCTTCTCAATTTTCATCTAAGCCTTCTTTAACTCAGAAGAAACTTTAAAAAATCATAATCAAGCACCTCTGGATTTTTCTTTGAAATTTCCTGAATAAAGAAAGCGGCAAGCTCCTGATTAAGATCATACAAGTAGCCCATATTTCCATTCCCATCTTTATCAAAAGGGGCGTATTTCACATTGCAATATTCAAGAATCTTGTCTTTATAATCGCCATGCTTTAGCGGGACTTTCAAAACATAATAGTCACATTCAACTTTTCGTCCGTCATTTTCCCAATTTAACCATTCACCAGTATTCTGCCCAGGTCTTGGGCATTCTTTACAACGATCTTTTGCTCTGCTTATTGCCTTAATGAATCCATTAGAGCAGTGAAAAATCACATCTCCTTTTCTTATATCCATAAGACGTTCCCAGTGATGCATTGTCCTTCCATCTTTACTATACTTCGGAGCCCACATGAATCCACCGCACTTCTCTTCATCATATGTATCGCCTTGAAATACAAGATAGGTTAATACCTTGCCCTCTGTGCGCTGTACCGGTTTATAAACCTTATCAGCCCTTGTATTCTTTCCTGATGCAGAACCCTTCACTTTTTCCTCAGCTGCTTTTGGGACAGATTTTTCAGTTTTTGAACCTTCCTCCACTTTTTTCAATATTCTTAATTCCTTATCAATATCATCCACTATATTCTTATCTTCTGCAGTTAGAAACTTTTCAAAGGCTGCTGGATATTGAAACTTACAAGTCTTTTGGGGGAATTCAACTGTAATGCTTGTATCATCCTGCACTATTACCGTTCCTAGCCCATATTTTCCTAAATGTTTTACTTTTTTATTCAATAAGTTCACCATTAAAGTTCTCCTCTAATTCTTAGAATCGATCTTTCTATGTCATTTACTCTGCCACAATTATTGCCAATAGCAATGATCAATAACGTCTTGTTTATAACACAGGTCTATACATTATCAGATTATATATCCTTTTTTTCATCCTCTGCATTTATCCTAATTTTTCAGATAACTGAATCCTTCATCGATATCATCTCCAACTTCACGACGCACTCACAATGTGTGGAGGCTATGAAGCAGATTCCTGAAAAGCAGAATCATACCTTTACTAAAAGCTTCTTGCTGTCAGCACGAACATAATATGTTCTTCCATTTTTAGTTATTCGAAATTTTCGAATAACTGTAATCTTTGTCAATAACTCCCCCCATCTTAAATACTATCATTTTTTCTCTAGGCTTATTAAATATTTCTGTGCCAGCAAATACTTAATAAAAACAACTGTCATGTCGTCATCATCCTGAAGCTCTTACTTTGCTACTCTGATACTATGACCCCAAAATGCTCTGCAGCAATATTGTCGAGCTGCTTGGCGATCTCTGGAAACTTCTGATTCAAATCCAGAGTCCGAATACTGATTTTGTTTCCGCTCATCTGATAGCTTTTATCCGGCTGTAGTTCCTCGTCTGTTCCTGCGTACAACAGCATCCCGGAAACCTCATGTTCTTGCCCTTGCAACTGCACTTCCTTATTTTTGACATAAGTAAAAATCTGATAAAGGTTTGCAGAGTGGATCGTTCTCTTATTGAACTGCACCTGCATTGTATTTTCATAATATTTTGCGTCAATTATCAGCGTTTTCCCTTGATAACTTAACATGATGTCGGATTGCATCACCGGAAGAAACTCATTCTCTCCATCATCTAACTGCCAAGGAATCTGCGCAGCATTTGCAGACAGACTCGGAAATCTTCTCCTGTAATACTCAAGTATAAATTTTTCATACAGACGACACATCCTCTGTTCATCAAGAAAATCCATAAGTTTTGTGGAGCCATCTGACTGTGTCTGCAAAAGGCCTTTTATAACCAGATAGCAAACCGAGATAAGCATTCGGTAAGTCTGATTATTTCTGTTGTATTGAATATCCCAATTGATATAGTGAACGTCCAGCGTATCCACATCATTAAAAAAAACCATTAACTTCCGTAGTTCTTTTTTCCTTGCTTTGGAAATATCTGACCGTAAAATAAGCATTACAGTGGATTTTATAATCTGGTTCATATATGAATTCACAGAGAATTCATCAAACGTACAGACCATCTGTTTTTTCAGAATCGTTCGGTTTTTTATAGAGTCAGATATTTCGAGTTTTCCACGCAAGGCTGCACGGCTCTCGGTTACTGGAATATATGCTCTGCCAAGGCCTCTTTTTATTTGCATAGCAATACCCCTCGATAATATCGCAGCACAAAGTTCAGCTGTATTATCAAAGTCCTCTGTAGCTATATTTTTATACCCCTGCTCATTCAAAACCTGAAATGCGTAGGAGAGCATATAGTATACATTTTGTATTGCTATCACTTAATCGCGCCTTTCAAATTTGCAGTCCAATCCCTAACCTTCGAAGGCTCATCAAACCAATATTCCTTGAGCAGCGGAACTAACTCATATTCAATGATCCCGAAAAGAGTATTGTCATCTACTGCATCAGGATCAAGATTGCAGAAGTAGCTGTGCCCAATGCAGAATCCTTCACCCAGTGATTCATCGTCAGCAATAGCCTTGTTGAGGTTCTCCACGCATGCCACTAACCGATCAAACTTTGTGTTGTCAATACTGGATCTGTATGCCTTAAAACCTCCTGAATCAAATCCCGGCTTAATCTCTATGAAAGCAAATCGTCTACGCAAAGCATAGTCAAGCATTGCCAAGCTACGATCTGCTGTATTCATCATACCGATAATATAAACATTGCTCGGGACTGCAAATTTCTCGTCTGAATAAAGCAACTGAAGCTCAATGCCACGTTTATCATTTTCAATTAGCATAAATAGCTCACCGAAAATCTTACTCAGGTTTCCTCTATTTATCTCATCAATAATGAAGAAGTAATCGTTGTCGCTGTCAATTTCTGCTTTTTTACAGAAGTTATAAAAAGCTCCTTTTCGCAATTCAAAACCCGTAGCTGTTGGCCGGAAACCCATAATAAAATCTTCATAAGAATAGCTCTGATGGAACTGAACCATCATTACACGGTCAACATCTTTTACCCCCATGATGGCATATGCGAGACGCTTAGCTACAAACGTCTTTCCAACACCCGGAGCTCCCTGAAGAATGATGTTCTTTTTGTTCCGAAGTACAGCAACGATATTTTCATAGGAATCCTCATCCATATAAACTTCATCAAGGAAATCATCAACGGTATACGGCGGATATACCACAGCCTTATTTTCATCTTCATCAAGAACTTCATCATCAAACAGCTCTTTGATCTGCTGGACAAGGTCACTATAAGGTGTGATATCCGTCAAAGTCTTCTGTGGAGTTTGATGCTTGAACGTCCAATCTCCCTTATGCGTCCATTTTACTGTTCGAACGTTGTTAAATTCGTCTGATCGGTCAGCATCATATTCATAGTCGGACTCAACGACACCACGTCCAATAATTCCGTATATTCCCTTCTTAACAAATACAATGTCTCCGGGCTTTAAGTCGTGTACAAACTGCCATGTTGCGTGAGCAGAGTTCTTGTAAGAGCTGGCGTCCCCATAGACTTCTTTCATCTTTTGCTTCATTTCATCTTTTGAATCAAATGTGTTGAGGTCGCCTATTTCTCCCCATCCTAGAAGCATAACTCCATTCTTGTAGCACTCATCCCATTTTTCTGCGCCAGGACCGGGGGCATAAATCCAATATCGAATAGTATCCACGTTGCTGTCGGCAAGAGCCCCGCTATCACCACTTCGTTTTGCAGCACTTTCTGCCACAGTGTTCTTAAAGAGGTCGGAAGCCATTTCATCTGTGATATCGGCGGTCATCCCAGCCTCCGTTAATGTCCAGACACCACGAATACTTTTGTCAATATATCCGCCTACAGCAAGATCGTTTCTTGCGAAAGCCACTTCATTTTCAAATTTATTGACTTTAGTTTTTCCTCTCGTGACGCTTATCTCTTCTTCGGTCAAATGCTCATTCTCTACGATTTTGGCTCTTACCTCTGCAGGAGTACCCGACCCACCAAGGTCACGAAGAGCCTGAACTATAGGACGAGTCCAGCGGATGTGAGCAGCATTAGACTGGCTGCTTTTCTTGCCTGTCTCAGCTTCATGCTGTTCCTGATTAATTCTCTCAGATACGATCCAAGCATAATAAGAAAGCTCTGGAAATGTATGATATTCATACTTCCCGGTATTCAGCGAAGCTTTACAGAGCTTTATGATTTCAAGATATTGATCAGCCGACGGAACTTTGTTAAACATCGGCTTGACTTTTGTAACATAATCGGCAGGCATATTTTCTGGATCAGACATATACCAACGATTACGAGAATCAAGATTCAGAAATGTGTACGGTCGAATCCAATAAAGGCCCATTGTGATATTCCACCGAATTCCTTGCTGGTTCAGGACCGCATCATAAGCTCGAACAAACGCCTGTTGATTTTCATCCGATTCATCTTTTGAATAATTTAGAGCAGCCAAAAACAGGCTCCAGAGATTATCTATATCGTGCTCCTCGCGATCCTCCTGAAACCAGTAAAAAGTAGCTTTCAGATTATTCAGAAACGGAATACCGTCAAACGTATCAGGGATAGCTGCCGTAACACCAAACTCAGAAGCAATGCCCGTAATGATGGCTATCCTATTGGCATTGCTAATTCCCTTGTTGAACAGGCCAAACACGGTAAACGGATCTATATCCTTGGGATTATTATCTCTCTCCAGCTTAGGCAGCTTTATCCCAACATTTGCATAAACCTGACGAATCTTTCGGATCAACTCAGGTCGAGAACCCTTATAAGGTAAGAGCTTATCCGCAAGCTCTGTATAAAAATCTATCCAACCGTATTCGTTAGCCATTACGTGTTCCCCCGTTCACGTTTGTTTATTTTCTCTGTTGTGACCCAAGATCCGGTACACCAACTTCTCTCATAAGATGTAAACCAGTTCCCCACAGGTTAGACATAGGTCTTATCTGACAAGCCAATCAATCAGATCTATCGATTTGATTCCCTCGTAAGAAGGATTCAGTCCTGGATCCAAGGATAATATGATCTTTTCATAATTATCACTGATTTTCTGCAATGGAGCCAACTCTCTGCGCCGGATATTTTCACTGATCATCGACTCTGTTACCTGCACATATAGCTTATCATCCATTTTTGACGCAATGAAATCCACTTCCATATTATCTACCTTGCCGATAGCAACATCATACCCCCGGCGAAGGAGTTCAAAATAAACCACATTTTCTATGGCATGGCCGCTGTCACGATCACGAAAACCTAAAAGATAGTTTCGCAGGCCAATATCCACAATATAATACTTACCTAAAGTTCTCAGATAGTCCTTACCCTTGATATCAAATCGTTTGATATCATAGAAAAAAAATGCTTCTAACAGTGCATTTACATATGCTTGTACTGTGTGTGCACTTGGGCTTCCTTTACGTTTTCCATCTTCCAAAAGCCCTTCGTTCACCAATGTGTTTCCAATTGAAGAAACGGAAACACTGCTCCCGACATTATCAGCCAAAAACAAAATGATCTTCCGCAGCAGAATCGGATCAGTGATACGCTTCAGGCCTCTGCGATTTTCCCGTTCCAAAATATCCCGCATCACAACAGTCGAATATATCCCTTCTAACAGCGCCATAGCCTTTTCCTGATCAAGACCTACATCTGCAATGCCAGGCATTCCGCCAAAGTGCATGTATGCATCAAACACCTCTCGCAGCTCATAGCGTTCACCATATTTATCAATTGCCTGTCTGTGCACACCTCCCAAAACAGTCTCACTTTCTTTGATTTTAAAATCATGAAAGGAAAGAAACTCACTGAATGAGAGGGGCAACATTTTTATTTCAACTGATCTGCCGGACAAATATGTGGAGTATTCTGATGAAAGTAAATACGCATTAGATCCGGTAATATAGATATCACAATCAAAATCCACTCGAAAAGAATTAACTGCATCCTCCCACTCTGGTACTCGCTGCACTTCATCAAAGAAAAGATACATCCTTTTCTTTGGCTGAATACGCGCTTTTATATAATCATATAGATTATCACCGGTCATTTTTCTGAATGCATGAGATTCGAAGTTCATTTCGACAATTTGATCCTCTGCAATTCCTTTTTCCTTTAAATGGGCAATCATCAGTTTCAATACACTCGATTTGCCGCATCGACGGATGCCGGTAATGATTTTTACAGGCTCTGTATCTTGGAAAGCAATTAGTTTATCCAGGTAAAGATCTCTCTTTCTGAGTTTTTGAGAATTAATCATCTTCCGACCTCCTTTCTTCCACGAAGCATAGCATAAACTTCTCTATAATACAAGTTTTTGCATTCGAGTGCAGAAACTTTTTATTTTTCAAAATTTATGCAATCTGTTTTCATTATGATTTTCTCTCCAACCTCACCACACATTCACAATGCACACTCTGGGGGAACATGTCATAGGGCCTTGCATTTTTTAACTCATAGCCCTGCTCCGTAAGATACTTAAGGTCCCTGGCCAGGGTGGCGGGATTGCAGGAGACATAGACTATGCGCTTAGGCTGCATCTTTATCATGGTCTCAAGGCAGGCCTCGTCGCAGCCCTTTCTCGGAGGATCCACAACGATGACATCTGCATTTTCTTCAGCATGCTCCGCATACCAGCGGGGAAGCACCTCCTCAGCCTTTCCGACAAAGAATTCTGTATTGTCCATATGATTGAGCGCCGCATTGGACCTGGCATCCTCTATGGCCTGGGGCACGATCTCGACCCCGTAGACAAAGCCTGCTTCCTTCGCAAGGAAAAGGGATATGGTCCCTATGCCGCAGTACAGGTCCCATACGGTCTCCCTGCCATTGAGTCCGGCAAATTCCAGGGCTCCTGCATAGAGTCTTTCCATCTGCCCGGGATTGACCTGATAAAATGACAGCGGTGATATCCTGAAGCGTATCTCTGAATCCTGGGCATTCTCCCTGATCCTTATGCAGTCTTCTATATAGCTCTCTCCGTATATAGTCTCAAAGCTCTTTCCCATGATGACATTTGTGGCCTCGGTATTGGGAGACCAGCTCAGGCTTTTAAGCCTTATACCGGAAGCTTCAAGGGATGAAAGGAGCATGGCCTTAAGCTCCTCTGCCTTCGGAAATCTGTCTTTATTTATCACCAGACATACCATAAAACCGCCGAGGCTGCTTTTTCGTATCAGGACATGACGCACTATCCCCTTGAGGCTTCTTTCATCATAGGGCTCAATGTGATATCTCTTCATCCAGTCCATGACCGTATCCAGGATGAGCCCGTTTTCCTCCGCTCCAAGGAGACAGTCTTTACAGGGTATGATGCTGTGGGTCCTTCCCGCATAGAAGCCCGCACATATATTGCCCTCCTTATCCCTTCCGATGGGGAACTGGGCCTTGTTTCTGTATCTGAACTGCTTTTCCGATGGAACTATCGGCTCCAGTATCTCATCAATATGCTCCGGGGCAAATCCGCCTATCCTTATAAGAGCGTTCCTGACCTTTGCAGCTTTCAGTCTCAGCTGGGCCTCATAGCTCATCTGCTGTATCTGGCAGCCTCCGCACTGCCTTGCTATGGGACAGGGAGCCTCCCTCCTGTCCGCTGAAGGTTTTATGATCCTTATGACTCTTGCAAAGCCATAGTTCTTTTTAAGCTTTGTAACACCGCAAAGGACAGTATCTCCAACGATACTGTCCTTGATGAACCAGGTAAAACCGTTATGCTTTCCGACCCCGAGGCCCTCATCCGTCATATCGGTTATCTCGATCTCAAATTCTTCGTTTTTCGTCATCGTATCCTCAAAGATTTATACTGCTGAAGTCCCATGCCCGGATCATATCCAAAGCCGGCCTCAGGATCTGTTTACCGGATAATTATTACCTTAGACCCACTGTTATGTCAAATGAAAGTTCCGCATAGCCTGAGTTTGCAGAGCTTCGCATAACGGACACGGTCACGTTCTGCCCGCTCTTAAGCAGCCTTACGGTATTTTCATAGGTAGTCATGTCGATGATGGAAGCATTGCCCACCATGGTGATGATATCACCGTTCTGGATGCCTGCCGCATATGCGGGGCCCTCCGGATCCACCAAGGTTATGTAAAGTCCCTGGGGCATCCCTCCCCGGATCATCTGGGTGCTGACCTTCGTGCCCCTGATCCCGAGATAGGGAAGTTCCTCGCCAAGCTTCAGCTTATTGATGACCCTGCCGAGATATGAGGTGCTTATTATGACCGGATCACTGCCTCCGTCCCTCTGTTCATCAGGTGTGGATGCCAGTCCGATCAGCTCTCCTTCTCTGTTCAGTATGAAGGTCCCGTGCTGAGGATCCATGACCATCGAAGAATAGAATACCTCCTGCCTGCTGTCTGCAGTCAGTTCCTCCTCATAAACGGCAGCTATCATGCCTATGTTTATGGATCCCACCACACCGAGGGGAGCTCCCACTGCCATGGCCATGCTTCCCGGTTTCACTGATACCGCATTGTTTACCCTGCATATCTTAAGATTATCCAAGAATTCTTCGTCAAGATATTGATTTGATACTGCTATAACAGAAATATTATCCAGATCTGACACCTGTTTTACATGGGCCTCAGTTTCTGTTCCGTCACTGAATACCACGCTCAGGCTGTCCCTGTTCTGTACTGCCGAAGCAGTGGTAAGTATCAGGATCTCGGAATCATTTTTCTCTATGACAAGGCCCGCAAAGGTCTCCTGGGACTCCACCGTATCCTCAAACCAGGTGGTATTGGTAGACATGGCATGGACTTCAGCCACGGCTCCTCCCGCCTCCTCGGCCATCTTTTCCATGGCCCTGGCTATCGCCGCCATATCCTCTGCCGTATACTCCCTTTTATCGAGCTGCTTCGATATCTCTGCATCTATCTCTTCTCTGAGAGCGGCCCCGGAATCTCCCTCAAGAAGCCCGGATATGGTCTCATCATCCTCTGCCCCGGCTCCGGGTCCCTCCCCGGCATCTGCCATGTCAGATTCATCCCCGCCATCAGTCACCTCATTGCCGGTCACATCCTCCGCGGCATCCGCATCCTCATCAGGCTCCGCCGCTTCCTCCTCATCGGACTCTGCCGCCTCAGCCCTCTCCTGCAGGACGGCTTCCAGCTTTTCTGCAGCCGAAAAGGCCGCAAAGGCCCCGGTTCCGAACACAAGTCCGCAGAAAAGCGCCAGCAGGAGCTTCTTTATCACTGTACCGGGGCCGGTCCTTCGCCCGGTTATCCTTTCTTTTATGAAGTTTTTATCCTCTCCAGACATAAGCTTCGCTGTCCTCTGTAACTTCTTTTTGTGATATGATATATTTTATAAGTAAAAAGTAAACAAACTGTTACGGATAACACTGCCTGCAAAAAAATTTTACTGGAGCTTCCTATGTTCAAGACCCTATATTCCAAGCTGGTGCTTGGCTACATATTTTTCGGCCTGCTGGGCTTTCTGATCATATCCTTTATCTCTTCTTCGATGACCTATGACATGCTGGTAAAGGAGCGTTCTGAGACCCTTTATGCAGAAGCCACCATGATCGCCGAGGCCTATTCCCATGACTTTGTATATCAGGAGGATCTTGAAGATGTTGCCGGACAGCTTGAGATGGTGGACCTGTTTACCGGCGCTGATATCTGGATAGTGGATGACAGCGGCCATATACTCCTGGCATCCGGCAACAAATCCCTTCAGGGCAGACTGATAGATGGCTTCGATCCGGTAAGAGACGGCAGAAGCTATACCACCGGCAGATTCTACGGCATGTTCAGTGAGGATATGCTTTCCGTTTCTGCACCGATAAACTATGGATATTCCACCGGAGGCTATGTCCTTATCCATTATCCGATGAGCTCAGTGCTGTTTTACAGCTCCTCCTTCCTGAATATAGTATACCTAGCTTCGCTGATACTCTTTGCCTTATCCTTCATTATACTGGTGGTATTTACATTTACGGTATACATACCCCTGAAGCAGATCACCCGGGGAGCATCCGAATACGCCTCCGGCAACTTCAATCACAAGATAAACATGAAGGGCAAGAACGATGAGATAGGCTATCTTGCAGACACCCTGGACTTCATGTCAGGGGAACTGGCAAGACAGGAGGAATACCAGAAGCAGTTCATCGCCAATGTATCCCATGACTTCAGGTCTCCCCTTACCTCTATAAAAGGATATCTGGAGGCCATGCTTGACGGCACCATACCGCCGGAGCTGGCTCAGAAATACATAGGCCGGGTACTTTTTGAAACTGAGCGCCTCAATAAGCTGACAGAAGGCATGCTCACCCTGAGCTCCCTTGACGGCAAGAATATCCTTAAGCGGACCAGATTTGACATCAATAAGACCATCAAGGATATCTGTGCCTCCAATGAAAATATCTGCACAAAAAAAGAGATAAGCTTTCAGCTTACCTTTGAAAGTGAGACCGAGATGGTCTATGCGGATCAGGGAAAGATACAGCAGGTCATCTATAACCTGATAGACAATGCGATAAAATTCAGCCCCCAGGGTTCGGTGATATACATATCCACCGCAGCCCGCCAGCGTAAGATCTTTGTCTCGGTCCGTGACACCGGCTGCGGCATCCCCAAGGAATCCATCAAAAAGATCTGGGACAGATTTTACAAGACAGACAGCTCCAGAGGCCGCGACCGAAGCGGTACCGGGCTCGGGCTTTCGATAGTAAAAGAGATAATACAGGCCCACGGAGAAAATATAGATGTAGTGTCCACCGAGAAGGTGGGCAGCGAATTCACCTTTTCTCTTCCGCAGGCCGAGGATCCTTCAGTCAGTCAGGAAACATAAGCTTTGCTGCCCCGTAGATGCCGGCATTGTTGCCGAGGGTCGCCAGGGCCACATCATACTTATCTGCCTTTATTATGCTCTGATATCTTCCGAGGGCTTCGCTTATCATATCCGTAAGGAAGGTGCCTGCCCTTGAGACTCCCCCTCCGATCACAAATACCTGAGGATCGGTAGCCAGAGCAATATGGGAAAGGATAAAGGCCAGCTTATCCATCGAATAGGAAAGAGATCTGAGAGCAAGCTCATCTCCATCCTTCGCAAGATCACATACATCCTTGGCACTGAGATCCTCGATCTCCCTCATCCTGCTCTCATCGCTGCAGGAGGCCATCATCCTCTTTGCCACCCTTACTATGCCGGTGGCAGATGCATACTGCTCAAGGCAGCCGTGGCCTCCGCAGTTGCACTGCTCAGGCTCATCATCCACTACTCTCATATGGCCAAGTTCTCCGCCGGCTCCATGCGTGCCGGGTACTATCCTGCCTTCATTGACTATCCCTCCGCCTACTCCGGTGCCCAGAGTCACCATACAGATGGAATCATGGCCCTTTCCTGCCCCCTGCCACATCTCACCGAGGGCAGCCACATTGGCATCATTGGCCACCTTTGCAGGCATGCCTCCCAGGAGGTCGCTGAGCAGCTTTGCAGGGTAGATATCCTTCACATCCAGGTTCACGCATACCTCCACATAGCCGTCGGGAAGCACCGGTCCCGGTATGCCTATGCCTACTCCAAGGACATCCTCCTCCATGGAGATATCGTCCTTTTCCGCAAAGGCCTTCCTTATCTCATCGGCTATATCCTTCATGAACAGGAGGCCATTCTCTCCCTTTCTCGTGGGGATCTCCCATTTTGAGATGAGGGCTCCCTCCTCATCTATGATACCAAGCTTAATTGTCGTTCCGCCGATATCGGCACCAACACAATACTTCATACCCTCTCCTACTGCAATCTTATGCAAATCAAATCATTACCGTCCGCGATCATATATTCAGATCCCAGACCTGTCCTCACGACCTTGGAAAAACTGAAATCCTCGCTCACTATATCCGCCTTTTCATTACCGCCGGCAGAGTATATACGAAGCTCGGAATCATTGTAAATGTATATCTCGTTTCCGCAGATGTCAAAGCCTGTATACTGCATATCAAAGGAAGCCTCTCCCTTTATGCCGCCGTCAGCATTGAATACCGCCAGGCGGTAAGGCATCTCGACATTGTCCTGGCTGAGTATGACTGCCACGTACTTATCCGAACAGGCCACGGACCTGATCTCATTATCAAAATCTGCCCTGGCTATGACCTCCGGGCTCGTCAGGACCCTGGTGGAGAAAAATACTATCCCGCCGTCAAAGAAGGCCTGGGAATGGTCCTCGGTCGAGAAATTGACCTTGCCCACATAATGGCCCTCAAACTCATCCGCAAATCCGCCGACTATTCGCCTTGCATCTGCATTCTGACCTATATCGTCAAAGTTCCTGAATACTACGCTGCTCCCTATCGAGCTTCCATTGACTCCCACATAGGCTGTTATAAGCTGGCTGCCGCTGGGAGAAGCGGATATGTCCAGAGGATAGCCGTCTCCCGTCATCAGGGACTTCACTGACAGATCTATGGGACTGCCGTCCGCACGATATGCATTTATATATTCCGCATTTCCGTCAGTGAGCACTGTATAGACCACACCCTCTGCCGATACGGCTGCATCCACCAGGGGGTAGGAGGTCTCAACGGCACCGGTATTGGTCTCCGTGTCAAAGATATAGAGCTGGGTCCCGCCTATATCCGCGATGGCTGCATATCCCTCCCTGACAAAGGCTCTGGGAGAATTCATCTGATAGCTTCGCTCCCATACCGCATCGCCCTTCTTATCGGAATATGAGGCTCCGTCCTTTGAATAATTTATTATCCCTCCGGAAAATATCTCATAGCCCTTGAAGGTAGTGCCGGGATCTGTCATTGCCGTATCCTGCTTTTCCCAGACTATGCTGTAATCAGTCATGTGCCTGGTGCTAAGGAACAGATATATGCCCCCGCAGGCAGCGATAATTATCAGTCCGATGATCAGGATCACTCTCAGGGAAGGTCTTTTCTTCCCTTCCCTGTAATCGGCTTTCTCAGCTCCGGAGTCCACCATGCCCCGTCTCAGCCTGTCCTTCTGTGATTGTCTGTCAGATCTTTCAGTCAAACAGTCCCTCCTTGTAGAGGCCGGTCTCTGTCATCTTTCTTATGGCATCCTCCACATACTGCCTGTCCTCCGCATAGGTAACTCCATACCACTTATCCGAGGTCTCCAAAAGCTTCACGCTGCCTTTGCCCGCCTTTATAAGGGCATCTATCTCCTTCGGAAGCAGGTACTCGGCTTTGATGTCCCCTTCCTTAAGGCTGTCAAGGAATACCGGGAAGCCCTGCTCAAGGACATCAAGGAACGAAGCAGGAAGGCCCCACATATTCATGGATACCCTGTCTTTCATATCAAGGGCTACCTCATTGCCGTCCTTATCAAGGCCTGTTACCTTACCGTCCTTTTCTGCTATCTCGTAGGTCTCCGTCACGGAGATGAGCTCTCCCGTGGCTTCATCCGTCCTGCAGACACCCCTGGTAACGGTACCGTTGTCACTGAGGGTATTTCCCAGCACGAAACCGGCCATGCACATATCCAGCTTCTCAGCCTTTTCATCCATCTCATTTACAAGATAATCATGTACCTTTTTAAATCCGTCCGCACCGTAAAAATCATCTGCGTTTATGACCACGAAGGGGCAGTCTATATACTTCTTTGCGCAGAGCACGGCCTGGGCCGTGCCCCAGGGCTTGGTCCTTCCCTCAGGCACACTGTATCCCTCGGGAAGATCGTGAAGATCCTGGAAGGCATAGCAGACCTTTACATGCTTTTCTATGCGGTCACCTATGACGCTGCGGAATTCTTCCTCGATGTCCTTCCTGATTATGAAGATCACCTTATTAAAGCCTGCCTTAAGGGCATCATGGATGCTGTAATCCATGATGATCTCCCCTTTGGGGCCGACCTTCGCAAGCTGCTTTATGCCTTTTCCGTATCTTGAGCCTATACCGGCTGCCATGATGACAAGAGCTGTTTCCTTCATAGCGTTACTCCGTTTCAAGTTTTTCTTTATAATGATGAGCTGATTCCAGCATCATATCCTTTACCTTCATGAGCCTGACCTGGGAGCTCCGTTCATTCTCATCCAGCTTCATGCTTATATACCTGATGCTTTCCTCGGTCTGAGGTATCATCACATGCTCCAGGGCATTGACCCTTCTTCTGGTCTTCTCTATCTCTGCCGCAAGGAGCTGACAGGCCTTCTCACATTCCGCAAGCCTTAGCATGTCCGGCAGTATGTCAGCTATGCTCTTTACCGCTCCATCAAGGTCTGCCGAGGTAAAGGCATAGCCATATGAATAGATATCGTCCTTGTTCTGGGTCCTGGTCCTGAAGCTGAACTTCGGTATCTCCACTGACATGACATTCTGGGTATCAGTCTCCAGATATACTTCCTGCTTGGGAGCCATCAGGGCCACGTTCATGGATTCACGGCTCATTGATGCCCGGGCCAGGACAAAATTGCGGTTACAGGAGCTTATGCCCTCCTCTACTCTCTCCCTGAGCTCTCTGTTCTCCCTGACAAGGGCCAGGAAGCGTCTCATAAGCTCATCTCTCTTATCCTTCAGGAGCTTATGCCCTCTCCTTGCAGTGACCAGTTTTTTCTTTAGCCTGGTCAGTTCCATCCTTGTGGGGTTCTGCTGTGCCTGTGCCATAATCCCTGCCTCTTTCAGCCTTCATAAGGCCTGTAATACTTGTCAAGGTATTCATCCTTGATACGCCTGAGCTCGGACTTGGGAAGTATGCCGAGAAGCTTCCAGCCTATGTCCAGGGTCTCCTCTATGCTTCTGTCAGTATCATATCCCTGGGATACATACTGCTTTTCAAATTCATCCGCAAACTTCGCATACAGTCTGTCCATATCCGTAAGGGCTGCATCTCCCAGCACCACGCTCAGTTCCTTTGCATCCTTTCCTCTTGCATAGGCTGAGAAGAGCTGGTTCATAGTATCCGCATGGTCCTCCCTGGTCTTGCCCTTTCCTATGCCCTTGTCCTTGAGTCTGCTCAGGGAGGGCAGCACGTCTATCGGAGGAGCTATGGACTTTCTGTAAAGCTCCCTGGAAAGTATGATCTGTCCCTCGGTGATGTAGCCCGTAAGGTCCGGGATCGGATGAGTCTTGTCATCCTCCGGCATGGTCAGTATGGGCATCATGGTTATGGATCCCTTATGTCCCTTCTGTCTTCCGGCTCTCTCATATATGGAAGCCAGCTCGGTATACATATATCCGGGGTACCCTCTCCTTCCGGGCACCTCCTTCCTCGCCGCCGATATCTCCCTCAGGGAATCGGCAAAGTTGGTTATATCCGTCAGGATGACGAGCACGTGCATATCCTTCTCAAAGGCCAGATATTCAGCCGCCGTAAGGGCTATCTTGGGTGTGGATATCCTCTCCACTGCAGGGTCATTGGCCAGATTGAGGAAAAGCACCGCCCTGTCTATGGCCCCTGTCTCATTGAAGGACCTCATGAAGAAATCCGCTTCCTCAAAGGTTATGCCCATGGCTGCAAATACCACGGCAAAGGGCTCATTGGAGCCTCTCACCTTGGCCTGTCTGGCTATCTGGGCCGCAAGATTGGCATGGGGCAGTCCTGAACATGAAAATATGGGCAGCTTCTGTCCGCGGACCAGGGTATTGAGTCCGTCTATGGCTGATATACCTGTCTCTATGAATTCCTCAGGATAGCTTCTGGCTGCGGGATTCATGGGCAGTCCGTTTATGTCCATGCGCTTTTCCGGAAGTATCTCCGGGCCGCCGTCGATGGGGCGTCCCAGTCCGTCAAACATCCTTCCCAGCATATCCTCGGAAACGCCGAGTTCCATGCATCTTCCCAGGAAGCGCACCTTTGAAGAGCTCATGTTTATGCCCGTAGACACCTCAAAAAGCTGTACCAGGGCATTGCCCTCATCTATCTCCAGCACCTTGCAGCGCCTTCTTGTTCCGTCAGCCAGCTCTATCTCTCCAAGCTCGTTGTAGGTGACGCCTTCCACACCGCGGACCAGCATAAGAGGTCCTGCGACCTCCTGGATGGTCTTGTATTCCCTTGCCATGTCAGAAGTCCCCCTTTCTCTCTGCAGCTTCCCTGCATTCTTTCCTGAGCCTTGTCTCTATGGCTTCATACTCAGCCTCAGCCTCATCTTCTTTGACGTATTTGAAGCGTCCGATCGCCTCCCTGCAGGGCAGCGCGACCAGATCATTGACCGAAGCTCCCTGCTCCAGGGCCTTGAGGGTCTCATCGTAATAATCAAGTATCACCTGCATCATCAGATGCTGCTTCTCAAGGGAGGTATAGGTATCCGTCTCATTGAAGGCATTCTGATGGAGATAATCCTCCCTTATGGATCTTGCGGTCTCCAGTTTGAGCCTGTCCGCTGCGGATACAGCATCCATGCCCACGAGCTTTACTATCTCCTCCAGCTCCGCCTCCTCCTGAAGGAGCCTCATGAGCCTTGCTCTGAGTCCGGACCAGTCCGGAGCCACATTTTCATTGAAATATCCCTCTATGCTGTCCAGATAAAGAGAATAGGAATTGAGCCAGTTTATGGCCGGGAAATGCCTCTTATATGCAAGGGAGGAATCCAGTGACCAGAACACCTTCACTATGCGGAGAGTAGCCTGGGTCACGGGCTCCGATATGTCTCCTCCTGCAGGAGATACGGCTCCTATGACTGAAAGAGCTCCCGTACGTTCCTCGGATCCCAGGGTGACCACCCGGCCTGCCCTTTCATAGAACTGGGCAAGTCTGGAGCTCAGATATGCGGGATAGCCCTCCTCACCGGGCATCTCCTCAAGTCTGCCTGACATCTCTCTAAGGGCCTCGGCCCATCTGGAGGTGGAATCAGCCATCAGTGCCACCGAGTACCCCATATCCCTGAAATATTCTGCTATGGTGATGCCTGTGTATATGGAAGCCTCTCTGGCCGCCACGGGCATGTCAGAGGTATTGGCTATGAGGACAGTCCTCTCCATCAGCGACCTGCCGGTCTTGGGGTCCTTGAGCTCCGGGAATTCATTGAGAACATCAGTCATCTCATTGCCGCGTTCTCCGCAGCCTATGTATACTACTATATCCGCATCAGCCCATTTTGCAAGCTGATGCTGTACCACTGTCTTTCCTGAACCGAAGGGGCCTGGTACAGAAGCGACTCCTCCCTTGGCTATGGGGAACAGGGTATCTATGACCCTCTGTCCTGTCACCAGCGGCATATTGGGAGCCAGTTTTCTCCTGTAGGGCCTTCCCTTTCTTACGGGCCAGCGCTGCATGAGGCTTATCTCCCTGTCTCCCTTATCTGTGGTGATAACGGCAACCGTCTCAGTCACCGTGGATCTGCCCTCTCTTATGCTCTTTATGCGGCCCTTTATGCCATAGGGCACCATTATCCTGTGGAGCACACTCTCAGTCTCCTGGACAGTGCCGATGATGTCTCCGCTCTCCACCTCATCTCCGGCTGATTTAAGGGGCTTGAAATCCCATTTTCTGTCCCTGTCAAGAGAGGGTACCTGTACACCTCTTTTAAGCAGGTTAGTGCCAGTGACCTCAAGTATCTTATCCAGAGGCCTCTGGATGCCGTCATAGATGCTGCTTATGAGGCCCGGCCCCAGTTCTACCGCCATGGGCATGCCTGTGGACTCCACGGGAGCCCCGGGTCCGAGTCCTGAGGTCTCCTCATAGACCTGTATATATGCCTCATCCCCATGCATCTCAATGATCTCTCCGGTAAGATGATCCTCTGATACCATCACCATGTCAGACATATTGGCATCTCTCATGCCCTTGGCTACTATAAGCGGTCCGGCTACTTTTTTTATCACACCTTTGCTCATATCTTCATCCCTTTATCATTCACCGAATATTATATCAGAACCTATGGCCCGCTCAACTGATCTCTTTACCGATCTCAGTCCGCTGCCGGTATTGCCCGTAACTCCCGGGATCAGTATGATCGACGGCAGGGGGCGGTCAGCGTATCTGGCTATCTCCTTTTCGATCTTTTCCGCCAGGGCCTCAGTGATATATATGACAGCATAATCTGATTCTGCCAGCCTGCGGAGCTTTTCTGCGGCATCTGCGGCCTCCTCGGCCACCACCGGTTCAAGCCCTGCCGCCGCAAATCCGTATATGCTGTCCCTGTCTCCCATGACTGCGATCTTATACATAAGTCTCCCGTATCCTTTCCCTTATCATATCCTCAGGAAATCCGTTCTGCTTTGCCGCAAGAAGTATCCGCACGGATCTGATCTCAGTTTCCCTGGCTATGATATAAGCCGCTATGGGGCCAAGGCCGAAGGAGTTCCAGAGCTGAGGCTTTATCTCCCTTATGATCTTGTCATCGCACCAGCGCTCAAAGGCCGCCTGGGATCTTCTCAGCTCCGGGATCGCATCGGAAAAATCAGTATTTTCCAGATAGGCATAGATGCCCTCCATACCCGAGGCCGCAGCCTTTATGAGCTTTTCCCGGTCAAGACCATCGCACTCTGCAAGGGCCCTGTCAAGGAAGGTCTCATCCTTTCCGGTCATGACCGCCCTTGAGGCTATCTTGATATCGGCGGCCGCTGCCCTGATGGAGGCATAGCTTTTGAGTACGGCATCTCCCGTCCTTGCTGCTGCCTCCTGCATTGCCGCAAGAGCCGCCCTGTCTATCATGATATCGCAGAGCTGTCCATCCCTGGTCCTCAGGAATATATCATGACACTCCCCGGCAAGCTCAGCCATGGAACCGGGCAGAATTCTGTAGTTCCTCTCCCTTACAGCCCTTCTGATAAGCATCGGATCCAGAGACGCTTCCTCAGTATATATACCGGGCATCTCCTCATCCAGCACCGATTCCTTTATGGCCGCTTTGAGATTATCATAGTCACCGCTCAATCTGAATACATCAAAAACAGAGGTATCCGGCACCAGCTCGGCTATGAGGTCCCAGAGTTTCCTTCTCTCAAAGGCCAGGAGCTCATCTGCATCCTCAAGGCCTCCTCCGAAGCCCTTCTCTGCAAGTATGGTCCTGCATTCATCCGTATCCCCGGCCTCACAAAGCCTGTCGAAGACCGAATGATCCAGGAGCCTAAGCTCCGCTGATCTTATCCTGGATACAGCATATATGTAATTTTTATCTGTATAAGCTATCGACATTTTATTCTTCATTGAAAAGGATATGACTGCAGATATCCCTTATCGCGGAATCATTTTCCCCGATAAGAGAACTGAAGGACATGTCCTCCTCTGTCTCACCGAAATCAAGGATAAAGCCGCCGTCTATGTCCACCGGCTCCTTTGCTATATGCACCCTTCCCTCAGAAAGCCCGGATATCGTCTCTGCAAAGCTCTCAGGCATGCGCCCGAGGTCCCTTTTGTTCATGCGAAGCTCCGCCCTTTCCGCTGGTATGTCCCTTTTGAAGGATCTGATGAGCAGGTCAAAATACTCATCATCCGGAAGGGAGCCAAGCTTTGCAAGGCAGGATCCGATGACATTGGATATAAGCTCCTGCTTAGCCTCCAGAAGGAGCTGCTTCCTCCGAAGCTCGGCTGAGGCCCTGCCTCTTTCCAGGATCAGCTTCTGCCTTGATGCGGCATTGCGCTTTATCCTGTCACATTCGCCGTCCCTGCGTCTGTGGCTTTCCTCACGCATGGCTTCTATCCTTGCATCGGCCTCGGAGACTATCCCGTTTATCTGCTTATCGGCTTCTCCGTCTATATAAGCCAGGATCTCCTCAAGTCCGCTCATAAGGCCTACCTCCTGTATCAAAGTCCAAGGCCGCTTACACCAAATATGGAAAGTATGGATATAAGAAGCGACAGTATGGCATAGGTCTCTACCATGGCGGGGAATATCATGGCCTTACCGAACTGATCCGGTCTTTTTGCCACAAGTCCGATGGCACTTACTGAGCACTTTCCCTGAGCTATGGCTGAGAACAGGCCTCCGAAGGCCATGGGCAGACAGGAGACAAGATAAAGAAGTCCCTCCTGAAGGGTCACATTGCTGTCTCCTCCCATGATACCGATCTGGGTAAGGGTGATGAAGGCTATCAGAAGTCCGTATATGCCCTGGGTGCCGGGGAGCAGCTGCAGCACCAGCACCTTAGAGAACTGGTTGGGATCCTCCGTAACCACTCCGGAGGCAGCCCTTCCGGCTATGCCTACGCCGACTGCAGATCCTATGCCTGCCAGTGCTGCAGACAGAGCTGCACCGCAAAGAGCAAATAACAATCCCATGTTTTCCATAATCATTTGTCCTCCTTGACTTTGAAATACTTGGTCTTCTCGGTAAAGGGCTCAAAGCTCCTGCCTCCGCCGTCATAGAACTTACCGAAAAATTCCACAAACTGGAGCCTGTTGGTATGGACATAGGCTCCGAGCACATTTATCCCTATGTTAAGTATATGTCCTATAAGGAATATTATTATAAATATCAGGACTCCGTACCAGGTAGCTCCGAGCATGGATCCCATCTGATTGAACACCTGGGCTATGACTCCCGTTGCAAGTCCCAGGGCCAGCAATCTGGAATAGGAAAGGATATCCGAGAGATAGCCTGTTATGCCATAGGCGGCATAAGCACCCTTTAAGAGCCTCTTGAACCAGTTCTTTGATTCCCGTCCTCCCGTAAGTACCACTCCTATGCAGCCCACTATCGCGATCCAGGCCGCAATGTCCGAGGCCGGATGTCCTATGCTAAAGCCCAGCCCCAGCATATCCGTCACCATGGGCATGGAAAGCAGATATACTATGCCTCCTCCCACGAACATGAACCAGAGCACTGAGTCACAGAAGGCTGAAACATAATCCCCCTGCTTTATGCACTGATAGAGCTTGATGCCAAGTCCCGTAAGTATGTGTACTATGCCGCAGGCAAAGGCAAATACCAGGAATCTCATGGGCTCGCTCATGGGCTCGAACCACAGAGGGCTGAGTGTTATATCCGGCCTTCCGAAAAATGTAGCCGCTATGACATTGACCGCATTTCCAAAGAAGCTTCCGAAGGCAAGTCCCCAGATAATGGTGGATATGCCTCCGTAGAAGAAAAGCTCCATCATCTTCTTCATGCCGGGCTTCATGTTTTTCACTCTGAGCATCACATAGGCGGTGCCCAGGGTAAGAAGTATGCCGTAGCCAGCATCAGAAAGCATCATGCCGAAGAATATATAATAAAAGATACTTGTTATCCTTGAGGGATCTATCTCCTGCTTTCCCGGAAGGGAATAGCTTTCCACCACCGTCTCCACGGGCTCTGAAAAGGCTCCGTTGCGAAGGAGCACCGGGACATCCTCCTCAGCTCCCGGTTCTGACAGCTCGACTTCCACATCAAAGCTGCTTCTGAGTTTATCGCACAGCGCCTCTCCGTAGGCCGCCGGCACATATCCCTCTATGAAGAAGGCAGACTCGGACTGGGGTATGCCATACAGCACCGAATACTTTTCGGCTCTCATGGCATAATAATCGGAGGCGAATTTGAGTTCCTCCCTGTTTGCGGCAAAGTCCGCTATCTGCGTCCTGAGGCCTGCTATCTCCGAGGTCAGTTTTTCCTTCTTATGAAGAAGCTTTTTTATCTCCTCCCTGGGCACATGCTTTGCCGAAGTGCTCTTTGGTATGCTGAAGCCCAGTTCCTTAAGGATCCCCCTCATAAGCTCTGAGTCCTTTTTAAGGCTCAGTATGAATACGCAGCTCATCTCCGGAGAGCTGCTTATGACATCCACCACCGCGGGGATGCTCATCCCGCCTTCTGCCCCGGTGTCACCGGATGCCGCCGCGGTCTCAAGGTTTTCGCCATTTTTACCGGTCTCACTTTTACCGGTCTCATTTTCATCGGCCCTCTTTGCGGCAAGCTCTTCTATGACGGACCTGAGCTTTGAAGCCTCTGTCTCATAGGGAAGGCTCCCTATGAAGGCCTCCGTCATATCGGTACCCTTGTAATTAAGGGGCAGATCCATGCTGACCCAGGGCTTAAGCCCGTCTATCCGGCTTTCCAGCTTCGGAAGCTGATCTTCCTTGTCCCTGATCTCCTTTTCAAGGCTGATGATCTTCTCCGCCATGGCAAGATAATCCTCAGCGGAGGCAACCTTTGCATCATATTCTGATCTTCCAAGCTCCTTTGCATCTTCAAAGGAATCCAGCAGGCTCTTTTTTTCGGGGGCATACCTGGTAAGTATGCCCAGGGCCTGCTCTGCCACATTGGAATTTTTATCAAAAAGGAGCTTCTGGGGCATGACATCCATGGTCTTCAGATATTCATCAGGCTGGCCGCTGTTTTCTATCTGGACCATGCCCTCCATCTGAAGCTTCTCAAGGATCTGCTTCCGGTCCCTTTTCAGTCCGCAGATAAATATGCGTTTCATCGGCACCTTTGCCAAGCGCATCACCTCCTCAGGGCTCAGCCAAAGAGATACTTCATGACCTCTGCCTGTGCCTTATCCATCCTGCCCGAGCTCTTTCTCCAGAGCTCCTCTCTCTCCTTCAAAGCCTTGGCCTCGGCATCCTCTATCATGCCTCTGACCTCTGCCTCTGCTCCCGATATCAGCTCTGCCGCCTCTTTCCTGGCAAGCTCTATCTTCCTTTTCTCAGAGGAAGCAAGCTCCAAGGCAGCGGACATGACCCTGTTCTTGGCCTCATCCTTGGCATTTTCCACCTTATATCTGCCGTTAAGCTCTGCTTCCTTTACGGCATCTATTATCTCCTTTGCCATACCGTTCCTCCGTGAATGATATAGAAAAATGCCGCAGGGCCTTCCGTCCGTCAACTCCTGCGGCTATTCGTATGACCAATATTATACTTTCTGCAAACTCCTTTGTCAAAACAAAAACGATTTTTCAGCGATTTAAAGTGAAAAACTGTCAGTTCTGACCTCCGGGGTCCTCAAATCATCTGTCTTCGTACTGGATGGAAGCCTTGATCTGCATGGCCTTATCCTCATCGATAAGGAGCTTTACGATCTCTATGCCGAGATCCAGGGCATATCCAAGGCCCCTTGCAGTAGTTACATTGCCGTCGGTCACCACACCGGTATATGTATAGGAAGCACCTTCGAGCTTGTCCTCAAAGCCGGGGAAGCAGGTCGCCGTCTTTCCCTTGAGGAGCCCAAGGCCTCCAAACACTGAAGGAGCCGCACAGATGGCAGCCACTCTCTTTCCTGACTCTGCCTGCTTTACCAGGGCATCACAGAGCTTTTTGTCCGCTGCCATGTTTGTCGTTCCGGGAAGTCCTCCGGGAATGAAGAGCACATCAGCCGCCGCAAGATCCACCTCGTCGATGCAGGCATCACATACTATGCTTATATCATGGGAACCGGTAACTATCCTGTCGCTGCCAAGGGCCACCAGCTTTGTCTCTATCCCTGCCCTTCTGAGCACATCCACACATGCAAGGCACTCCACTTCCTCTGATCCTGCTGTCAGGAACGCATATACTAAAGCCATAATTACCTCCTGTCATTATCTTTAAGATATATTCTTTCTGTCCTGATTGCGGGAGTGCGGGCTATCGCCCTCTGCTCCCTTGTCACCTGTTTTTGATTATAGCATCTTGGTCTTTTCAAAAACAGTTAATTTTTTATGAATCGCAGCTCCTTCATCCCTGACACGCCAAAGGCCGTCCGGTGATGCGGACGGCCTAAAGCGCATTCAAATAGATGTATGGAGATATGTATGATCAAAATACGTCAGTAAACTTATTTAACCTCTGGCTGCCTCCACTGAGGACCTTGTGTACTTTCTGGTCTCCTTATAGGGGTCCGGCCTCAAAAGAAGGAACAACAGCACTGCCAGCACTATAAATGCTATGATGGTCCAGATGCTGAAGGCTACCATGCCGAGCAGGAAGCCGCCTATCTGATAGATGACCATGGATACGCAGTAGGCAAATACATTCTGGTAGATGATGGCGAACCAGAACATCTTCCTTGACTGCATCTGCTGAGCCATGGTAGCTATGGCTGCAAGGCAGGGTGAGTTGAGCAGGTTGAAGGTAAGGAAGGAAAATGCTGCCACTGCCGTAGGGAACCAAGTATTGACCGCAGCTGCGACCACGTCTGCCTCCTCTGAAAGCTCCTCAGAAACATTGGCCAGTACGCCCATGGTGGAAACTATGGCCTCCTTTGCGGTAAAGCCTGCTATGGAAGCTGCCACCGGCTGCCACTCTCCAAAGCCAAGGGGCACGAATATCCATGCTATGGCATTGCCAAGGAAGGATATGAGGGAAGCATTACTGTCTTCCACCATACCGAAGGCTCCATTTTCAAATCCGAAGGTGGATAAGAACCACATTACCACGCAGGCAACGAAAAGTATGGTACCTGCCTTTACAAGGAAGCCCTTGAGCCTCTCCCATACATGAAGGAGCACTGTCTTAGGCTGGGGTATATGATAGGCCGGAAGCTCCATGACGAAGGGCGCCGGCTCTCCGGCAAAGGGCTTGGTCTTTTTAAGGATGACTGCGGAGATGATGACCGCTGCCACGCCTATGAAATACATGATCGGAGCAAGGAAGGCTCCCACTGAAGCAGAGCCTGTGCTGTAGCCTGCCAGTACTCCTGCCATAAGGGCTATGACGGGGAGCTTTGCTCCGCAGGGAACGAAGGTAGCTGTCATGATGGTCAGCCTTCTGTCATTTTCCTGCTCGATGGTCCTTGAGGCCATGATGCCCGGGATGCCGCAGCCTGAGGATATCAGGAGGGGTATGAAGCTCTTTCCCGAGAGGCCGAAGTGTCTGAACACCCTGTCCATGACGAAGGCGATGCGGGCCATGTAGCCCACGTCCTCAAGTATGGAAAGGAGCAGGAACAGAAGGGCCATCTGGGGAACGAAGCCAAGCACGGCTCCCACGCCTCCAACGATACCGTCTACGATGAGGCTCTGAATGAGCTCTCCTGCGCCTATGGAGGTAAGAAGCCCTGCCACTGCCTCCTGACAGGCTACCACGAAGGAGTCATTGGTCCAGTCGGTCATGACCGTGCCCACGGTGGTGACGGTCACATAATATACCAGCACCATCACTGCCGCAAATATGGGAAGTCCCAGTATCCTGTTCGTAACTATGCTGTCTATCCTGTCGGATATACTCATCCTGCCTCCGGGCTTCTTTACGGCCTTATGGCAGATGTCCTGTATATATACATAGCGCTGGTCGGTGATGACTGCCTCAGCTTCATCATCATGCTGCTTTTCAAAATCATCGGTATATTTTTTAAATTCATTCTGGGCTGAAAGGCTTAAGTCCTTAAGGACCCTTCCGTCCTGCTCCAGGAGCTTTATGGAATACCATCTCTTTTCCCTCTCAGGTATGCTTACGGGAAGCTGCTCCCTGATCTCTGAAATTAGCTCCTCCGTATCCTTTGCAAATATCTGCTTATCATATGCATCTGAAAGCCCGCCTGCCGCTGCCTTCTTTGCCGTATCGGCTGCGACGGATATCAGCTCCTTAAGTCCCGTACCCTTTAAGGCCGAGGTATCCACCACGGGACAGCCCAGGAGCTCGGAAAGCTTTTTATTATTTATTGAGATCCCGTTCTTCGCAAGGAGGTCGGTCATGTTAAGAGCTATGACCACCGGCACTCCTGTCTCTATGATCTGAGTAGTCAGATAAAGATTTCTCTCTATATTGGTCGCATCAACTATATTTATGATGACATCCGGCTTATCCTTCAGGATAAAGTCAGCCGTCACCACCTCTTCAAGAGTATAAGGGGAAAGGGAATAAATACCCGGGAGATCCACGATCTCTATCTCATCCGATCCTGCCCCCTTCAATTTTCCGCTTTTCTTCTCCACCGTGACCCCGGGCCAGTTTCCCACATACTGGTTGGCTCCGGTCAGGGCATTGAACATGGTCGTCTTTCCGCAGTTGGGATTTCCGGCCAATCCGAACTTCAATTTCATAAACCGCCTCCTACAATAAAGTTAGTTTTTTCTAACCTTTCTGCTTAAAAAATGGTTCGCCTCATGCATCCAGCTCATGGAAATATTTCCTTCAGCCGATATGCCTCAGCCAACCTCCCTGATCTCTACGCACTCAGCATCATTCTTACGAAGTGTAAGCTCGTAGCCCCTTACCGTCAGCTCAACAGGATCTCCCAGGGGCGCGACCTTTCTGATAAAAAGCTCACTTCCCTTAGTGATACCCATATCCATGATCCTGCGCTTGTAGGCGCCTTCACCAAGGATCTTTGTGACCACCACTGTAGAACCAACCTTAGCCTCCTTAAGTGTCATCTCACATCCTCCTGCAGATTTATACAAGGATATGACGGGCCTCAGTCTCATTGATGGCGACCCTGGTATCCTTGACGGCGAGTATCACGCTGCCTGAAAGCTTCGATATGATCCTTATCTCAGTTCCAGGATTGAATCCCATTGAATTAAGATGGGACCTCACCTCACCGGAACCCGTAAGCTTCCGAATGGTATAACTGCTTCCATTATCTCCCATAGAAATAGGCATCAATCTCTCACCTCCGTTAGTTTTTTCTAACTGCTGATATGTTAGCACCACCTAACTGATATGTCAAGAAAAAAATAAAGCCCGGCCTAAGCCGGACTTTACTTAACCTGGTTCAGCCCTTAAGGGCCTCCATATATCCTATTATGTCTGAAAGGGATCCGAAGGTCTCATCCACATAGAGGTCTATCTGCTCCTTTGTCATCCTGTTGAGATCCGGTATGTAGAACACCCTGGCTCCGGAGCTCCTGCCAGCCTTTATGCCATTTAAGGAGTCCTCACATACGGCACACTCCTCCGGTCTGAGTCCCAGCTTCTCCGCTGCCGTTATGAATATATCCGGATCCGGCTTGCCGTTCTTTACCATGTCTCCCGTGATCACCACATCAAAGGCCCCGGTAAGCCCGGTATCCTCAAGGTAGAAGTCCACCACCTCCTTATAGGTGGATGTGGCAAGGGCCAGCTTAAGTCCCTGCTCCCTTATATAGGCAACCAGTTCCCTGGCTCCCGGCCTTAAGGGCACCCCGTTTTTCTTAAAGTCCTCATCAGCCAGCTGCTGTCTGAGCTTCCTCGCCTCGAGGTAATCATGCTTCCCGTCAAAAAAATCTCCGAATATCTTTATGGCCGAGGTCACGCTGGATCCCCTCATCATATCCAGAAGCTCATCCGGGATATCATATCCCAGCAGCTCACCGGTCTTATGCCAGGCCTTAAAATAAACCCTCTCCGTATCAAAAACGGTGCCGTCCATATCAAACAGAAAGCCTTTGATCATATTCCTGTCCTCATTCTTCATACTCAATTCCTGCCTCTGCCATCCTGTTTATCCGTGTCCTGCTCAGGTTCTCCATTCGGTTTCCTGTCAGGTCCCGTCCTCTGCTGCATAATCTATCGACATCAGGCATAGCCCCCTTGCAGGAGCCGTCATACCTGCTTTTTTCCTGTCCTTTGAGTTCAGTATATCTTTGATATCTTCCGGCGCCTTTGCCCCGGTCCCGGTCTCCATGACCGTGCCTGTGATTATCCTCACCATGTGATAAAGAAAGCCGTCTCCCTTTATCCTGAGCCTTATGAGTCCGCGGCCCCCTCCGTAGGCAGGCCCGCCCTCCTCCATAAGCTCAGCTGAGCATATGGTCCTTTCCGCACTTCCTCCCCTCTGAAGGATCTGGGAAGCCGGATTGGAAAAAGCCGTAAAATCATGGCTCCCCACAAGCTGCAGAAGGGCCTCCCTCATGGCCTCCGTATCCAGCGGGTAGGGACAGTGCCAGGCATATCTACGGAGCAGGGGATCCTCTATGCGGCCATTATATATACTGTATTCGTAGGTCTTTATGGCCTTCTGCTTCCTGGGGTGCCAGTCCGGTGCACAGGCCTCCGAGGCTATGACCCGAAGATCCGGCGGAAGCTTCTGATCAAGGGCATAGCAGAACCTGTCGGGAGGTATGCTGCTTTCGGTGTCAAAGACCGCCACATTACCTCTTGAATGGACTCCGCTGTCGGTCCTGCTGGCTCCGATAAGCTCCACAGGCTCCCTGCAAAGCTCACAAAGGGCATCTTCCAGTACGCCCTCCACGGTCCGAAGCTCCGGAAGCTTCTGAAAGCCATGAAAATCCGTCCCGTCATATGCGACTTTCAGTCTGATCCTTTTCATCCCTCATCATTCCCGCGAAAAAGCTTCCTTATCTCTTTTCTTGCCTCCTCCACGGTGCTCATATCCTGATCCACCTGAAAGCCGGCTTTTCTGAGGTCCGATGCCAGATAGGTGATCTGGGGTGCAGCCAGTCCCATATGCTCAAGCTCCTTAAAATGCCTGAATACGGCCTTAGGCGTGTCAAAATAGCGCAGCTCACTGCCATCCATCACCAGAAGCTTATCGGCATATTCAGCCACATCCTCCATGCTGTGAGATACCAGTATGATGGTAAGGCCCCTTTCCCTGTGAAGGCGGTCTATGCTGCCCAGGATCTCATCCCTGCCCTTGGGGTCAAGGCCCGCCGTGGGCTCATCCAGGATAAGCACCTTGGGCTCCATGGACAGGACCCCGGCTATGGCGACCCTCCTTTTCTGCCCTCCGGAAAGCTCAAAGGGACTCCTTTTATAATACTCTTCTGCAAGTCCCACTACCTTAAGTGCCTCGATGGCCTTCTTCTCTGCCTCCTCATCGGAAAGGCCCATGTTTTTGGGACCGAATTTGACATCCGTCAGCACATCCTGCTCAAACAGCTGATACTCCGGATACTGAAACACAAGCCCTATCCTGGCCCTTACCTTCCTCATGTCGCAGCCCTCGGAAAATATATCCTCTCCATCAAGATACACCGTACCTGAGCTGGGCCTGAGGAGCCCGTTCAGGTGCTGTATGAGAGTGGACTTTCCGGAGCCGGTATGTCCGATAAGACCCACGAAAAGCCCGTCCTCTATCTCAAAGGATACATCCCTGAGAGCACAGGACTCCATGGCCGTACCGGCCTGATATATATGTGTAAGATGTTCGGCTTTCAAAGACATTGCTGTTACCGTTTCTCCGATATGCTGTGATTATTTATATCTTTTTCCTGATAAGATCAGAGCAGGAGCCTTCATGATGATGCAGCTCCTTATCAGACTACCAGGGAAGAAGATTTGTAAGTGCCATGGCAGTAAAATATATGATCAGTATGATATAGGCCTTTTTATCCAGGCATCCGTATCGAAGAGGCCTCATCCTCGTCCTCCCCTCGCCTCCGTGATAGCACCTTGCCTCCATGGCCATGGCAAGATCTGCGGCCCTCCTGAAGGCCGACAGGAACAGAGGTACAAGCAGGGGCACCATGGCCTTTGCCTTCTTCACCAGGCCTCCGCTTTCAAAGTCCGCTCCTCTGGCGGTCTGGGCCTTCATGATCTTGTCCGTCTCCTCCACCAGTATGGGAATGAATCTGAGGGCTATGGACATCATCATGGCTATCTCATGGACAGGTACGCCAAAGCGCTTCATGAATCCAAGGCTCTTTTCCAGGCCGTCCGTAAGGGCATTCGGCGTGGTGGTAAGGGTCATGAGGGATGAGCCTATGACCAGATATATAAGCCTTATGGCCATGAAGCCCGCCGTCTTTATGCCCTCTATGGTTATGCGTATGAATCCGAACTCAAACAGAGGCTCTCCCGGGGTCAGGAACAGATTGAAGGAAACTGACAGCACCAGAAGTATGATTATGGCCTTAAGTCCCTTGACTATGAATCTGAAGGGTACCTTTGACAGCTTTATGCTGCTTACAAGAAATACCGTAGCTATGGCATAGCCCACCACGCTGTCAGTCATGAACAGGGACAGGAGGTAAAGCATCGTACCAGCCAGCTTGGTCCTGGGATCAAGCCTGTGAAGCACTGAGGGAGCAGGATAATATTGTCCGATGGTTATATCTCTAAGCATCCTCTCTCTCAGCCCCCTTTCCGTATCTTCTGAGGAGCGGCACCAGATACTGCATCAGTTCCTCCCTGGTCAGTATGCCCAGGGGCAGGGGCAGTCCGTCCTTCCTCAGCTCATAGGCAAGCTCCGTTATCTGGGGCACGCCAAGGGCAAGCTTCTTAAGCTCCTCCACTCTGGAGAAGATCTTTCTCGGAGTGTCATCCATGACTACCTTACCGGAATCCATGACTATGACCCTGTCCGCATCCACAGCCTCCTCCATATAATGGGTTATGTGGACTATGGTTATGCCGTCCTTTTTATTGAGCTCCCGGATGGTCCTTACCACATCCCTTCTGCCGCTGGGATCCAGCATGGCAGTGGGCTCATCCAGCACTATGCACTCGGGCTTCATCGCCACTACTCCGGCTATGGCGACCCTCTGCTTCTGGCCTCCTGAAAGCATGTTTGGAGACTTATATCTGTAAGCCTCCATACCGACCTTTGACAGGGCGTCATCCACCCTCCTGATTATCTCATCCGGTTCCACTCCCATGTTTTCAGGTCCGAAGGCCACATCCTCCTCCACCACATTGGAGATGATCTGGTTATCCGGATTCTGGAATACCATGCCGCAGGTCTTTCTTATGCTCAGCAGCTTTTCCTCATCCCTGGTATCCATGCCGGATATGAGTATCGTGCCTTCCTTCGGAAGCTGCAGGGCATTGAGAAGCTTTGCAAAGGTGGATTTGCCTGAACCGTTATGTCCGAGTATGCACACAAAAGAGCCCTTTTCGATGGTCACATTCATATCGGAAAGAGCTACATTGACCTCCTCAATATTATCATTTTCATCACGCTGCTCGTATTCGAACAGCACCTGCCTTGCTTCGATTATATTCATCTGCTGCAGATTTCCTCTATTATGCCGCATATCCGCTCAGTCCCGTCTGACAGGGGCGATGAGCTCATGGCCTCTATATATTCGTCCTTATGCTCCCAGAGCTCATGTACGGCACCAAGGAAGCTCTGATCATTCATATCCTCTTCCCTGAGCACCTTAGAAAAGCCCTGCTTCTCAAAGGAAGCAGCATTGAGCAGCTGATCTCCCCTGCTGGCTCCCAGAGGAAGCGGTATCAGGAGATTGGGCTTTCTTAAGGCAAGGATCTCGCATATGGCGTTGGCCCCGGCCCTTGATACCATGATATCGCAGGCTGCAAAAAGATCCTTGAGCTCCTTATCCACATATTCAAACTGAGCATAACCCTTCCTGTCCTGAAGCTCAGGCCTCAGATTGCCCTTGCCGCAGATATGGATGATCTGAAAATCCTTAAGAAGCTCGGGAAGTACTGCCCTGACCTGATCATTGATATGCACTGCTCCAAGGGAACCGCCTATGATCAGCAGGACCGGCTTCCCCTCAGTAAATCCGAGGAGTTCAAGTCCCCTCCTGCGGTCTCCCATAAGGATCTCCTTCCTGATCGGGGTGCCCGTAAGCACTGCCTTTTCCTTTGGAAGGAACTTAAGGGTCTCCGGGAAGTTGCAGCATATCCTGGAGGCTGAGGGGGCTGCCAGCTTATTGGCAAGGCCCGGTGTCATGTCCGACTCATGGGATATGACCGGGATGCCTAGCTTCTTTGCAGCAAAGGTAACTGGCACCGCCACAAAGCCGCCCTTTGAAAATACCACGTCAGGCCTGAAGCTCTTCATTATGCGTCTGGACTGAAAATATCCCCTGATCACCCTGAAGGGGTCAGTAAAATTCTTAAGATCAAAATATCTCCTGAGCTTGCCGCTGGAGATGGCCCTGTACTCTATCCCCGCTCCGGTGATCAGCTCCTTTTCGATCCCTGTATATGAACCTATGTATAATATCTCAAAGCCTCTTTCGCGAAGCTCCGGAACAAGGGCAAGGTTGGGAGTCACATGACCTGCCGTGCCTCCTCCGGTAAGGATTATCTTTTTACTCACTTGAATTCACTCCTTTTAAAATCGCCCTATTATTTTACATAGAGAAAGCTCTTTTTTCAATAACCCTGTATTTATTATTTTCCGTTCTGGCTCTCCCTGCTTTTTTCGCCTCCGGTCACTCTCCCCTCTGACCTGCGAAGGAGACCTGCCGGGGTTATGTTCCTTACCGCAAGCAGCATGAATATGGCTCCCATCATAAGCTCCATAAAAAGAGCAAGGGGGATATATACGTCAGAAAGATTTCCAAGAGAAAACCCGAGTCTCTCATAAACAGAGCCGATAAGCTGGCTTCCGGACAGGGGAGCCGTCACCACTGCCGCCTCCGTGACAAGGGGATTAAAGAGCAGGAGCAGCGTAAAGGGATCGTTCATGCTCTCCTCATAAAAAGGAGCAGTCAGCACTCCCGGTATGACCGTCCCGGCCAGCAATATGAGCAGCATGCCATAGGCAAGGGCCGTACTCTTCTGCATGGATTTCTCAAAAGAGCCTGCAAATATCCCCATGGAAAGCAGCATGAAGGCCGATATAAGAAAGCTCAGCAATGTCACGGCCACATCCAGGGGCCCCGCTCCCCCGTACATTAGGGGCACCGTCAGAGCCGGGATCGCAGATACTATCAATATGCCGGTCATGCAGAAGGCCGATGCCAGCTTTCCAAGTATTATCGAAAAGGGCGTCATCCTGGTAGTAAGGAGAAGATCCAGGGTCTTAAGGGATCTCTCCCCCGATATGCTCCCTGCCGTAAGGGAGGGGCTGATGATGAGTATCATCAGGAACATGATGAGCTTCAGCAGAGCATATATGTAAAGCATGGCTCCGTAATCAGCCTCAAAGTCCCGTCTCATCCTGGAGACCACCGCCAGTGATCCCAGTATCCCGCAGAGAAAAAGCAATATATTTACGGCGCAGAAAAGGCCGAGCAGTCCGTAGCCCCTGCCCTGCACCCTAAGCTCTCTTTTCAGTATGGGATTAAGCCTCATCTTCTCCCTCTTCTCCCGCCTCATAGGAATAAACGGTCTTTTCCTCACCATGACCGGTAAGCTGCATGAATATGGATTCAAGGGATCCCTTCTGTCTGGAAAACCCCCTCACCTCAAGTCCGGAGGATATGAGCCTTTTAAGAAGTCCTGCCTCCTCATGTATGTCTCCGGAAAAATTGATCATAATGTCATTTCCGTTTATGGTCATTGACCTGACCTCCTTTTCCTCCTTGAGAAGCTTTATAGCCCTTGAAAGTCCGGAGCTTAAGCTTATCACTATGGGATTCTCCGCCGTCACCATGCGCATGACATCGGAAAGGCGGCCCGACATCACCAGACTGCCCTGATCTATGATGCCCACATCCGTGCATATCTCCGAAAGCTCACTCAGGATATGGGAGCTGATGATGATGGTCTTGCCCTGCTCTGAAAGCTCGGAGATTATCTGCTTGAATTCATATCTGGTCCTGGGATCCAGGCCGGAGCTCGGCTCATCCAGTATGAGTATCTCCGGATCATGTATCAGGGCCCTGGCCAGGGAAAGCCTCTGCTTCATGCCCCTTGACAGGGCCTCCACAAAGAAATCCTCCCTGTCCGAAAGCTCCACAAAGGAGAGGAGCTTCCTGGATCTCTTCCTTGCGGTGATCCCGTCTATCCCATAGCAGGAAGCAAAAAACTCCATATACTCTGACACCTTGAGATTGTTATATACCCCGAAGGAGTCAGGCACATAGCCTATATGGCTTCCCGGATCCCCGGCAAGGCTTGCGCCGGAGCTGTCCTCCATGATGATATTTCCGGAGTCGGGTCTCAGTATGCCGCACATGATCCGAAGGGCCGTGGTCTTGCCGGCTCCGTTCGGCCCGACAAAGCCATAGAGGGCCCCATCCTCTATCTCAAGGGAAAGATCATCCAAAGCACAGATACGCCCGTAAAATTTTGTTATATGTTCCAGCCTGAGCATCAGCTTACCCCCGTTATCATGGGCACAGGAAGGAACATGACGCTTCCATCCTCTGCATTTTCATCAGGCAGATATCTTACCATGACGGCATTTTCAGGTGACATGTAGGGAGCTATCTCCGCCTCAGTAAACTCCGTCTTTCCTGAATCTATCAGATCGTAGCCTCCTGTCTGATAATTATACATGGACATGGCGCCGGAAAACTCCGTAAGGCGTCTGCCTTCCTCATCCGTCCTGCCCCTGAACTCCTCTGAAAGGCTGTTGAAGCGTACGGACTGCACCCTGACATCAGTGCCGAAGCTGTATTCCAGCACTGCCGAGGTGCCTCCGCTTATGGTATTCGATGCCGTATCATAATTGCCGCTCACCACCCTGGGCTCCTCGGAGAGGGCCGAGCGATATATCCTGTTGCCGCTGGAGTAATCCGCATCAAAGGAGGATATCAGGAGGGTCACTCCGGAGCTCTCCATGCCTATGCCGCTGAAAAGCTCCTCCTCAGGATCATCCTCGATGAAAGCGACAAGCCTTACATTCTGATAATAATATCCCACCGTTTCCTCAAGATAGTAGGCCAGCATATTGGTCTCCTTAAGCTTCCTTCCATAATCCCGGTCATCCCGGTCAAGGAGGTCTATGCCGGTCACATACTCAGAGGTGAGCTTGGCTGAGCCCGTGGGGCCGTAAATGGTCTCAAGGCCCGAAAGGTCCCTGCTCTCTCCCGGTTCAAGATCACCAACGGATATGATCCTTCCGAAAAGCAGCAGACTTACATTGCTGAGCCGGTGGGAGGTAGAATTGACTATCTCTCCGCTGAGCTCATCCTCAAAATACCCGAGACTGAGCTCAAGCTCTCTCTCCTCGTTTATGTCTATATCCCTTATAAGCTCAAAATAAGCTTCGGAAAATGCGCTTTCAGAGCTTATGCTGATGTCTGAGGAGCTCCTGTCCTCAGTCAGCCCGTCTATCCTTATGACTGAGCTGCTGCGGTTCATTCCTCCTGCCTCTTCCCTTTCCGGAAGCAGGGGCAGGATCGAGCTTCCCTCCGGAACCGTAAATGCTATATCCTCCCGATCCGGAGATGACAGCTTCAGGAACACCGATTCCTGATTCTGTCCCTCTGACATATATCTTATGGCCGCGTAGTCCGCATAAGCCGAGTCAAACCTTATGCCCAGGGAACATATCCATATGATAAGGGCGGCCCCGAAGGCCCCTACGGTCATGCCGAAGGGATAATACACTGCCAGGCCCTTATATCTGAGATAAGCATAAAGCACGGGCCCGCAGAGGATGACATAGATGAGGGCTATCCAGAGATATGTCCCCATCTCAGGAAGTCTGTCTCCGTCCGCCACATCCACCAGTTTTTTTACCTTCTGAAGCTCAGTGCTTCCCTCCCCCATCAGGGATTCCAGCTGCCTGAGCCTTGCCGATCCGAACAGATCTCCCAGAAGCTCCTCCACATATCCCAGCTGCTCAAAGCAGAAATCACTTATGTCGCAAAGACTGTAAGCCGCAAGCCCGATCACGCCGCTTCCGATGCTTACATTAGTCAGTACGGCAAGGCCCCCTGACTGCATGACCTGTATGCCTGAGGGCAGATATACCTCTCTGACCATCAGCTCCAGCATCGCGCCATCTGGTCCCTCAGTGCTGTACTGAAGGCCCATATTGACCTCCTGATACTCGGGAGCGCTCATCTCCAGATCCTCGAGCATATCTCTGAAGCCGCCCAGAGGGTCGGAAGACACTCCCATGCCGATAAGCAGGGCACCTCCGTCCCTGACCCATTCATATATGGCAGAGACCGCCTCCTCGCTGAGCCTGCTCATATTGAAATCTGATATTATGATGGCATCCAGCTGCTCATAGCCCTCCTTCGTATCGGGCATGCTGCTGGGATTGAGTATGACCGTCCTCGTGCTGAGGCCTGAGTCTCCGGGACTCACTCCCCTGAAATAGGAGAGACTGTCCGGGTCGTTCGACAGTATCCCCACCAGAAGCTCGGCTCCGTTTCCATGTATCCGAAGCGCCTCGGTCCTTTCTGCAAGTATGCTGCCATCCTCTTTTATAAGTCTGAGACCAAGCTCCGATAAGTCCTCCGGAACATTTATGGTGCTTCTGACCGCATCAGATGAATTCCCAGAAATATTTATATCATAACCGTATATGGCCTCTGTTCCGGATCCATTTTCTATTATTACCTCAAGTTTTCCAGAGATTTCTGCTTCTGTTTTATTCCTTATGCCTATCTCTATCGGGAGGTATTCTCCCGAGCCTGCCACATCCTGATACCCGTAGCCGAAGCTGAGCTCCACGCCGCTCTCCTGCGAAGGCCGGTTCAGCACCACGGTGGACTCAGGGAAAAAAGCGGTGTCATGCGAGCTCTCCCCTGAGCCCGAAGCCAGGACCGGTGTCAGCATGGCCATCGAGATCAGGACAGCAAAAAACAGGGCCGCCCAAAGGGACCCTATGATCCGTCTTACTTCCAAAGCACCCGTCATGAGTTTTTTAAGCCCGCTTAAGATTTTCGATCTCCTTATCAAAATGTATCTTGAGCCTTACGGTAAATACGGTACCGGAAAGATCGGAGGTCACCCCGATGCTTCCTCCATGCATGTCTACTATCTCCTTTGCTATGGCAAGGCCAAGGCCCGTACCTCCGGTCTTTGTGGACCTGGACTGATCCACTCTGTAGAATTTATCGAAAATAAAGGGCAGATCCTTCTCCGGGATGACATAACCGAAGTTGATGACCTTTACCTCAACCGCATCATTGGCAGGTTCTGCGCTGACCCTGACTATGACCCGCTTTCCCTCGGCCCCGTATTTGATCGCATTGCCTATCAGATTCTCAAAGACCCTGGCTATGAGCCCTCCATCTGCGGTTATCTCCAGGCTGTCCACATTGCTGCGGAGCTCATAGGATATCCCCGCCTCGGCAAAGCTGGGGTATGACTCCTCCAGAAGCTGGGACAGGAGCTTGATGATGTCCACATAGCCGGGCTTCATGGTTATCCTGCCGTAGCTCAGCTTCGTAAAGCTGAAAAGATCGGCTATAAGCTGCTCCAGTCTCTTTGACTTGTTATAGGCTATCCGAAGGTACTTTTTCTCCATATCCGGGCTCAGCTCCACCTTCCCGTCAGAAAGAAGCTCCAGATATCCTATTATCGAAGTAAGGGGAGTCTTGAGATCGTGGGCTATATTGGTGATCAGGTCCGTCTTGCTCTGCTCGGCCTCCCTTTCGGAACGCAGCAGCTCCCTCAGCTCATCGGTCATCTTGTTGATATTTTCCGCCATCTCGGAAAACTCATCGTCTCCGCTCACCTCTATCTTCGTCCTGAGGTCTCCCGACGCTATGGAGCTTATGCCGTCGGACAGCTTCCTGATATATGAAAGGGCCGGCCGCTCCAGCAGATAAAAGATCAGGGCAAAAAGCAGCACCGCAGATATGATGTATATAAATACGGCAGCCGGCGAGCCTGCCAGTTCCTCAGCCCTTGCCTCATCCACTCCCATTATAATGCCAATAAGCCTGCCCATATTGAATATGAGCAAGCCCTCGGTCAGACATACGGCAAAAGCCGATATTATGATATTCAGTATAAAGCGGGTCAGATAGCGCTTCGTGATATCGTTATTTTTCAATCTTATATCCTACGCCCCATACGGTGGTGATGAGCTTATCCTGTCTCTGGTCCTCCTTCATCTTGCCTCTGAGCCTTCGTATATGGACCATCACCGTATTGTTGGCTTCATAGACCTTCTCGTTCCACACCCTCTCAAAGATCTCATCCGTGGTGAAGACCTTACCCTGATTGGATGAGAGCAGGTAAAGTATGTCAAACTCTATGGGGGTCAGCTTTATCTCCTCCCCGTCTATGGTGACCTTGTGGTTGTCCTTGTTTATGGTCATGCCCCTGATGGTGATCTCATTGGCATCCTTCTCCCCAAGATTGTTGTTGGGGTTGAGCTGGGTATAGCGTCTGAGCTGGGACTTGACCCTGGCCGTCAGCTCCAGTGGATTGAAGGGCTTGGTCACATAATCATCCGCTCCCGTGCTGAGTCCCATGATCTTATCCAGATCAGAGCTCTTTGCTGACAGCATGATGATGGGGATATTGGACTTTTCCCTGATCTTTCTGCACATCTGGATGCCGTCCATGCCGGGCATCATGATATCCAGAAGTACAAGGTGTATCTCCTCTTCATCCAGGATGCGAAGTCCCTCCTCTGCATCCTGGGCCTTGAATACCTTATAGCCATCCGATACCAGGTAGATCTCTACCAGATCGGCTATCTCCTTTTCATCGTCCACGACGAGTATGTTTATATCGGGCATCGCTTTCTCCTTTCCGAAGCGTAAGTATCATATCACTGTCATATATAGTATATACGATTTTTGCTTCGATTTCCTTTCGGGGTTATTAAAAATAAATAAACTTTCAGCCCGATGCCCTGTTTTCAGAAGCTTCAGCCCTCAGCCTCCATGGGTATGAAGGTCCTCTTGCCCGAGGGGCTCTTTTCCTTCAGGAGATCCTTCTCCTTCTGTATGGCCTCCTCCATAAATACCTCCTGAGCACAGATCTTCTTTTTGCCCCTTAAGTCAGCCTTTTCATAGCTTCCGTCAGGCATCAGCACATGGGCCTTGAGATTATCAGAAAGCTGCACATTGAGTATGTGTCCCGCCTTCATGCGGTTCTCGTCTGAGATCAGGGGAAATACTATCTCAACCCTGCGGTCCAGGTTTCTGGGCATCCAGTCTGCTGAGCCCATGTAGTAAAGGGCCTGTCCGCCGTTTTCAAAACGCATGATCCTTGCGTGCTCCAGGTAGCGTCCCACTATCGAATGAACGCTAATGTTCTCGGAAAGTCCGGGGACGCCGGCCCTGAGGCAGCATATGCCCCTTATTATGAGCATTATCTTCACTCCTGCGGCAGAAGCCTCATAGAGAGCATCTATGACCTCCTTATCACAGAGCGAATTCATCTTGGCTATGATGGAGGCAGGCATGCCCTTCCTGGCAAACTCAGTCTCCCTGTTTATCTTCTTAATGAGCCATTTTCTGAGCCAGATAGGAGCCAGCACAAGCTCATTCCAATGGTCCGGCTCGGAATATCCCGAAAGCATATTGAATACCGCAGTTGCATCCTCTCCTATCCTGGGATCCGTGGTCATGATGCCGCAGTCCGTATAAAGCTTTGCGGTAGAGTCGTTATAATTTCCGGTGCCGAGATGCACATATCTCCTTATGCCGTCATCCTCCCTGCGGACCACCAGGGTTATCTTGGAATGGGTCTTTAAGCCCCGAAGCCCGTATATTACATGGCAGCCGGCCTTCTCAAGCCGCTTTGCCCATATGATATTATTTTCCTCATCAAAACGGGCCTTCAGCTCCACCAGCACCGTGACCTGCTTGCCGTTGGCTGCAGCTGCCTCCAGGGCAGCTATGATGGGAGAAGTGGAGCTTACCCTGTAAAGGGTCTGCTTTATGGCCAGCACATTTTCGTCCATGGCCGCCTCCCTGACGAACCTTACGACGGGATCGAAGCTCTCATAGGGATGATGGAGGAAGATGTCTCCCTTCCTGATATTTGTAAATATGTCATCCTCATTCATGAGCTCAGGTATCTCTCTGGGAGTATAGGGCTTATCCTTCAGACGGTCAAAGCCCTGAAGGGAATATACTGACATAAGGAAGGTAAGATCCAGAGGTCCGTCTATATGGTAAATATCTTCGTCCTCGACCCAGAGCTCCTTCTTGAGGATCTTCAGCAGGGATCTGTCTGCCCTGTCGCTGATCTCAAGCCTGATGACATCGCCCCTGCGGCGCTTTTTGAGCTGCTTTGATATCTCCTCAAGGAGGTCATCTATCTCATCCTCATCCAGCTCAAAGTCCGCATCCCTCATTATCCTGAAGGCAGCGGAATTGATGACATCATAATTGGAGAAGAGCCTGTCTATGTTATGCTCGATCAGATCCTCCAGAAGTATGGCGACCCGAAGCTCTCTGCCGTCCACATCCCTTCTTACGGGAAGTTCGATCATACGTTTTAGTACCTTGGGCACCTGGACCATGGCAAACTCAAGCTCTTCCTTCTGCTTTTTCTTTTTGTTCTCCTGCTCCTTGTCCCTGCCCTGCTTTCCCTGGGACTCCGCCTTTTTCCTGCGGAGGAGGGCTGCAATGTTCAGGGTCTTATTGAGTATCAGCGGGAAGGGCCTTGAGGAATCAAAGGCCATCGGAGTCAAAACAGGATATACATTGTCATCGAAATATCTGTTAAGATATCTGATTTCTTCGTCTGTAAGCTCATCAAAATCAGAAACTATCAGAAGTCCGTCATTCCGAAGATCCCTGAGGAGGGAACGCTTATAGGTGCTGTACTGCTGCTCCACCATGGCATGGGTGCGCTGCTGCACTGCCTCAAACTGCTCCGACGCAGTCATGCCGGCTATATCAGTGCCCTTATAATCAGCATGGATCATATCCTTCAGGGAAGCCACCCTGACCATGAAAAATTCATCCAGATTGGAAGCAGTGATGCTGAGGAACTTCAGCCTTTCAAAAAGCAGATTATGCCTGTCTCTGGCCTCCTCCAGTATCCTCATGTTGAAAAGGAGCCAGCTCAGCTCCCTGTTATAGTATCTGTTGCCGGGAAGGCTGAGATCCAGGGCCTGCTCCTGTCCGTTCCTCTGGATATCATTTTCCTGTATTTTTGTCCCTTTTCCCATATTTAAATCCTCTTTTTCTGCCTGAACACAGGCTTAAGGCCGAATACCTCTGCAAAAAGCACCGAATTTTCATCTACTGCAAGCCTCTCCAGAGTCAGGTCGCCGTCATAGGAGGCAAGTATCGAGAGCTCCATGCTCTTTTCCTTAAGTGCCACCTTTGTATCCCTGAGCTTGTCCACATGTCCCCGGTCCAGAGCATTGGCAAGGCAGAGTATGGCGGAAAGCTTTGCCAGCCTTATGGGATCCCCTGATTCAGCCGCAAGCTCATAGTCAAAGGAGGCCGTATTTCTCACCCTGACGACTCCGGCTATCATCTTCCTTTCCGCATGGGAAAGGCCTATTATCTCTGTCGAGAGGACTATGAAGTAGCCGCACTCATCCACATTTTTGATGCTGACGAATTTGCCGCAGTCATGAAGTATGGCGGCTATCTGAAGCATCAGTCTGTCCCGCTTTGAAAGCCCGCTGAATTTCTTTACGGCATCAAATATGAGCAGGGCATACTCCTCAACGGCTGCGGAATGAGAAGTATCGCAGCGATAGCGCTTGGCCATGTTCCTGGACTCCGATATGATGTCCGCCTCAAAATCATGGCCGCTCTTATAGAGCTTGACCTTCTCGGCATATTCCACTGCCATTCCGTCCGTAAAATTGACGCAGGGGAAGAAAAGCTTCTTTGCCCCTGTTATCTCGATTATCCTCTTATAATATATGGCGGCTATCGGAAGCAGCCTTGCATAATTGCCTGCACTGCCGAGTATCTCCGTTATCTCCGAATTCTTCATCCCCATGACATGGCGGCATTCGGCTATTATCCTTTCTGCGGGCACAGCCCTTCTCAAAAGCTCAGGCTTTTCCTGGGCCCAGTACTTGTAAAGTATATTTTCTCCTATGCCGAAGATGGTCTCTATATCGAGACCCTTGAGATAAAGCTTTTTATAATTCAGCAGCTCCGAATTGACCATCTCCTCGGCCCGATCCAGCATCTGATCATCCGCTATGCGGGCACGACTCAGGTCGGAAAGGATCTTGCCTGCGCCGAGGGAGATATTTTCCGTGGATATGAGGGCATCATTATCGAAGATGGAAAACTGCAGGCTTCCGTAGCCCGTATCCAATATGAGGGTTCCGGACTTGATCACGTCGTTGAAGCCATTTTCATTGAGGGCAACGGCCTTGTAGTTAAGGTACCTCTGCTCCGAATTGGAGATGAGTTCCACCTCTATGCCCGTCCTGACCTTTATGCGGTCCAGGATTATGTCGCAGTTTTCGGCCTCCCTGACTGCCACAGTAGCATAGGCCTTGTAGCCGTCAGCCTTATAGGCCTTAAGCACCGAGGCATACTTCTCCAGCATCTCGCAGAGGGAATCCAGGGACTCTATAGATATGCGTCCCTTTCCGAAGGTATCGCTGAACAGAGGCAATACGGTAGTGGCTCTCTCCACTATCCTGATACCCCCTCCGGATCTTATCTCGTAGATGGCAAGCTCCTGTTCAACACTGCCCAGACATATAGCACCAAAAATCTTATAAGCCATATCCTACCCCTGTACTTATGCTGCATGGGTCCTTTCTATGTCCCTTATCATTGAGCTTATCAGCTCCTGGAGATAAAGCCCATGCTTCTTTTTATATTCCTCCGGTATCTCCTTTGAATAAAAGGGTTCACCGAATCTGATCACGATCTTCTTTTTTCTGATCATGGGCATATGCTTCTCAAATATGTCATCGGTACCGTATATGGCCACAGGGACTATGCGGCAGCCCGACTTCTGGGCGATCTTGAGGCTTCCCTCATGGAACTCCAGAAGCTCTCCGGGATCCTCGTTCCTGTTCCTGGTGCCCTCCGGATAGATGATAACGGATACGCCTCCCTTTATCTGGGCAATGGCATCCATGATAGTCTTAAGGCCCTGCTTTATGTCATCCCGGTTAAGGAACAGGCAGCCTATCTTTGCCATCCAGAAGCGAAGCAGGGGGATCCTGCTCATCTCAGCCTTTGCTATGAAGCCCGCAGGAGCCTTCAGCTGGGCATAGGTACTGATGATATCAAAATAAGATCTGTGATTGCCGACATAAAGCACCGCCTCTGAATCCGGGATATGCTCTCTGCCCTCCACCGTCACGTCAGTACCTGAGAGCCGGAGGACTATCCCGAAGGCCCAGTGCACCATGGCCGTGCTCACCTCAAGCGTGGCCCTGCCGGTCCTTCCCTTGATCAGCCATCCGAAGAAAAGCACGGGAAGGCCCAGAGTCAGAAAAAGTATCAAAAATGTCAGCACCAATATTATTCTAATCATGTAAATTCTTTCCGGAATATTTGTAAATTCCAGTTATATTTTATGTATATCCGGCATCAGAGCACATCTGAAAAATGTGGCCTGAGCCTGGTAAATATCTTAAGTCCGATATAAAGCATCCCGATGGAAAAGCACCAGAAATAAAGGGTATTGAGGGGCCTTTCAAAGAAGAAATTGCCCATGAGCATGCTGTCCCTGTATCCCGTCACTATATAGTAAAGAGGATTCAGCTTGAAAAGTGTCTCCATCCAGGGATGATCAGCCGTGAACATGCCCTCCCAGTACATGATGGGGACAAGCCACATGCCGAACTGCAGGGCTATGCCCACTATCTGGGTCATATCTTTGAAAAAAACATTTATCGCACTGGTGAGGTAGCCAAGGCCCAGCACCAGCACTCCCGCAGCAAAGGAATAGTAAAATATCTGGATCCAGCTTGCCATGGGCATGAACCCGCTTATCAAAAAAACGCAGAGCATGATGGCCACAAAGCAGAAATGCACGAAAAGGCAGGATAAAAGCTTTATGACCGGAAGGAGCTCCACCGGGAAGGCCATCTTCTTTACCAGATAACTGTACTCCGACATGGAGCCTGTCATGCTGTTTATGGCATCGGAAAAGAAGAACCAGGGTATGATGCCCGGGATCAGCCATATCACATAGGGAGCCGGTACCGGAGGCGTGGACTTCATGCCGATCTGGAATACAAAGAAATATACCAGCACCGTGGCCACGGGCTGGATGAACATCCAGACTATGCCAAAATAGGAGCCCACAAAGCGCTTCCTGAAGTCCGCCTTGGCAAGCTCCCATATGAGTTTCCTTCCGGAGATCAGCTCTCTTAAAAGTCTGAGACTAAGATGCATGCCGCTCCTCCGTCAGAATTTGAAGTGGAAGGTCTCAGAGAGTCCTCCCCATTTCTTATCCTTCTCTGAAAGTATCAGCTGCATATCCGGTGCTATGGGCCATTCCACTCCTATATCAGGATCATTGTATATAAGTCCGCCCTCATCTCCGGGATGGTAGAAGTCCGTACACTTATAGGCAAACTCTGCCCTCTCGGAAAGCACCAGGAAGCCATGGGCAAAGCCCTCAGGGATATAGAACTGCTTCTTGTTATCCTCACTGAGCTCAACGCCGTACCACATACCATAGGTATCAGAGTAAGTACGAAGGTCCACGGCCACGTCAAAGACCGAGCCCCTTACGGCACGGACCAGCTTGCCCTGGGGATACTGCTTCTGATAATGAAGTCCCCTGAGCACGCCCCTTACGGAGCTGGACTGATTGTCCTGCACAAACTCCATGGAGAGGCCTGCATCCTCAAAATCCTTTTTATTGTAGGTCTCCATGAAGTAACCCCTCTCATCCTTATGGATCTCGGGTTCTATGACATACAGACCGGAAATCACCTTTCCGTCTTTTCTGCATGAGGTAACACTTATCTTGCCCATCTTTATCCTCCGAAAATATCTGTCCTATGGATCTTCATCCTTCCTACAGACAGAATTTTATTATCACCGTCACAGTGATGCTGAGCCACAAAAGCAGGGCTGCAGCGATCATCATTAAATAATACCATAAGCCACCTGCCGTTTCAAGCTTGGCAGCTCCCCCTTCGGTGCTCCTGATCCGTTCATTCAGCGGCAGAAGCAGTGATGACAGCACAAGATAAAGGGGGAACATAAGCGGTATGAAGTACCTGCCCTGGACTCCCGCTATGCTGTCTGCTCCCGGCTCCGTAAAGGCCACGTACATGGAAGTCCATATCAGTACCGAGCTCCCCAGTATCATGAGCAGTATCCAAAGCTTCTCCATGGCTTTCATATGATAGCGCATACCCCTCATAAGAGGCTCCAGGCAGGAACCGAGAATGAGTAGGAAGTACGGTATCCAGAAGCCCCTGAATCCCGTGGTCCCGCTTACTATCCCGCCCATGAAGGTGGTGCAGTCAGGACCAATGAAGCACTGGGGTATCCAGCTTATCATCTGTCCTATGAGGAGGCCTGCATAGCCCAGAGGATCAGAAAGTATATAACCCACCTGGGATACCTCCGAGGTGGCCCCACCCCTGAGATCTCCCGTCTCGGAGGGAGCTATGACCGTAGGCAGTATGAAGGAAGCCACAAGGATTGCAAAGACCAGAGCCGAAAGAAGGAATACGGATATCCCCGGTCCCTCATCCCTCTTTTTCCTCAGCCTGTCGATAAGTGGCTGAACAGCCGGTGCGCAGAGCATGAGAAGAAGGGGTGCATAGACCGCCTTTGGAAGACAGCCCAGGAACATGAAAAAGGCCGACAGAGCATAGTCTCTGACCAGGCTCCTGTCAGTTATCACTCCCGGCCTTATCTCCTTTTCCGAAGAGCTGAGGAAGGCTGAGAGCATGAAAGCCATGCCGCAGAAAAGGCAGCCCGTGACAAAGGGATCATAGGAAAAAGTACAGGCCATGAAGATATTCTGAGGGAAAAGACCTATGACAAAAAGCAGCAGCTTTCCAACCGGTATCTTCCTTATGGCGATATACATAAGTATTATGTACATGAGCAGGTTGGCCGCCCTTGCAGCCATGATCACCAGAGGCCAGGAAAGGCCCAGAAGCATGGAAAGCTTCATGGCAAGGGCCATAGCTCCATAGGCAGGGGCCCTGTTCTTCATCAGATAGTGATCGAAGACATGGCTTCCGCTTCTGTAATCTCCGGTACCTGCGAGATAGGCATCCACATCCCTCATCTCCTCAAAGGAGCCGGGAGTTATGAGTATGCTGCTGAACTCATTGACCGAAAGCTGGGAGTATATCGTATCAGAGATATGGGCAGATCCGGGCCAAACCGCCATATCAAGCACCGCCTTAAGATGCTCCTCATCATCATAGCCTATCTTGTCCCTGGGAAGGGCTCCGCACATGAGGCCGCCCATGGTCAGGGCTATGATAAGGAAGCAAAGCTCAAGCCTCTTTGCAAGATAAGCGCGAAACAGTATCAGTATGGAGATGCAGAGTCCCAGCGCTGCTCCGCAGATAAACACATAGGGGTTCAGGGAAGGCCTGTTTATAAGGCTTATGCTCTCCACATCACAGCCCCTTACGGATATATCAAGGCCCGTCACCCTGTCCTGCCTTATATTCAGTACCTCACGATCCAGCGAGAAGGGATTGATATCGCTTATGAGCTCAGGCTCCTCACCTTCCCGGAGTATCGAAATCTCTATCCTCGGAGATATGGAGGATCTTGCTCCAAGCTCCAGCTTCAGCTTATCCATATACATGGGCTCAAAGCTGAGCTCAAGCCTGAGTTCATCTCCGTCAAGGCTCCGTTTTGTCACATGATCATCAAGGATCATCTCCCCCTTTGGCAGTGCCCTGCCGGTGATATGGGGCAGATCATAAAATAATACGCCAAAAAGCCCTGCTGCCAGGGCTGTAAGTAATACTATAAATATCTTTAATCTTTTGCTCACAAGGGGATTATAACAGAAAAATACGCTTTATTCCACTCTCAGCATCCTGTAGCCCACGCCTATGTGGGTCTGGATATACTCGGGTGAATCGGGCTTCGGCTCCAGCTTCTTTCTGAGGGTAGCCATGAATACCCTGAGGGAGGCTATATCGCTGTCCCAGCTGCTGCCCCAGATCTTGCCCGTGATATAGGTATGGGTCAGTACCTTTCCGACATTTCTGGCAAGAAGGCAGAGAAGCTTGTATTCGATGGGAGTAAGATGGAGCTCCTCGCCCGAAAGATAGGCGCAGCCCGCGGCATAGTCTATCCTGAGCTCTCCGTTTTCAAAGACTGAGCCTCCTGCAAAGCTGCCGTTTTCTGCGGCAGAGAGCCGCCTTAAGGTCGCTCTGAGCCTTGCCAGCAGCTCCTCCACGGAAAAGGGCTTCGTCAGATAATCATCCGCTCCCGCATCCAGGGCATCTATCTTATCCGTATCCTCGCTTCTTGCGCTTATAACTATGATGGGCATGTTGGACCAGGTCCTTATCCTTTTTATGACCTTGATCCCGTCCATGTCGGGAAGTCCCAGATCCAGAAGTACTATATCCGGATTATGGGACGCTGCCTCGGCTATGGCAGTCTCGCCGTTTGCCGCGGTTATGAATCTGTAATCCTGAGTCTTTAATGTGGCCGATATCAGATTCCTGATCGGTGCATCATCCTCAACTATAAGTATCAGTGTCTTATCCATGTATATCTACCTCTCCGGCCATGAGGTCAAAGGAAAATACTGCCCCATGGGGAATATTGTCGGTAAGCCTGAGTTCGCTTCCATGAGCATTGACTATGGCTTTGCAAAGATAAAGCCCGAGGCCGGTGCTCCTGGCTCCATGTCCGGTGCTGTCGCCTCCGCTGTAAAACATCCTGAAGACCCGGGGTTTTTCCTCATCGCTGATGCCGGGCCCGTTGTCCGCAACGCAAAGCTCTACCCGGCCCTCCTTCCGTCTGGCGCTGATGATGATCTCAGAACCCTTCGGCGTATATTTGACTGCATTGTTTATCAGATTTATCAGTACCTGGACTATCAGCCTCGCATCCATCCTGGCGAAGATGAATTCGTCCTCCTGCTCGATCCTGATGACATGGTCATCGTTCTTCCTTGCAAAGCGTTTTACCGCCTCGCCTATGACCTCATCCACCAGTTCATCCCGAAGCTCCAGCTTCATCCGCTTATCCTCTATACGGGTGATATAGAGCATATTCTCTACAAGGCCCGTAAGCCATACGGAATCATCACATATATCCTCGTACATCTGACGCCTGGTAGCCTTATCCAGTGCTTCCTCATTATTGAGAAGGTTGCTGGCATTGCCGTAGATGGAGGTAAGAGGAGTCCTGAGGTCATGGGAAACGGTCCTCAGTATGTTGGCCCTGAGCTGCTCATTTTTAGCCAGCAGATCCGAGGCCTCCTTCCTCCTGCGGTTCTCATCATTTTCAAGGGCCAGGGCACATTCTCCCGTTATGGCCAGGATGGCTCCGTTATCCTTGAGTATGCCTCTCTGTGCTCCGGCTCCGCTTTCGCTTAGGACTCCGGCCACACCGTAGACCTTGTCATTGACTCCTATAGGGATATAGGTGCACATGGCATCCGGATATCTCTCCGTGCCCTTTCCCGCAAAGTCATTGTACCTGAAAGCCCAATCCGCCGCCAGCTCATCCTCATGGCCAAAGGCACCTGTATCCCGGACCACCATATTTTCAGAAAGAGGGAAGGTCTTTGCCGCCCCAAGCTTTTCACTGGCTGCCGGATATATGATGACGGTCTCTGACACCAGCTTCCGAAGCTGCTGGGCATAGGCGGAAAGTATCTCCTCGGCATCCCCTGCCCTCTGCATGAGCTGGTTGGTCTCAAACAGCAGTCTGGAGCGTCTGGCAGCAGCCGATGCCTCCCTTACATTTACCTTCAGCCGCTGAGTAAGGGTGCCTGCCAGCACCGATACTATGCACATCAGGATAAAGATGAAGGAATATGCCCGTCCGTAGGTGACGAACTGCAGTCTGGGCTCTATGAAGAAAAAGTCATAAATGATAAGGCTCAGAAGGGATGCGATGGGGCCTGTGAGCTTGCGTTCCGCCCCAAGGGCCACTATCAGGACGGCCAGCATGAAGACGCTTATGACAGCCGCCTCTGAGGCTATGAATCTGTCCACGGCATAACCCACAAGGGCAGCGATAAAGATTATCACCACCATCCTTACAAGGTCCCTAAGATCCGGGAGCCATCTTTCATTATTATCTTTTCCTGTATCCAAAAAGGCGCTTTTGTCTTCCTTTGAGAAAAGCTCATCTCCGGAAACTCCAAACAACGCCTTCGTGATCCTTCTGAACAGCTCTGCGCCCATCCTGTCTGTGTTGTTCCTTGATCTGTCCGGTGCCTCAGGCCTGGCCTGAAGCGCCGAACCGATAAACCTTATTATAAAATAGCACAGGCAAAATGCAACTGCAACATCAGCTATCAGCAGTATGCTATGTATATCCATAAACCGCGCCTCCTCTCTCCCTCAGAGGAAAGATGGTACTCCGTGACCGGCCTTACTTTCCGGCCCCGATCCACGGATCCAAGCACATCACCAGATGCGGAAGCACTTCTTTATATCCTGAGTATGGCCAAGCACCAGAAGTGTCTGGTCTGCTCTTAAGAGAGTGTCTGCCTTGATGGCCATCTCCAGGCTGCCGTTAGTCCTGATGGCCATGATATTGATGTGATATGCATTTCTTATATCCAGCTCGCCTACGGTCTTTCCGATCCATGAAACAGGCATATCCACCTCGAAGATGGCATAATCATCCTCAAGCTCTATATAGTCAAGGATATGGTCTGAGCTGTATCTGATGGCCGTCCACTTCGCCAGCTGTCTCTCGGGATAAACTACCTTGTCTGCGCCGTTGCGGAGCAGGAACTTGGCCTGAACATCCCTTGCAGCCCTGGATACGACAAACTTCGCACCCAGCTCCTTGAGAAGTGAGGTGGTCTCCAGCGAACTCTGGAAATTGGAGCTTATGGTCACTATGCAGAGATCATAGTTGCTTACGCCCAGGGTCTCCAGGAATTCCTGCTTGGTGCTGTCCCCTATCTGTGCGCTGGTCACATAGGACATAACGTCCTCTACCCTCTCCTCATCCTTATCAACGGCCATGACCTCATGGCCCAGTTTGTTGAGCTCCTCAGCCACGTGTCTTCCGAATCTTCCAAGTCCGATCAAAAGTACAGATTTCATGATCTATGTCTCCTCCTTAACCTACCGCGATCCTGTCCTGCGGAAGCTTTGAATATTTGTTCTTTGTTGCGGGAAGCGCCGCAAATATGATCGTAAGTCCTCCGACTCTGCCCAGGAACATGAGCAGTATGAGAACTATCTTTGATGCCGCATGAAGTCCCGGGGTTATGCCGAGGGTAAGTCCTACGGTACCTACCGCTGATGCGGTCTCAAATACGGCCTCCACAAAGGTGCAGCTCTCGACCCGGCTTACGAACAGTGCCGATCCCACGCAGAGCACGATGTACATCATGGCTATGGTAGCCGCATTCTTGATGGTCTCATCCGGTATCCTTCGCTGGAATACATGGGCCTCATTGCTGCGGGTAAATACTGCCCTGGTGTTTGCAACCAGCACAGCCAGTGTGGTGGTCTTCATACCGCCGGCAGTACCTCCCGGCGATCCTCCGATAAGCATCAGGATCGCAAGCAGGATCTGTCCTGCCTGGGACATGGCATTGAGATTTACCGTATTGAAGCCTGCCGTTCTGGGGGTGGTGGACTGGAAGAAGGATGCCAGGATCCTGTCTCCGAAGCTGTAGTCCTGGAACTCCCAGAAATAGAAATATATAGTCGGCAGAAGCAAAAGCAAAAACGTCGTAAATATGATCGTCTTTGACTGGGTGCGATACTTCCTGAAGTTGAGCTTATTGGCCTTGATATCATCCCAGGTCAGGAAGCCTATACCGCCTATGATGATCAGGAAGGATATGGTAAGACTGACGAAGGGATCTCCCACATAATCCGTAAGGGATACGAACTGGGCATCCGGGGTTCCAAGTATGTCAAAGCCGGCATTACAGAAGGCCGATATGGAATGGAACACCGCCATCCAGAGTCCCTTTATAAGTCCATGATCTCCTATAAAGGAAGGAGCCATGATGACTGCACCTATAAGCTCAATAAGGAAGGTGCCCTTGAGTATAAAGCCCGTAAGCCTCACTATGCCTCCCACCTTGGGAGCGGCTATGGCTTCCTGCATCAGATTCCTCTCACGAAGGCCTATCTTTCTCTTTGCTATCAGGGCGATCATCAGAGCTATGGTGACTACTCCGAGTCCGCCTATCTGGATAAGCAGGATGATGACCACCTGTCCGAACAGTGTCCAGTGGGTAGCCGTATCATATACTATAAGTCCCGTAACGCAGACAGCTGAGGTAGCCGTATAAAGGGTGTCGATAAAGGGCGTCACCTCTCCGGTCCTCGAAGCTATCGGCAGCATCAGGAGCAGAGCTCCCAGCAATATGATGCCTGCAAAGCCGAACATGATGATCCTGAAGGGGGTCCATCTGAATCCGCGCTTTTTCGCCGGAGGCTGCTGCGTTAATTCATCTTCAAAACTGAACATAATCTGCCTTTCTGATGTTTGCGCATTTCTGACCAATGTACCTGTCAGTTCATGACAATTCTGCAATATCAAAGCTAAAGATGGCATTAAGTAAATATCTTCCGTATTAAGATGGCATAAAGATTTTCCGGCGTATTTTACGGATATCCGTGTGTTTTGCAGACTATATTGGAAAATATCGCGGAAATCATTATTTCTTTCTGTTGTAGCAAAAAGATCGCAGCTTTCATATTTATATATCCTTTATGAAAGCTGCGATCTCTTATATTAAATCTTTATACTGCCTTATGGCTTACATCCGGCTTTGCTTACGCCTTGGCCTGTGCCTTATGACGTATGCCCTGGCTCAGGCTTTGTGGCTTATGCCCTGGGTCCTGCCTCAGCGATGTTCTTGGGCATGTTGGGATACTTCTTTGCGAAGTTCTCTGAGATCATGCCTGCAAGCTTCTTGGCCTGTGCATCATAAGCAGCCTTATCAGCCCAGGTGTTCTTGGGGTTGAGGATCTCAGCGGGTACTCCGGGGCAGCTCTGAGGGATCTCTACGTTGAATACCTCATCGTGCTTGTACTCTGCCTTCTCAAGCTCTCCGTTAAGGGCTGCGGTAACCATGGCTCTGGTGTAGGACAGCTTCATACGGGATCCTACGCCGTAAGGGCCTCCGGTCCATCCTGTATTGACAAGGTAAACCTTGGTGCCATACTTCTCGATCCTCTCTCCGAGCATATTAGCATATACGGAAGCATCCAGCGGCATGAAGGGCTCTCCGAACAGAGTTGAGAATGTGGGCTGAGGCTCAGTGATGCCTCTCTCAGTTCCTGCCAGCTTGGAGGTGAAGCCTGTTACGAAGTGGTACATGGCTGCATCCTGGGAAAGCTTGGAGATGGGAGGAAGTACACCGAAGGCATCTGCCGTAAGGAAGATAACTACCTTGGGGATACCGCCCTCTCCGGGGATCTGAGCGTTGTCGATATAGTCTATGGGATAACCTACACGGGTATTCTCAGTTACTGATCCGTCATGATAATCAGGATGTCTGTCCTCGTCGATAACTACGTTCTCAACAAGGGAGCCGAACTTGATCGCATGATAGATATCGGGCTCCTTCTCCTCCTCAAGGTCGATACACTTTGCATAGCAGCCGCCCTCGAAGTTGAAGATGCCGTGATCTGACCAGCCGTGCTCGTCATCACCGATAAGCTTACGGTTGGGATCAGCGGAAAGGGTAGTCTTACCTGTTCCGGAAAGTCCGAAGAATACTGCGGTCTCATGGGTCTCAGGATCCATGTTTGCGGAGCAGTGCATGGGAAGCACATTCTCCTCTACAGGCATCAGATAGTTCATAACAGAGAATACTGACTTCTTGATCTCTCCTGAATACTGGGAGCCTGCTATGATGACTTCCTTTGCCTCGTAGTCGATTATGATCGCTGCCTCAGAATTGATGCCGAACTTTGCGGGATCGCACTTATATCCGGGAGCAACGATGATGGTGAAATCAGCCTCTCCGAAGTCTGCAAGCTGCTCCTTGGTGGGTCTGATCAGAAGCTGATGGATGAACAGGTTCTGGGAAGCCAGCTCATTTACGATCCTGAACTTCCTTGTGCACTTGGGGTCTGCTCCTGCATATCCGTCGAAGATGTATACATCCTTGCCGTTAAGGTACTCCACCATCTCTTTTCTGATGGCCTGGAATACAGATCTCTCAATAGGTCTGTTTACGCTTCCCCAGGCGATCTTGTCGTGAACACCCTCTGTGTCTACGATGAACTTATCCTTAGGGGAACGTCCGGTATACTTACCGGTCATAACTGACAGAGCTCCGGTGTCCGTAAGCTTGCCTTCTCCGTTTATGATCGCCCTCTCAGTAAGATCTGCAGGGCAAAGATTGCGGTAAACGGCTTTCGGGGCTGTGATACCCAGTTTCTCAAGTCCGTAGGTTTCCATTGAAAAAGCCTCCTTAAAAAATGTATTAAAATAAATACAATCTTAACCAAATACATTATAATTCCCTGACATAAAAGTGTCAATCACTTAAATATGTCATAGTTCTGTTACCTGTATTCCTTCTGCAGCGAGAATCCGTGTCCCCTTACCTCATTGACTCTATTTATGACCATGAAGGCCTCAGGATCTATGTCCATCACAAGCTTGCTTAAGGCATTGAGCTCCCTGTTGGAGATAACGGTGAGGATCATGGGATTATCCCTGTGCATGTATCCCGTGGTCGCATGGATCAGGGTCGTGCCCCGGTCAAGCCTCTGGGATATGGCCGCATTTATCTTTTCATATTCCTTACTGAGTATCTTGACCTGGGTCTGGGCTGAGCCCATCATAAGAAGCTTATCCAGCACCACGGTATAGATCAGTACCAGAAGTATGCCGTAAAGTATCTGCTCCTTATCGGAAAACAGCATCTGAAGTATCAGGATCGTAAAGTCAAAGCCGTAAAGCATGACAGAGATCGGAAGTCCGAACTTCTTATTGAGTATAAGGGGCGGGATATCCATGCCTCCCGTGGAGGCTCCTGCCCTTATGACTATGCCAATGCCAAAGCCAATCAGCAGGCCGCCGCAGATCGTGGCCAGCATCGGGTCGTCAGTAAAGCCTGAAAGCCCCGGTATGCCCTGGAGCACTCCGAGTATCACGGGATAATAGAAGGTGCTGACTAGAGTGGTGACGGCAAAGGCCCATCCTAAAAATATAATGCCCAGTATAAACATGAAAACATTGAAGCAGAACACGAACAGTGTCACGGGCACTCCGAAGAAATGCTCCATGGAAAGGGCAAGTCCCGTGGTGCCTCCTGTGATAAGATCAGCAGGAAGCACGAACATCACTATGCCGAGGGCATAGGCCGTATTGCCGAAAAGTATGAGTATGAGGTCAAAAAGTCTCTTTCTTATATGATCCATCAATATGTCTCCTTACATCCAAAAATCAGCTGAGCTGCAAAGCATAAGCATCTGAGATCCACAAGGCAAAACATACAAGCCACAGGTTTTCATGAGCCTGTATCATATCAGGACTCCCCGATATTATCCAGGTCTCCCTGAGTAAAATCATTGCAGGGCTCCACATTCCAGGTGATGCCGCTGCCATCGGTATGGGCTATGATCTCTCCCTGCCTGTCCGTCCTGAAAAGCTCGGCTCCCACATTTTTAACAAGCACCAGAACTCCTGCCTCCGGCATACCGTAGGGGTTGCCCCTGCCGCAGGATACGATGACCTGATCAGGAAGGACTGCCCAGAGAAAATCCCTGGAGGTGGAGGTACGGGAGCCGTGATGTCCAAGCACCAGCACGTCGGCACTGAGGTCAAGATCTGCTGAAAGCATATCCTTCTCAGCCTCCCCCTCCGCATCTCCCGGAAGGAGGAAGGTATCCTCCCCATAGCTTATCTTAAGGACTATGGAATTGTTGTTGGGAGCTTCGTAGGTCTTAAGAGGCCCAAGCACCATTATGTCCGCCGTGCCGAGGCTGAGCCTCTCTCCCACTCCGGGATGCTCTACTCCAAGGCCCCGTTTATCCAGGGTCTCCATAAAGGAGTCATATATCTCCGTATCATCCTCATAATCGGGACCTATGACCCGATCCACATTGAAGGTATTGAGCACTCCTATAAGCCCGCTTATATGATCCGAATCATAATGGGAGGCCACCACATAGGCAAGCTCCTTTATACCAAGCTCCTTAAGATAGGCCACCACATAGGAGGAAGTATCCGCCTCTCCTCCGTCATAAAGCATATACTGTCCGTCGCACTCTATGAGGATGGAAAGGGCCTGTCCCACATCCAGCACCCTCAGGGTAAGTCCAGAATCATCAAGAGGGCTTTCAGAAATATCTATAAAGCCTTCGTCTTCGCCGGGCCCTCCGGGATGAAAGCTGCCATGGGCACCTTCTGCCGGGTCTCCTTCTGCCGCGGAATTGTCTTCTGATGACGAAGATCCGGTCCCGTCTCTGCCCTCCGAGTCCCGGCCCTCATCAGTCTCTGAATCGAGCCTGAATTCTCTTTCCGGCTCCTCTTCAGATGCCGTCTCTTCCGGCACCTTCTCCCCGGTCAACAGCTCCACAGCCGTGGTCTGCACCAGTGTCCAGATATCCTGCCAGCCCGATATCAATCTGTCATGAAAAAATATGCCCGCCAGAAGCAGCAGCGCTGCCGTAAAGACCAGCAGGCAAGTCTTAAGTTTTTTCATCTATCACGCCTTCTTATGGGTATTGACCATACCCGAATTTTTTGACTGCTACGATTATATCACTTACAGGTGGTTTTGTGTTCCGGAACCTGTTTTGAATAATGACAGGATCTCTGCTTAAGAGTCATCTTGCAGCGATAATTACTTTCATACTATAATCCTACCAAGAATATATTAAAGCTGAAACTCAACACAAATTTTTACTCGAAAGGGTCATATCATGGGATTATTTGGTCTTGGCGGAGACGGACTTGGTCCGTTTACCGGATATCTGTTTGGCAGGAGCCTTGAAAAAGAGCTAAAAAAGCAGGAAAAGAAAGAACGCAAAAAACTTCAGCGACAGGCAGAAAGGGAGGCTCTCTTATCTGCAAAAGCTAATATTGATGATGACTCATGGCGGCATCATTGTGAAGACGGTTCAGACTATGGTCTCGATCCTGAAGATTTTGACACTAAAGCAGAATATGATGAGGCCTTATACGAAGAAAAGTATTCTTGGCGTGAAGCCTATGTCAATGATTCCGATGTACTTAAATACGGTCTCAATGTCAATGCTTATGAAACCGAGGACGTTCTCCTTGAAGCTTTAGACTCAAAAGAGATCGAAGATGATGAACTTAATGGCTGGCGTGAGCTTTATATCAATGACCCTGACGTATTAAAGTATGGCCTTGACCCCAATGATTATGAAACCGAAGACGATCTTTGTGATGCTATTGATGCCAGGGCGGATGAGGAAGACGAATGATAATTCTCTTAAGTTAGATTTTAAAATATAATTTATAATATGTAACTACCAAAACAAGTCCTCCTATGCTTTATACTGCAACAGGAGGACTTGTTTACTTCTTTTTTCTTTTTTACCGCATGACTTTTTCCAGCAAAGTTTTATAGCTATCTACAACGTCGTACACCACATTGCCACTGCTGATTGCCTTAAAGTGTTCTCTGGCACAGTGGATCTTTGATTTCTCGATCTCCCTGAGCTGCATTGATGACATGGAACCTTTCGTTTCAGCAACAAAATAGATATGCTTCACGGTGCCCTCATAAAATGCAATTGCCCAGTCTGGATTATAATGTCCTACAGGCGTAGAAATATAGAAACTATCCGGCAGCTTCACATAGACGGCAACATCCGTGTTTATATCCAGCTCAGAAGCAAATTTACGCTCATTTGTGGAGTCATAGATAATGTGGTCATATAAATGCCTCTTTGCTTTCATAGCATTTACATCCAGCTTGCCTTTGATAGTTGGCTCGGTGAAGATGCTAGTATTATATCGCTCATCCAGCATGTTATAGGTGATATGCTGAATAATTGCTGTCGCCTTTTCATCATTGATCAATCCAGCTGCCTTGATGATGAATTCTTCAGGATTATCTTTAAATTGATTAAAAACTGCTCTTTTAATACCAACAAGAATCTCTACAACGGTTTTCCTCGTAAGGCCAGTCTCTTCAACTATTTTGCCGACAAGGTCATATTTTACCGTATGGTTAGTTTTTACTTTTCTATTATAATCATATAGCGCAGATTTTTCTTGAACAAATAAAGTTCCCTGCATTAAGTCATCATAGGATTTTATCTCATTCATAGATCCTGTTTCGACCTTGAAGAATACTTTGGAAACTCGAAGATTCAGGTTAAGAGAATCTATCGATTTCTGCACAAGCTCATCCGTATCAAAATCCACTACATATACTGACTTGGGGCTGATCCGCTGCCACAGCGCCTTGAATTCCGGCATTGCCAGCTTTTCAGGATCGACTTGCAGTTCCACATTCTTATCCCGGGCATTTTCGGGCTGCATGATTCGGCTATCATAGACAGAATCGAGGATATTGAGTATAGAATCGCGGCTGTCTGCCACTTCCTCTGCAACCTTGATTTCGCCATTCGCTTTGTCAGCATAATACTTGTCGGTTAATACACCCTTTCGGTCAATATAGCCATTGACAATAAGGTCAAAATGGATGGCCCGTGCAAGTTCTGCATCAATAACCTGTTCGTTACCATTTACATCCACAAGCACCTTATCTTTGAAGAGGTCTGCAGTAACAGCTACCGGACGATCCGCAACAGCCTCTGCAAGCTCCGTCTGTAAGCCCTTCGCAAAGCTGTCATAACTTTCACTGGCAATGACTGTCAGCACATTGACTGCATGAACATCGTTTCCAAGCACATTTGAATCCATGCGCTCACCGTCCTGATTGACGCACAGACGCAAGCCACGCCCTACTTCCTGCCGTTTACGTACATCGCTGCTGCTCTGTTTCAAGGTGCAGATCTGGAACACATTGGGGTTATCCCAGCCCTCGCGCAGCGCTGAATGGGAGAAAATAAACCTCACCGGTGACCTCTTCGGGTCCCTGTCCAGCAGAAGCTCCTTGTTCTTCATGATGAGGTCATATGCATCAATATCGTCTGAGGTCTTCTCCTTTTTGTCGCTGAGCTTGCTGTCGGTTATCTTGCCCTTTTTGTCGATGGAGAAATACCCAGCGTGGGTCTCATGGGCAGAAATACTGTTTAAATACTGGATATAATCCTTGTCACTGATCTCTAACGGAAGATTAGAAATGATATCCTGATACTCTTCCTCAAACATATCAGCATAGATGCCGTTGTAAGGATTGCCCGCTTCATCATACTGCTTATACTTTGCCACCTCATCAATGAAAAACAGGCTTAGCACCTTGATTCCCTTATGAAAGAGCTGACGTTCCCGTTCAATGTGGGAAAGGATGGTCTCTCGAATCTGGATGCGGCGGAGCTGGTCTTCACTGACCTTGCCGATAACATCTCCGGCATAGATTTTGATCCCGTTTAGAAATTCAACTGAGTTATCTTTCCCATTTATGCGCTTTACAATATAATTATTCTTGTATTCATCCAGTTCTCCAGAATTGTCATATAAATTATACCCTTCATTAACTTTAACAGTTTTCTGTCTTATCCCAGTTTTCCCCTTATAATCAAACTGCAAAGTTGCCGTAGGGTCGGCTTTAGAGAGATTGATGCTTTCAAGATAAACATAGCTATCTGTCGCCGTGCTCCCGGATTCGGTGATGCCCTTGACGGCAATCTTCTTCACCAGCCGCTTGTTATATGCCTCCATTGCATCCAGCCTGTAGACCATGTTGTAGATGCTGTCTGACTTATGAGTGGCGGAGTAGCGCATGGTCAGCAGCGGGTTGAATTCTTTCAGCCGCTCCTTTGTCTGCTTGCCCTCCACCGACTGGGGCTCGTCAATGATGAGGATCGGGTTTGTCTTGGCGATGATGTCAATGGGACGGCGGGAGCGGAACTCATCCAGCTTCATGTATATGCGCCTTGCATCCTTGCCCTTAGCGTTGAACGCCTGGGAGTTGATGATCATCACATTGATGGAACTATCGGAGGCAAAACGGTCAATCTCAGTGAGCTGAGAGGAGTTGTAGATGAAGAAGCGGATCTTTTTCCCGTATTCCTCAGCGAAATGCTCCTGTGTCACCTGAAAGGATTTATATACGCCCTCACGGATGGCGATGCTGGGAACTACAACAATGAACTTGCTCCAACCATAGTGCTTGTTCAGCTCATACATAGTCTTGATGTAGGTATAAGTCTTGCCGACCCCTGTCTCCATCTCGATGGTCAGATTGTAATGCCCCTCCAAACGCTCGGAAGGTTTGATCTGACCTATACGCTGTACCTTTTGTAGGTGCTCCAAAATAATGCGGTCAGATAGCTCCGGCACAATGCGCTCGTTGCGCCAGCCGGTGAAATCGTCCTCATCGGTGAGGGACTGCTGGTAGTTGATGCCCCTGTCCATCATGTAGGTGGGCGTGAGGTAGGGTTGCCCGGTGAAGACATCTACTACGGCCTTTGCCGCGTCCGCCTGAAATTTCTGGTGCTTGAATTGCAGCTTCATTCGTCTTCGCCTCCGTTCTCGTCCGTGATTTGCTCTTGCAGCAGCCTTTGTAAAGCTTCTTTGCTGGGCAATACAGTCTCATATTTGCTGGCAAAAATCTGCGAATTGTCCTCTGGCAGAGTCATTTCTACAACTGCGTTGTTTTTATCCCTGCAAAGGATGATTCCAATGGTCGGATTTTCCTCCGGCAACTTCACCTTGCGGTCGTAGTAATGCACATACATCTGCATCTGCCCAATGTCCTGATGCTTAAGTTCTCCGATCTTCAGGTCAAAGAGGACAAAGCAGCGTAGCAGACGGTTATAGAATACCAAATCCACCATGAAATGCTCTTCATCAAAGGTAAAGCGTTCCTGCCGCCCGACAAAGGCAAATCCTGTTCCCAGCTCTAAGAGAAACTGCTGCAAGTGGTCGATGATCCGGCTTTCCAGCTCTGTTTCGGAATAGGATGGCAGCTCCGGCAGTCCCAAAAATTCCAACACGTAGGGGTCTTTCAC
>CALWMV010000003.1 GCA_944382125.1 uncultured Lachnospiraceae bacterium
CTTGCGAGCATAGTATATATCTTATTGTTAGCACTGTCAATAAACGAGTGCTAATCAATCTATAAAAAAAATATAAATTCTCATTTAAGCTTCCGACATCTGCCGGCTTTCCTCTCCTTCTGATGGATTTGTCTCTCTCGTTTCTGCTTCCATAGACCCGTATAAGGATAATAAGGCAATAAAAAAGACCCTTACGATACCTTCATGGCTGAACGAAAGGGCCTCTGTTTTAAATATCAATTTTTCCAAGGTGCTTCAGGAGGCCCTGGTGGCCAGGATCTGCTCTTCAAATCAGGCCCGTTGAGCTCCATCAGCACTCCGACATCCTGCGATCTGCTATACTGCGGTCATGTATGTTCTCTTTTTTATAGCTTCGTGATCTGACCGCACCGCAATCTGCAGGTGATTTCCGATCAGTTTGTATAGTCCGGTGTGAGCACGAGGCTGCCGTCGATAAGGGACTGCTTCACAGCCTCTACCTGTTCGATCACATCCTCGGGTACTGCGCTTGAGTAGGGCGCTATGCCGATGACGCCCTCCGCAAGGCCGGGGTTCTCAAGTCCGCCGAATTCTCCTGCGTCAATAATGTCGATCTGGGAGGTTATCATGGTGGGCACGCTTACGAGGAGGGAGGTCAGGCAAAGTCCGTCATCCACGAAGGAAGCCTGGTCTGAGGTATAGCCTATGCAGTAAACGCCCTGCTCATTGCAGGCCTCAAAGGCACCAAGTCCGGTCTCGTCGCAGGTCTGAAGGATGACGTCTACTCCCTGCTCTATCATGGCAAGGGCTGTCTCCTTACCTATGGAGGAGTCATTGAAAGTACCTGTGATAACTGTCCTTACATCTATGTCAGGATTGGCTGCAAGAGCGCCCTCAACGTAGGCATTCTTATCCGAGCACTGGGTGGTGTTGTCTCCGCCGCCGATGTAGCCTATGACCCCGCTCTCGCTCATAAGGGCTGCCAGATATCCGCAGACATAAGCTCCCTCATACTCCTTATAGTCATAGAAGGCTATATTGCCGGGAAGCTCCTCGTCGCCTGCCGGGGGATTGCCGGTTATGAAGAAGTATCTGTCGGGATAGTCCTGAGCTACTCTCACGCAGGCATCTCCATACTGAACGCCATGTCCGATGATGAAGTCATAGCCGTCCTCGCAGTAGGTACGGAAGGTGGACTCCATATCTGCGGACTGCACATCCTCCGTATAGGCGATCTCATAGCCCTGCTCCTCAAGGGTAAGCAGGCCTTCGTAAGCGCCCTGGTTCCATGACTGGTCGGTAATGTAGCCGGGAAGCAGTATGGCTATGCTGTCAACTGCGCTCGAAGCCTCAGTCTCTTCTGCGGTCTCTTCAGCTCCTTCAGAAGCCTCTGCCTCTGCTTTTGTCTCTGCAGCTGCTGCCTCTGTTTCAGCCTCAGATCCTCCGCAGGCTGTAAGGGCTGCCATCATTACTGATGCTGCCATAAGTACGGGCAATGCTTTTTTCAGATCTCTCATTTTTCTCCTCCATTTGAAAATGCTGTCATTTTCCGATAAGTATCTATATGAAGCCCTGCCGGGGCTGTCATATCAGCGCTGTTCCTCATTATAGGGCTTTCCCAGGGCCTTCGGTGCATGTATGTTCCAGCCGAAGAGCATAAGGCTCAGCAGGGTGACTATATAGGGCAGTGCCACAAAGAACTGGTAGGGCAGTTCAGAGCCCATGGCCTGGAGACGAAGCTGCAGGGCCTGGACCGTTCCGAAGAGCAGAGCCGCCAGCACTGAAAGCACCGGATTCCAACGGGCCAGGATGGTCACGGCAAGGCAGATAAATCCGCGGCCCGCGGACATATTTTCAGTATAGGCTCCCACTATGCCGCAGGAAAGAAAGGCTCCCGCTATGCCGGCCATAAAGCCGCAGAACATATATCCGAAGTATCTTACGGGCTTGACCCTGACTCCTGCAGATCGTGCCGCCTTGGGATTTTCTCCCGTGGCTTCGATCTGAAGTCCGAAGCGGGTACGCTTGAGCACGTAAAGGGTAAATACGGCCATCAGTACGGCAATGTATACGAGTATATTCTGATCGAAAAATATCTCCCCTATCACGGGTATGTCGGAAAGCACCGGTATCTTTATCGACTCCAGGATCTCCACCTTCGCCCTGTCAGTCCGTACGCCGAAGATGGCACGGTAGAGGAAATTGGTGAAGCCTATGGCAAAGAGGTTGACCATGATGCCTACCACCGACTGATCCTGCTTTCGGTTCACGCACCAGAAGGCACTGATCAGGGCGGTGAGCATGCCTGAAAGTCCTCCGCAGAGGATGCCGAGGGCGAGGCTTCCCGTAAAATATGCCCCTATAAATGAGATCAGTGCAGCTATCAGCATCTGACCCTCCAGGCCTATGTTCATGACGCCGGTCTTCTCCGCCACAACTTCTCCGACAGAGCCCAGTATAAGCGGAACGCTCATCCTGACTCCTGCAGCAAAAAGGGGTATCAGAAATGCTGCCGTAAGGAATTCATTCATGCCTTTGCCTCCCTTCCTGCTGACTTTTTCCTGAGAAGTCCCTTCCCGGGCTCCGAGATCAGGCTCATGCCCAGGAGTATGAAGAGTACTATCAGGGCCTCAAGCATGTTTACAAAGAGGGAAGATACTCCGGTCTTGACCTGCATGGCCTCTGAGCCGGACTCCAGGGCTGCCAGAAGTATGGAGGACAGCGTCACTCCTATGGGATCCAGCATGCCAAGGAGGGCTGCCACCACTCCGGTCAGTCCGTAGGAACCCGCCAGTCCTTCCAGGAGCCTGGTCTGGGTGCCTGCCACCTCTATGGCACCGGCAAGCCCCGTAAATACTCCGCTCAAGCACATTATGACTATATAGTATCTGGTCCTTTTTATGCCCGCGTATCTCGCGGCTTCAGGGCTGCCGCCCAGAACTCTTATCTTGAATCCGAAACGGGTGCGGTACATGACTACCGCATATATGATCATGGCTGCTATGGCTATGATGATCCCCAGATTCATACGGGAGCCCTCAAAAAGTCTGGGGAGCTCCGCAGCTATCTTTGCTGACTGGGGTATGTTGCCTTCGGGATCCCTTAAGGGATAGTATACGCACCAGCTCAGAAGCTGCAGTGCGATATAGTTGAGCAGCAGGGTGGTGATGATCTCACTGGCCTTGAAGAAGGATTTCACAAAGCCCGCTATGCCTGCCCAGAGGGCTGCAAAGAGGGCTGCCGCTGCCATGCCCAGGGGAAGGGAAAATGCTCCAAGGGACTCGCCCAGGGCGGAGGTCCCCACAAGGGTCATGCCTATGGCTCCGAGGCAGATCTGTCCCTCGCCTCCCAGATTGCTTAACTTGGCACTGAAGGCAAAGGAGACTCCCACTGCCGTAAGCAGTATGGGCGTCAGTCTTATGCTGAGCTCTCCTATGCTGGAAAATGACCTGAAGGGCCTTATCAGCAGATAAAAATACGCGGTAAAGGGATCCACTCCCAGTATCAGAAGGAATACCGCGCCGATGAGCAGAGCAGCAAATACCGACAGGAGTATGATGAGCAGCTTTTTTGCGAAGCCCTCCTCATGGAGCCTGCTGATCCTTTCTCCGAAAGCAGACTTATTATCCTGTTTTTCCTCAGTCTGCTTTTCCATCCGCAGCACCTCCCATCATCAGCATTCCTATCTCTCTGACCGTTGTTTCCTCCGGTCTCCTTTCTCCTACTATCTTTCCCTTATACATGACTATCAGTCTGTCCGAAAGGGAAAAAAGCTCGTCAAAGTCTCCGGACAGAAGCAGGACTCCGCAGCCTGCCTTTTTGGCCTCGACTATCTTTTCTCTTATGAACATTGCAGCCCTGATATCCAGTCCTCTGGTTGGATACTCGCATATCAGGAGCTTCGGAGTCTCTCTCAGGCTTCTGGCCATGATAAATTTCTGGAGATTTCCTCCGGAGAGCTGGGCCGTGCGCTCATCCACGCCCCTGGTCCTTACATCATAGCTTTCTATGGCCTCCGCAGCCTCTTCCCTTACCTTATGGTAGTCTATGATCGGTCCCCTCCTGGGAGGGTCATAGTTACGAAGCAGCCAGTTTTCATAGAGAGGGAAATCCGGCACGCTGCCTATATTGTTCCTGTCAGCCGGGACATATTGTATATGATTTCTTACAAAGGTTCTGGGAGAATAGGTGGATACCTCCGTCCCGTCTATGAAGACCTTCCCGCCCTTTGCATGACGTACTCCCGCCAGGGTCTCTGCAAGCTCTGTCTGTCCGTTGCCGTCAACTCCGGCTATGCCTACTATCTCTCCGGCATGTATATCGAGATCGACTCCGTTGAGGGTCATGACCTTACGCTTATCCCTGGCACGAAGTCCCCTTGCACTTACCACCACTTCTCCGGCTGTGCCTTCCCTGTGATCGGGGATCTGCATGTCGATGTCCTCGCCCACCATCAGACGTACCAGGCCTTCCCTGTCTGCCTCGGAAGCATCAAGCTCCTTTACCACCCTTCCGCGGGTAAGGACGGTGATCCTCCTGCTTATCCTGAGCACCTCGTCAAGCTTATGACTTATGAATATGACTCCCTTTCCCTCTGCGGTCAGATTTCCGATGATCTCAAAGAGGCTGTCACATTCCTGGGGAGGGAGTACGGCTGTGGGCTCATCAAATATAAGCACATCTGCTCCGGTATAAAGCAGCTTGAGTATCTCCACCTTCTGCTGCATGCCTATACCGAGCTGCTCCACGGGGCTTTCTATGTCCACGTCTATATGATACTGCTGCTGCAGCTTCTCAATGCGCTCCTTTACCTTTTTCCTGTCTCTGGGCACAAACAGGCGATCATCCTCAAGGAGGGAGATATTGTCTATGGCTGAAAGCACCTCTACCAGCATGAAATGCTGATGCACCATGCCGATCTTATGCCTGATGGCATCCTTGGGAGATCTGATGCGGACCTTTTCGCCGTTTATGCTTATGGTCCCGGAGTCCGGCTTATACATGCCGTATATGATATTCATGAGGGTACTCTTGCCTGCTCCGTTCTCTCCGAGCACTGCATGCACCTCTCCCGGATATACCCTGAGGTCTATATGATCATTGGCCACAAAACTGCCGAAGCTCTTTGTGATCCCTTTCAATTCCAAAAGCGGCGTCCTGTTCTGCATCCGGTCCTTATCCTCCATCTCACTTCCGCAGATCTCCATAGAACATTCAAACGGCAGAGTGCCGTTGATGCAGTCTGATCTTTGCATCATCTGGCGGTCTCTGCCGCAGTTAAATTTACTTGCAGTGCACCCGGCACCAGAGCTCCTGTACCGGAGGTATCTGCTCCCTCATGCCCGGAGCCAGCCTGCTCCAGATTATGCCCTTATTGGGACGGGGGAATTCATGCCTTGTTTCTATTATGCGTGTAGGTGTAACTATATAGTCGATGGCTGTGTCATAGTCCTCCACAGTAACATCCACGTCTGCTACCTGACAGTCATGTCCTGCTCCTATTATCACGGTGCTGTCATCGGCTATGCCACAGCTGCTCAGCATCGCCCACTCCAGGTCGAAGTAACCGTGTCCCTTTCCGAAACGGATACCGCTGGGAGTGATGGCCGAGGCTCCGGTCACCATCATGTCTATGTGTCCGACGGACTCCTTGAGCTGCTCAAGGGTCTGATGCTTCCAGTAGCGGGAAACTCCATCCAGCAGGGAAGCCAGCTCCTCCTTGCCCTCGGGTATCTGTCCGGGCTTTATGAGGAAAAAGCCTCTGGTTATCCCGTAGTTTGTCATGACCACAGTCTTCTTATCCAGAAATGCCCTCTCACGGAGAGTCTCCAGGTTGTTGTCCGGAGTAATAAAAATGACCTGGGCCTGCTTATACATATCCGTGTTCACAAGCAGCTCCGTTCCCTTCTCGCTGCCCTCGTAATCACAGATAAACTCCGAAAACTCCCAGCTGAACTTGGAATCCGGCTTTGCCACCTTGATAAGCTCTTCCCAGATCCTGATCCTTGCGGTCTTTGCGTCGATCTTCTTATTGGAATCCATCGTCATTCTCCTCATGATTATACAAAAACGATAAACTTTTTTTAATCATAATGGCTTTAAGTACAGACTGTCAATAACGGGTAAATTTTTCGGAAAGATTATGTAATTTATGTCTTTTTTGCAGGAAAGTTTGTAAGTAATTACATATGGAGTTAGTCTCTCCTTTTATGATATGCTTATTAAAATACAGAAAAAACGCCCATCAGCAGCCTCAGTCAGGCGTCCGGGCTCCCTTCTGCAGGCCTCCTCAAGTCCCTGCTCTGCGATCCTGAGGCCGTAGCTTAAAGTCGCATTGGTCAGGGTGATGGGAGTCCCTTTCAGCTTCGCTGTCAGCTGCTCTGAGGGCGTTTTCATGTTGTTCTGAGACAAAATGTTGTTTAATTTGTTGTTAAAAAAGAGGACCGCATATGCGATCCTCTCTGTTTAAGCCAATATATGCTTTTTGATTACTTAAGAGTAACCTTAGCGCCCTCAGCCTCAAGCTTAGCCTTGATGTCGTCAGCGGTAGCCTTGTCAGCACCCTCCTTGACCATCTTGGGAGCTCCCTCAACGAGGTCCTTAGCTTCCTTAAGTCCAAGGCCGGTGATCTCACGAACGACCTTGATAACCTTGATCTTGTTTGCGCCAGCCTCTGTAAGCTCTACGTCAAACTCAGTCTTCTCCTCAGCGGGTGCTGCTGCGCCTGCTGCTGCCATAACAACGCCTGCTGCTGCAGATACGCCGAACTCTTCCTCACATGCCTTAACGAGCTCATTAAGCTCAAGTACAGACATCTCCTTGATAGCTTCGATAAACTCAGCTGTGGTCATCTTTGCCATGATATTTTCCTCCGTAATTGTTTAGAACCGATTTTGTTCATGCCGCCGGCTTTCCGCCCTATGAACAGCTCTATGCTGCCTTTTCTTTAAGCTGCGGATCACTGCCCTGTGCGGCTTTCTGAAATGTTTCAGTCGTTATGCTGCCCTCAGAGAGATCACTCTGCTGCGGGAGCTTCCTCTGCAGGTGCTGCCTCTGCTTCTGCAGGAGCTGCTTCCTCTGCTGCGGTCTCCTCTGCCTTTGCTGATGCTCCACCACCCTGCTCTGCGATCTGATTGAGAACTCTTGCGAAGTTCGAAAGCGGAGACTTGAGGGATCCGAGCAGCTTGGAGATGAGCTCCTCTCTGCCGGGGATGGTAGCGATCGTGCCGATACCTGCCTTGTCGTAGTACTGTCCCTCAACTACTCCTGCCTTGAGCTCAAGTACCTTGATGTCCTTGGCATACTTTGCAACTATACGTGCAGGTGCCGTGGCATCGGTCTTGGAAACGGCAAGGGCTGTGGGGCCTTCAAGATCGGGAGCAAGAGCTTCGAACTCTGTACCTGCAGCAGCTCTCTTGATCAGCGTGTTCTTGTATACCTTGTAGCTTACGCCGTTCTCACGGAGTTCCTTACGAAGCTTCGTATCCTGTTCCACCGTGATTCCAAGGTACCTTACGGCAACTGCTGACTGAGCTCCGTCAAGCATCTCCTTGATCTCGTCTACGATAGGCTGTTTAAGCTCTACCTTAGCCATGCTTATACCTCCTTGTTATTATGCTGCTACCCTGCCTGGAGGGTATATGCCGTCTCAGACGGCAAAAGGTATAACTGCGAATAGTAAAGACCTCCGTGCCGTATGACATGGAGGTCCATTGAATCTCGAAAATGAGCTTCTGTCCTCGGCAGGCGCAATGCTTACGTCTCAATGAGACACCTGCTGTCTTCGGCAGTTATAGCCTATATAGGCTAACATACGTTTATGCGTATGTCAACTTTTTATTTTTCTGATAAGCTGCTCGGCCCCTATGCCGAGCACCAGTTCCTGATGGCCGGCTGCGGCCTCAGGTCATCTTCTGATCCCTTATCAGTTAGCCAGCTTGGCTACGTTCATCCTTACTCCGGGTCCCATGGTTGAGGACATGGTCACGCTCTTAAGGTATGCGCCCTTTACTGCAGCGGGCTTAGCCTTTACTATGGCGTCCATGATAGCCTGGAAGTTATCCTGAAGCTGCTCCTCGGTGAATGATGCCTTTCCGAAGGGAACATGAACGATGTTGGCCTTGTCGAGTCTGTACTCGATCTTACCGGCTTTGATCTCGTTGATGGCCTTGGTCACATCCATGGTGACTGTTCCGGCCTTGGGATTGGGCATCAGGCCCTTGGGTCCGAGCACCTTACCAAGACGTCCTACAACGCCCATCATGTCGGGTGTAGCCACAACTATATCGAAGTCGAGCCATCCGTCGTTCTGGATCCTGGGGATGAGCTCCTCTGCTCCTACGTAATCTGCTCCTGCTGCCTCAGCCTCATCAGCCTTGGGGCCCTTTGCAAATACGAGTATGCGTACTGTCTTACCTGTTCCGTGAGGAAGCACTACTGCTCCTCTGATCTGCTGGTCTGCACGTCTTCCGTCGCAGCCTGTCCTTATATGAAGCTCCATCGTCTCATCGAACTTTGCTGTTGCATTGCCCTTAACGATCTTTATCGCCTCGTCCCTGTCATACTGGGCTGAGCGATCGAACTTCTTCATATCCTCAAGATATCTCTTACCTCTCTTCATCGTGATCGCCCTCCTTACTCTTCTACGGTAACGCCCATGCTGCGGCAGGTACCTGCTATCATGGACATAGCTGACTCAAGGTTTGCAGCGTTAAGATCCGGCATCTTGGTCTCAGCGATCTTCTGGAGATCTGCCTTTGAAATCTTGGCTACCTTGGTCTTGTTGGGTACTGCGGAACCGCTCTGAAGCTTGCAGGCCTTCTTGATGAGCACTGCTGCGGGCGGGGTCTTGGTGATGAAGCTGAAGCTGCGGTCAGCGTAAACCGTGATGACTACGGGGATGATCAGATCTCCCTGGTCAGCGGTCTTGGCATTGAACTGCTTCGTGAACTCTACGATGTTGACTCCGTGCTGGCCGAGCGCCGGTCCTACGGGCGGCGCCGGTGTTGCCTTACCGGCAGGAATCTGTAACTTGATGTATCCTGTAACTTTCTTTGCCATATCAGGCACCTCCTTGTGGTAATAGCGGGGGTTTTACACCCTCCCACCTGTATCGAAAAAACTGTTCTTATACTGACAGGCCCGGAGCACTTATCTCATGAAAGGGCCTCAGGATATCACAGCTTTTTAACCTCTGCAAATGACAGCTCAACAGGCGTCTCTCGTCCGAACATCTCCACGTTGATGGTAACGCTGTGCTTGGACGCGTTGATTGCTTTGATCTCTCCGACCGTGTCCTTCCAGGCTCCGGAGACAACGACTACCGTATCTCCTACGTCGAAGTTGAACACGACCTCCTGTTCCTTGTTTCCGAGCATGGCGATCTCCTCCTCTGAAAGAGGGACCGGCTTTGATCCCGGGCCTACGAAGCCCGTGACTCCCCTGGTGTTCCTTACCACATACCAGGTCTCGTCATTCATGACCATGTGCACCAGCACATATCCCGGAAAAAGCTTCCTGTCTACCTTTTTCTCGACTCCGTTCTTAAGCTCGACCGTTGACTGTACCGGTACTGCCACCTCCAGGATCATATCCTGCAGGTTTCTGTTCTCGATAGTCTTCTCAAGATCGACCTTGACTTTGTTTTCATAGCCTGAGTATGTATGTGCCACATACCATTTTGCTTCATTATTGGTATCTGCCATCGTCTCACCTCAGCTCCCGTCAAATAATGAGTCCCATAAGGTACGTAAACAAGAAGTCCATGGCCGCTATAAGCGCTGCCAGGAACACCGCTACCACTATAACGGCAACAGTCTGCTTTCTTAATGTTTCACGGCTGGGAAAGATGATCTTCGAATACTCGGCCTTTACGCCGCGGAAGAATCTCTTTATCCTCTGGCCCAGAGAAAGCTTGCTTTTCTCCTCAGACATTACTTTGTCTCCTTATGCGGTGTGTGCTTCTTGCAGAATCTGCAATACTTGTTCACTTCCATCCTCTCAGGATGAAGCTTCTTCTCCTTTGTCAGGAAATAGTTACGCTGCTTGCACTCTGTGCATGCAAGAATGATTTTGGTGCGCTTTGTAGCCACGGTTATTCACCTCCCAAAAGTTTCATTGACATTGTTTCCGTTCACGGTATAAAAATCCGTGCAAGAAAAAAAGGACTGCGTCCTTTTATGCCATGCAAGCATAGCATACTTATGGCCCTGAGTCAATCATTTTCATTAAAAGTCTGTAAACACTATACCGATTTGACAAATTATATGATAAACTGTTGTAGAATATCGGTTTCCATACATAGTTATATAGATATAGGAATAGTTTTTGAAAGGGGATTTGTGATATGGCGATGTTTTCGCTTATGACCAATGATATAGGTATAGATCTTGGCACTGCCAGCATACTCGTATATATAAAAGGAAGGGGAGTCGTGCTCAGGGAGCCCTCGGTAGTGGCCGTGGACAGGGACACCAAGAATGTGGTGGCCTACGGCGAGGATGCCAGACTGATGCTGGGACGTACCCCCGGCAACCTTCAGGCCATAAGGCCCCTTCGTCAGGGAGTGATCTCTGACTATACCCTTACGGAAAAGATGCTCAAGCATTTCATAGATAAGGCCGTGGGCAAGAAGACCCTCAGAAAGCCCAGAGTTGCGGTATGCATACCCTCAGGAGCTACCGAGGTAGAAAAGAAGGCCGTGGAGGATGCCACCTATCAGGCAGGAGCCAGGGATGTGACCATCATAGAGGAGCCCGTGGCCGCAGCCATAGGAGCCGGCATAGACATATCCAAGGCCTGCGGAAGCATAGTCGTGGATATCGGAGGCGGCACCTCGGATATAGCCGTCATCTCCCTCGGAGGACCCGTGGTCTCCGAATCAGTGAAGGTGGCCGGTGATGATTTTGATGAAGCCATCATCCGCTTCATGAGAAAGAAGCACAATCTGCTCATCGGAGAGCGTACCGCCGAGGATATCAAGGTCGGCGTCGGCTGCGTATATAAGCGCCCGGATAATCTCGCCATGGATGTCAGGGGACGTAATCTGGTGACCGGACTTCCCAAGACCGTGTCCGTGACCTCGGACGAGACCCTGGATGCCCTCATGGAGCCTGCGACCCAGATAGTGAACGCCGTACACAATGTCCTTGAGCGTACTCCGCCGGAGCTTGCAGCGGATATTTACGAGAGGGGCATAGTCCTTACGGGCGGCGGTTCCCTGATCTACGGACTGGATCAGCTTATCGAGGAGAAGACAGGTATCAGCACTGTAGTTGCTGAGGATCCCCTCTCCTGTGTTGCCATCGGTACAGGCCGCTTCATAGAGATCATGAGCGGAGCGGATGAGGACTGATAAATCTTTTCAGGATATTTCATGAGCCGGATCAAGGCATATATAGAATCCATAATCTATCACAACAGCAGCAATGATTACACGGTGATGCACCTCGCCTGCGGCAGTGAAAACTTCACTGCCGTGGGCTATATTTCCTGTGCCGATCAGGGAGATACGATAGAGGCAGAGGGAGAGTTTACGGAGCATCCCATATATGGAAGACAGTTTTCCATAAGCTCCTTCTCCCTGTCCCATCCCGACAGTGCCGATCAGATAGAACGCTATCTGGCAGGAGGAGCCATAAAGGGCATAGGAGCCTCTCTTGCAAAACGCATCGTAGAAGCCTTCGGAGACGATACCTTCCGCATCATCGAGGAAGAGCCTGAGCGTCTCTCGGAGATAAAGGGCATAAGCGACAGGATGGCCCGCAGCATATATGAACAGGCTGCAGGAAAGAGGGCCCTTCGGGATGCGGTGATCTTCATGCAGTCTTACGGCATCGGTCCCACCCTGTCAGGAAGGATATATGAACGCTATGGTCCCGCCCTGTATTCAGTGATAAAGGACAATCCCTATCGTCTGGCCGACGAGGTGGAAGGCATGGGCTTCCGGCTGTCAGACAGCATAGCCAGAAGCTCCGGCCTGCCCATGGACAGTCCCTTCCGTATCAAGTCAGCCCTGTGCTATATCCTGCGTCAGGCTGTCTCCCAGGGACATACCTTTCTGCCCAGGGAGCTGCTCCTTCGTTATGCAGGGGAGCTTCTTCAGATAGAGATCCCAGAAGCAGAGGACAGGCTTCTGGAACTTCAGATCGAAGGAAAGATCATGCTCGGAGGCAGTGAAGGCTCCGAGGTCTACCTTTCCGAATATTATCACATGGAACGCAATACGGCTCTCATCCTTAAGAGTCTCGATATAAAGGGTCCTTCAGACGGGCCCCTTCTTAAGAAACGCCTTGCCTCGATCCAGAAAAAGGAAGAGATAGAGCTTGACGATATGCAGGCGGAGGCTGTAAAGGCTGTGGTGGAGAACGGCATAGTTATAATCACCGGAGGTCCCGGTACCGGAAAGACCACCACCATCAACACCCTTATACGTTATTTTGACATGGACGGCCTCAGCATAGCCCTCTGCGCCCCCACCGGGCGGGCTGCAAAGCGCATGTCAGAGGCAACGGGCTTTGAGGCGAAGACCATCCACCGCCTGCTTGAATATACCGGAGGCGAAGGCAGGGACAAAGACAGGCCCCGCTTCCTCAGAAATGCATCAGAGCCTCTGGATGCGGATGTGATCATAGTGGATGAGATGTCGATGACGGATATCTTCCTGATGGAGGCCCTCCTTAAGGCCATAGTCCCCGGCACCAGGCTGGTCCTCGTGGGAGACCATGACCAGCTTCCAAGCGTGGGAGCCGGCAATGTGCTCCATGATCTGATAGACTGCGGACATTTCAGGACCGTCAGACTTACCCATATATTCCGCCAGGCAGCCCAGTCGGATATCATTGTCAATGCCCACAGGATCAATAAGGGAGAGCCCGTGGACCTGTCAAGAAAGAGCAATGATTTCCTTTTTATAAGATCCCTTGATGCCGGCAGTATATTTGATGCCATAAAGGTACTTATCACCCGCAAGCTCCCCTCCTATGTGGGAGCCGGAACGGAGGAGCTTCAGGTCCTTACTCCCACAAGGAAAGGAGCTCTGGGAGTGGAAAATCTCAATCGGGAGCTTCAGGCCTTCCTCAATCCGCCGGAGCCTTCAAAACCCGAACTGGAGACGGGAGGCATGCTGTTCCGCACAGGCGATAAGGTCATGCAGATAAAAAATGACTATGACCTGGAATGGACGAGAAGGGATAAGCGTTTTATAGGCCTGGAAACCGGCTGCGGCATCTTTAACGGAGATATAGGCATAATCTTTGAGATAAACAAGGAAGCCGGCCTCGTCACCGTGGTCTTTGATGATGACAGATACGTGGAATATGACCACAAGCATCTTTCAGAGCTGGAGCTGGCCTATGCAGTAACGGTGCATAAGTCCCAGGGCAGCGAGTACCCTGCGGTCATCATGCCAATGTACCGGGGACCTCATATGCTCATGAACCGCAATCTGCTATATACTGCCGTAACCAGGGCCAGAAAATGCGTCTGCATGGTGGGATCCCCCGCCATATTTGAGGAGATGGAAAGAAATATCAGCGAAAGCCGCCGCTTCAGCGGTCTTAAGGATCGTATAGCGGAGGTATACGGAGATCAGGAAAGGACAGAGGATGACAAAAGGGACGGATGGGAGGAGCAATGGGAGGAAAGCTCTCCCTTTATTTAGAGCCGGACTTAACAGTGCCGGAAGATTTGCAGAGGATATATTATTTCCCCGCAGATGTCCGGTCTGTGATGATGTCCTTCCCTTCAGCATGGATCCTCACCCCGGTCTATGTTCCCTTATATGCAGGGAATGCTTTCCGGAGCTTTCCTTTGCAGGGCCCCTCTGCTGCGAAAAATGCGGCCGCAGTCTTTCCTCCGAAGGATCCAGGGCCGCAAAGCACCCCCGTCTCTGCGCTGACTGCCAAAGCCATATCCGGCTTTTTGAAAAATGCTACGTGCTCCTTGACTACGCTCCCCTTGAGAGGGATATGCTCTCCGATATCAAATACCGGGGCAAAAAGGGAGGCCTTGAGCTTTTCGCCCTCCTTATCTTTGAGAGACTTGGAAATGAACTCAGAGGTCTTGGGGCCGAAGCCCTGATACCCGTTCCCGTACATAAGGAGCGTCTGAGAAAGCGGGGCTACAATCAGGCGGCTCTGCTTGCAGAGAGGCTGTCGGATCACCTTGGCATAGCCTGCAGGGAGGACATACTTAAGCGCAGGATCAACACCAGGGCCCAGAAGGAGCTCAGCTATGAGGACAGGATACTGAATCTCCAGGAAGCCTTCTTTACGGATATCATGGAGCCCTCCGCATCCGGAAACGCTTCCCGGCTTCCGGAAACGGTGATCCTGGTGGATGATATCTATACCACCGGAGGTACGATGGAGGTATGCACCGAGGTCCTGCTCAGGGCCGGTGCAAAGAGGGTATACGGCCTCTGCATTTGTGCAGGCAGGGAACAATAAGGATTTCGTTACAGTCAGTTAATTCTTATTTTAGAAATTTTATGGTTTTTTGATGGAACGTACATATCGCCGTCACATTTAAACCTTATCATAAAGACAGTTATCAAAGAGAGATAACTCAAAAAGCTTTTTCATACTCATTCCGGGCAGCGGACAAGGCCGACTGCCCGGCCCCCTACAAAAACAAAAAGAACATCGCATCATCCTCTGGACGGAAGGATCTGCGATGTTTCTTTTTATTTATCCCTGACTGTTTATTATATCAGATCATTTACCTGCTTTTTTATCTTTCTTCTCGCCTGCCAGCTTCTTTATCTGGTCAAAGCCTTCAAGTCTGGAGCTTGCGCTGGGGTTGCCGTTAAGGGCACGTCTGGTAAGTGCATCCAGGGTAAAGAAGGTCTTCTGCCTTCTGGCAAGTGCAGCCTCGAAGCGCTTTGCTGCCTCTGCTATGGCATCATCCCTGAAGGCAGCCCTGACATCCCGCCTCTTATCGGCAGTCTTCCTGGCCTCGCTTATGCTGCTTTCTATGCTCTCAAGCTTTCCGCTGATCGCAGCCCTGCCCCTGCTCAGGCCGCCCCCGGCTGCGGTAAGGGCCTTTCCAAGAAGATCATCCCACTCTTCCTTGGTGATATGTCCGTCACTTCGGGCCGCATTGAAGGCCTTCCTGATATCAACAAGGTCTTCAGGCATCTTATCCAGGATCTCGCCCATCTCAGTATTGGCCTTGGCAACGAGCTGTGACAGATTCTTGATGTGGAGGGCAGTCTTGGCAGACAGATATACATCCGTCGTGAACAGTGCCGCCAGAACCGCATCTATCCCCAGGAGCATGGCTCTGCCCGGCAGGTAGATAAAGTCATCTATCCATCTCGATGCCGCATAGGTAAGTATCAATGTAAATACTCCCCAGCAAAGAGAGCTTTCAAGGCAGATATAGCCGTTTTTGCTGGCGAAGGCCTTGCCCGTATAATCCCAGTATTTGATGGCAAATATCTTCTCCATAACCACTCCCGTCACATATTCGAGGGTGGTGGCAGCTGCCAGTCCCACCAGGAATACCAGCAGAGGGCTGGCATAGAAGGGGATCGCCACGAAGAGCATTATCACTCCTCCAAAACCGTATATCGGGATCCAGGGTCCTATCAGAAAGCCCCGATTCACAAATTTCTTATTAAGTATGGATACGTAGCTGGATTCAAATATCCATCCGCAGAAGCTGAAGATGTAAAACAGCAGCAGCCACTGCGCAAGATCATATTCTTTCATAGCTTCCTTTCGCCGTCATCTGCGGCTATAAAAAGAGAGCGTCCGAATAAAGATCCGAACGACCTGAATATAAATAGATCAATCCTTCAATATTGCGTTTATCTTTTCGGTAAGATTCTGGTCAAGCTCATCCACGAGCCTTACGGCATCCTCAAGATCCCTGCCCTTTACTCCGCAGTAGAACTTGAGCTTGGGCTCCGTGCCGGAGGGTCTTACACATACCCAGGCATCGTCATTGAGCTCATAGTAAAGCACATTGGAGGCGGGAAGTCCAGTCTTCTCCGTCTTTCCGGTCTTAAGATCCTTTATGAAGTCCTCTCTGTAATCCCTGATGCGCTGTACCTTATAGCTTCCGAAGGTATCAGGCTCCTGCTTCCTGAAGGTATCTATGATCCTGGCTATCTTCTGAAGTCCCTCTATGCCGGAAAGCTCCAGGGACTTGGTGTACTCTCTGTAATAGCCGTACTTTGCGTACATATCGAGCATGACATCCCAGAGGGTCTTGCCCTGCTTCTTATAGTATGCAGCGGCCTCGCAGAGGGAAGAGACTGCGGATACCGCATCCTTATCCCTTGCATAGGTGCCTATCAGACAGCCATAGCTCTCTTCCATGCCGAACATGTAGCTGCCCTTCTTCTGCTGCTCGTTATTGAGTATCACTCTTCCTATCCACTTGAATCCGGTGAGCACCTCGATCAGCTCGCAGCCATAATTGGCAGCCACCGCATCCAGCAGGTTGGTGGTAACTATGGACTTGACCACCTGTCCGTCTGCAGGGATCTCTCCCCTTTCCTTCTTCTGGCTGAGCACATACTCACATAGCAGGGCTCCGGACATATTGCCGGTAAGGGCTATATATTCTCCGCTCTTCTGATCCCTGACATAAACTCCAAGCCTGTCGGCATCGGGGTCCGTAGCCAGTACAAGCTCCGCATCCACCTTCTTGGCCAGCTCAAGTCCCAGCTCAAAGGCCTTGGGGGACTCGGGGTTAGGATAAGCCACTGTCGGGAAATCTCCGTCAGGCTCCGCCTGCTCAGGCACCTCATAGACATGGGTGAAGCCCAGCTCGGAAAGCACTCTGGTCACAGGCACGTGGCCTGTGCCATGGAGAGGAGTGTAGACGATGCGGATCTGATCCTGCATCTCCTTTATGACCTCCTTGTTGACGATGGCATCCTCCACATGGGCGATGTATTTATCATCGACCTCCTTGCCTATGGTGACATAGAGTCCTGCTGCCTCAGCCTCTTCCCTGGACATGGTCCTTGCCTCGGAGAAGTCCTCTATGGCAAGGACCTCCTCGGTAACTCCCTTGTCATGAGGAGGCGTGAACTGAGCGCCGTCCTCCCAGTATACCTTGTATCCGTTATAATTAGAGGGATTGTGGCTGGCAGTAATATTGATGCCGGCTATGCAGTGAAGCTCCCTGACTGCAAAGCTGAGCTCCGGTGTGGGCCTCAGGGACTCAAAGCGATATGCCTTTATGCCATTGGCAGCCAGAGTACGGGCAGCCTCATCGGAAAACTCCTTTGACATATGCCTGGAATCATAGGCTATGGCAACGCCCTTATCAGCGCCTCCCTGCTTGATGATATAGTTCGCCAGGCCCTGGGTAGCACGTCTGATCACATATTTGTTCATGCGGTTCGTGCCGGCTCCTATGATGCCTCTGAGTCCGGCGGTACCGAATTCCAGGTCCATATAGAACCTTTCCTTTATCTCGTTGTCATCATCCGCAATGGCCCTGAGCTCCGCCTTTGTCTCCTCGTCAAAATAAGGATCGCTGAGCCACTTCTCGTAGATACCTCTGTAATCTCTCATAAATAAAACTCCCGTCTGATTCTTATAGCTTTGTCCGCCCTTATCTGTATCTGTACCCTTTGTTCACTCCTGGCTCCGGGCTCTGTCAGCCCGTCCTAAGCCTGCTTCCTGACTTCGGCCTTACTTTTCAGCTATGGCCTCTATCTCACAGAGCAGTCCCTTGGGAAGGGTCTTTACTGCCACGCAGCTTCTTGCAGGCTTGCCGGTAAAATACTTCTCATAAACCTTATTGAAGGCTGCAAAGTCTCCCATGTCCGCGATGAAGCAAGTAGTCTTTATGACCTTTGAAAGATCGCTTCCTCCGGCCTCCAGCACAGCCTTTACATTGCTGCAGGAAAGCTCTGCCTGAGCCTCTATGCCCTCAGGTGCCTCTCCGCTTGCAGGATCCACGCCTATCTGTCCTGATGTAAATACGAAGCCTCCTGCCTCATACCCCTGAGAATAGGGTCCTATTGCAGCCGGTGCATTCTTTGTCGATATCACCTTCATTTATCTGTCCTCCCATAAGCTTATCTGCTTTCTTTTCCGGTCCCGTCTCCAGGCTCCGGCCTCCCGGATCCAGCCTTGCATCCGGGCCCATTCTGAATATGCATAAACTACTGATATTATATATTTTTTTTATTACTGCTTCAACTCATAAAGGTACTTGCTGAAGAGATAAAGTATGGAATTATGCTCAGGGTTCCTCATCACATCCTCATGCATGACGGAAAGCAATTCTCCGAGCTTCACTCCGGGCTCTATGCCCGCCTTTACCAGATCAGAGCCCTTTACTATCAGATCCTTGAGATATACGGGCTCATCCCTCTTAAGGATCTTTTCAAGCTCCCTGCGAAGGCGCTTCGGGTCCTCCCCGCTGCAGCTTTCCCTGTACCTCTCTGTACCGCAGAACAGTTCCTTAAGCTCAAGGAGCTTTTCAAAAAGCTCCGGTTCCATATCCTGCATGGCCTTTTTGATCTCATAAGGCTCTGCCTTTATGGGCCTGAACAGATCCCTCACCAGTATGCGGGTCTTCCTGATGGTCTCATTGTCCATCCGAAGCTCCCTGAGCATCTGCGAAGCCCTGTCCTCATCAAGGGATGAAAACAGTATGGCATAGCGAAGATACCTGTCCTCCACTGGGATCTCGCTGAAAATGCTCTGTCCCTCCGGCTCCTTCTTCGGATCCTCCGCTTCTTCGGAAGCTCTTTTCCCTGCCTCTTCCAGGATAAGGGAAAATACCTCCGGATCCAGTTCCCTGAAGCCATCACATATATAAGGGGCCATGGCAAGCCCCCACAGCTTTGATATCCTTTCAGGGTGGGCAGAGCACAGCAGCTTTGAAAGCTCCGCCTGTATGCGCTCTTTGCTGACAAGGGCCAGATTTTCCGCATGGCCCTTTATGGCCTCTGCCGTATGCTCCTCTATCTCAAAGCCCAGCTGGGCCATGAAGCGTACTGCCCGAAGTATGCGCAGTGCATCCTCCGTAAAGCGTTCATCGGGATCTCCCACGCATCTGATGCATCCTGCCTCCAGGTCCGAAAGCCCGGAAAATTCATCCACCAGGCCCTTTTCATCATTATAGGCCATGGCATTGACCGTAAAATCCCTGCGCTTAAGATCCTCCGTAAGAGAAGGCGAGAAGCTGACCTTCTCAGGATGTCTTCCGTCCTTATACTCTCCATCTACCCTGTATGTCGTCACCTCATAGGAGCTAAGCTTATACTTGGCACTGTTATACTCAGAGGTATGCTTTATCAGCACGGTCACGGTACCGTGCTTTATGCCGGTGTCCACCGTCCGGTCGAACACGGCCTTTACCTGCATCGGTGTTGCGGAGGTGGTTATGTCCCAATCCTCCGGGGACCTTCCAAGCAGGCTGTCCCTTATGCATCCCCCCACAGCGAAGGCCTCATGGCCCTGCTCTGAAAGCTTATCGATTATGTGACTGACATCCTCGGGCAGCTTTATTTTTACGCCGCCTTTACCCCTCATCCGTCTTACCTTCCGATCTGAAAATATATTATCAGCTGTCCCTTCCTTACTGAGATCCGAGCCTTCTCTCCGATGAATTCATTGGAGAGCCCCAGAGGGAAGGCGGAGCAGAGCTCCGCATCCTCAAGCTCGTATTTGAGGCCCTTCTCCCATACTCCCTCTGCCTTCTCCGTAAATGAGAATACCGAGATGAAGCCTCTTTCGTATCCGGGAAAGCTTATGCTTCCGCTGTCTATGGCTGTCACTGCCGCTTCCTCGTCAAACAGGTAGGCTTCACAGCCCTCCGAGGCAAGCTTTGCCAGATCCTGTATGCTGGCAAGAGTGTGATCCAGCCTGCCTCCGGTGCAGCCGTAAAAATAGAACAGCCTGTAACCCCTTTCCCTGCCTATATCCATGGCTGCCGCGGAATCACTGACATCCTTTATAACATTGAGCTTCACGAGCTCTGCCGAGGATCTCCCGGCAAGCTCCCTGGCCTCCGCCTCGTCTCCGGAGTCAAAGTCCCCAAGGACTATATCAGGCCTTATGTCAAGCTCTTCAAGATATCTGATGCCCCCGTCGGCAGCTATGATAAGGTCTCCCTCTGCGGGCTCTCTCAGAAGCCCGTAAAAGCTGCCTGCTCCGAAGATATAGCAGGCTTTGTCCTTCTTTGCCGGATCAAATACTATGTCCATCTATCAATATGCTCTTCCGAAGTAGACCATCTTCTGGGCCGGCTTTCCGCAGTATATGCAGGTGTCAGCAAGCTTCTCCTGCCTGAAGGGTATGCAGCGGGAGGTGGCTCCGGTCTTCTCCTTTATGGCATCCTCGCACTCACGGCAGCCGCACCACATGGCCTTTACGAAGCCCTTCTTGGTATCCAGGATCTCCTCCATCTCATCCATGCTTGCCGCTGCAAAGGTATGCGCCTCAAGATGAGCCTTGGCTCTGTCGAACATATCCTGCTGTATGCTCTCAAGAAGCTCTCCAACCCTCTTTGAAAGCTCTGCAAAGGATACGGTCTCCTTTTCCCTGGTATCCCTTCTTACCAGGACAGCCTCGCCCTTTTCTATATCCCTGGGGCCGATCTCCACACGGAGAGGTATGCCCCTCATCTCACAGTCTGCAAACTTAAAGCCGGGGTTCTTATCCCTGTCGTCCACCTTTACGCGGAAGCCTGCCTTTATAAGCTCGTCCCTGAGCTCATCGGCCTTCTCAAGGACACCTTCCTTCTTCTGCATGATGGGGCAGATCATGATCTGTACCGGTGCGATCCTGGGAGGAAGCTTGAGTCCGTCATTGTCTCCGTGCACCATGATGATGGCTCCTATGATACGGGTGCTCAGTCCCCAGGAGGTCTGATGCACATACTGAAGCTTATTGTCCTTATCCGTATACTGTATGCCGAAGGCCCTTGCAAAGCCGTCTCCAAAATTGTGGGAGGTACCGGACTGAAGAGCCTGACCGTCATGCATGAGGGCCTCGATGGTATAGGTAGCCTCAGCTCCGGCAAATCTCTCCTTCTCTGTCTTCTGTCCCCTTACCACGGGGATAGCCAGGACCTCCTCACAGAAATCCGCATAAACATTGAGCATCAGACGGGTACGATCTTCGGCCTCCTCAGCCGTTGCATGAGCCGTATGTCCCTCCTGCCACAGGAACTCCCTGGAGCGGAGGAAAGGCCTGGTGGTCTTCTCCCAGCGTACTACAGAGCACCACTGGTTATAGCACTTGGGCAGATCCCTGTAGGACTGGATAACTCTCTGATAATAATCGCAGAACAGGGTCTCGGAGGTAGGCCTTACGCAAAGCCTCTCCTGAAGCTCCTCAGAGCCTCCGTGGGTGACCCAGGCCACCTCGGGAGCAAAGCCCTCCACGTGATCCTTCTCCTTCTGAAGCAGACTTTCAGGGATGAATACGGGCATGTAGCAGTTCTCCACTCCTGTCTCCTTGAATCTGCGGTCCAGTTCCTTCTGTATATTTTCCCAGATCGCATAGCCCGCAGGCTCGATGACCATGCAGCCCTTGACTGAGCTGTAATCGCAAAGCTCAGCCTTCTTGACTACATCCGTATACCACTGGGCAAAATCCACATCCATGGATGTGATCTCTTCTACAAGCTTTTTATTTTCCTTATCGTTAGCCACTTCAACACCTCATTGATCTATATTTTCTGTACCTTTTAATATACCCGAAAGCTCACGGCGTTTCAAGGGAAATGAAGCATCCTGAGCCGCATGGGCATCATTTGTTACAAGGATAAGCCCATTTTCCGGAAAACAAAGACCGGCGGCTCATATGAGTCCGCCGGTCCTGTCATACATGATCTTTTGTTTAAGCCTCTGCAATAGCCTCTACAGGGCACTGAGCTGCACAGGTACCGCAGTCAACGCAGGCATCGGGATTGATCTCGTACTGAGCATCTCCCTCAGAGATAGCTCCTACGGGGCAAACCTCCGCACAGCTTCCGCACTTTACACATGCATCAGAAATCTTATATGCCATGACTGTAACCTCCTTGATACTTCAATATATTGATGTAAGCTAATATTAACTCATATGGCATCAATAATCAAGTTTGTATCTTCTAAAATGCATCCTGAAGGATACGGAGGCTGTTCCCGGCCATGGGTCCTCATTCTGCTGCCCTGTCATTTTGCCGGATCTGTTCCCTCAGGCATCTATAGGTCATTTGCCTGGCCTTTCCTCCCCCTCTTCCTTCATGAGGGAATGCGCCAGTCCCGTCATCCTGTTCAGGATATCCCTTGTCTGGTCAGGGGTATAGCCCTCGAAGAAGTCAAAGACGTCCCTGAAGCCTATGAGCTCCCTGTCCTCCACATGGCTGTACTCAGGCAGGAGCTCCTCCACGCCTATATCCAATACCTCCAGGATCTGAAGCAGGGTATATACTCCCACCATGGACTTGTTATTTTCGAGGTTAGAGATAACGGAAGTTGATACGGCAAGGGCCTCAGCCACCTGATGCTGACTGAGGCCTTTCTGCTTGCGAAAGTTTCTGATCCTTTCGCCTATATTGATGTCTCTTTTTTCTGTCTCCACTGTTCCACCGGATAGCCTTAAGGTCTATCTTATTCCTTTTCTGTTATCTTTATGGAACAGTTTAGCAATATAGCTTCGCTATGTATAATATTTAATACGCAACAGATGTTGACCTATGCGAAAATCATTCTTCCCTGAATGTGATGCTTCCGGTGGCAGCATCCATGCTTTCAACTATGGCAAGGGACTTGAGTTTTATGCCCTCGCTCCTAAGCTCCCTTCCTCCGGGCTGGAAGCCTTTTTCCACTGCGATCCCGCAGCCGCAGAGATAGGCTCCTGACTGTCTTATGATGTCGATAAGTCCCCGAAGGGCTGCTCCGTTAGCCAGGAAATCGTCTATGACCAGGACCCTGTCATCACTTGTCAGGAAATCCCTGGAAAGTATGATGTCATATTCCCTGCCGTGGGTATAGGACATGACCTTGGAGGTATATACATCCCCTGCTATGTTCTTCGTCTGATTCTTCTTGGCGAAGATCATGGGCACTCCGAAGACCCTGGCTGTCTCGATGGCTATAGCTATGCCGGAAGCCTCTATGGTCAGTATCTTTGTGGGCCTGTCCTCTGAGAACTGACGGTAAAACTCCTCCGCAAGTTTTGCTATGAGCTCCGGGTCGATCTGGTGATTAAGAAAGGAATCCACCTTCAGTATATCACCCTCTTTTACCTTGCCGTCTCTCAGGATCCTGTCTTCCAAAAACTTCATTAGCTGCCTCCTGTGTCTGTGCCGCTGCCGTACTCACCTCCGGGGCCGTAAGCCGCAGCTTTTTTATTTGGTATTTATTTATAATACGCCATCATCGGCAACTTTACAATAAACAGCTGTAAAAGATGAACATAATATGGTATCATGTCCACAAAGGGGGGATAACTTATGATTAAGAAAAAGAGTATCGGTTTATGTATCCTGTTTTCCATCATTACCTGCGGCATCTATTCTCTTTACTGGATCTACTGCCTTGCTGATGACATAAACAAGATAGATCCTGAAGAGGCAGGGACCTCTGCAGGCATGGTACTGCTGTTTACCATCATCACCTGCGGACTTTATACCCTTTACTGGTACTATAAGGTAGGTACCAGGATCAACAAGATCCACCAGAGGAACAATGATCCCTCAGGCAGCCTCCATATCCTGTACCTGGCTCTCGGTATATTCGGTCTCGGCATCATAAACTGGGCACTGATACAGTCAGAGCTCAACAATTATTCTGACCGCGGTGGAATGGTGGTCAATGTCTGATCAGTCCATCGGGACAAACGACAGATCAAAAAGGCTCAGGCAGCTCCTGAAAGCGGGCTGCCTGATATTTTTATGCGGTCTTTTTTATGCTGTCCTGATAAGGCTCACAGGGCTCTCCCTGCCCTGCCCCTTTTATCTCATCACCGGTCTCAGGTGTCCCGGCTGCGGCATAACGGCCATGGCCATGGCCCTTCTGTCAGGAGATATAGGCGGAACTTTTATGGCCAATGAGGGTCTCCTCCTCCTTTCTCCCCTGATATCCCTGATCCTTATCCGGGAGCTTTGGCATTATGTGCTCTACGGGTCACCCTCCTCATCCCGCTTTGATAAGTCCCTTACCCTGATCACTGTCCTGCTCCTTATCCTATGGGGCATATACCGCAATATCGCAGGGCTCTGACACAAGAAGATAAAGCCCGCTGTGAGCCTTATATACTTAGCTCTCAGCGGGCTTTTCTAGTGCGTTTTTCCTGTAACAGTGCATTTGTCTTGTAACTGGAAAAAGGAGTGCTGCAGCTCATCGATCACTTGATGTCCTTGCAGTACTCCTTTATCATATGTTTGTTATCTCTGTTCAATATCAGTTATTGTACTGATCCATGAATTCCCTGAAGAGATCATAGAGATCGCTTTCTCCTCCGGACTCTTCACCTTCTTCATTTCCCTCGGTGCTTCCTTCGGCCTCAGGCTCATCAGCGGGCTTTTTGTCATCCCCGGCCTCATCCCTTGGTCCTTCAGGATCCTCCTTCTTTCCGGGTGCAGCAGGGCCCTCCTTGGGCTCTGCCTTTTCATCCCTGTTATCCAGTCCGTTATCGGGAAGACCCAGTCCGCCGGTCTCTGACTTGCTGTCCTGCTCTGCCGAAGACTCTGCTGCCTTGTGGTTGAGCTCCACCTCAGCGGTATGCTCTGTCCAGTCTCCTCCCTCAAGTCTCTGGTAGGTGACTGTCACGGTCTCTCCCGCGGCATAGTATTTTATGACTGACTGAAGCTCATCTCCTGAGCGAACTGTCTGGCCGTTTACCGCAGTGATGACATCGCTCTTCTGAAGGCCTGCATCCTTTGCTGCGCTGGGTACGAGCTCAATGCCCTCATATCCCTCCATCTCCTCATCGGAGAATCCGGTTATCATGGCTCCCTCAGGGAGATTATACATCTGGGATGCGGAATCACTGATGGTGCTCACATATACTCCGAGAGCTCCCTGATCCTCCTCCGGTATCTGCTCCTTTGAAAGGTTTTCGATCACCGTCATGGCCTTATATATGGGGATGGAATAGCCCATGCCTTCAACATTGGTGCCGGAGGCCTTGGCCTCATTGATGCCGATGACCTGTCCGTTCATGTTGAGGAGAGCTCCTCCCGAATTGCCGGGGTTTATGGCTGCATCCACCTGGATCAGTCCTGAATTTGTGCCTTCATCGGTCTTTATCTCCCTGTCAAGAGCCGAGATATATCCCACTGTCACTGACTGTCCATAGCCAAGGGCGTTGCCTATGGCGATGACGCCCTGACCTACCTTGAGATCATCTCCGGTATAGAGCTCTGCCACCTTGATGGCCTCTCTGGTCTCCTCAGGAATGTCACTGAGGGGCACTGATATGACTGCCACATCCATGGAAGAATCCGTACCGTTTATCTGGGCATCCACCGTGGTGCCATCCACGAAGGTCACTGAAAGCTCATTGGAGTCCTCCACCACATGGTTATTGGTCACTATAAGAAGATTATCATCCGTCTTCTGGATGATGATGCCTGAACCCGAGGCAGGGACTTCATACTGATAATTCTGTCCTCCGCCATAGAAATAATCAAATATGCTGGAATAGCCTCTCTGGGTTATGAGCATCGTATTTGTAATGCTCACAACTGAAGGCATGGCCTCCTCAACTATATCTGATACATCAAGTACTTCTGCCGTATCCGCGGAAGCTTTATCTCCCGTATCCTCCGGCACTGCCTCTGTTTCCTGCTCAGCTTCTGACTCCTCCGTCTCATCCCCTGATATCTCCTGGGACTGAGCAGGCACCGTTGCTATCATATCACCCGCAGCGACGTTGACTCCGACCATGACTCCTCCGGCCAGCAGTCCGAATACAAGCGCCGATGCGATCAATGTTACCCATTTCTTCATAGCCTTTCATATCCTCCTGAAAATCATCTATGTGACATAAGTCTTTTTCTCTTTGTCATGGCTATGTTTTATCGCAGCTTTATGTTTAAAATGTGTCCAAATTCACAGATTTCTGTGATTTAATCTTTTATTTATATTTTGTTTATAGTCATTTATATTTGGAACCGCTGTATTGGGAACCGCGGAGCAAATGTCCTGCCCTTTATCACATGCCGGGGCCCGTTACGCTTGACATGCCGTTATCGCCGACAGGAAAACCTGAGGATATGCCCTGCCCTCCCGGAGCCTGGCTTACACCGCTTCCTGAACTCTGCGCTCCTCCCGGGCCCTGGGCTGAGCCTATGGGCCCTGCACTCTGGACAGGAGCTGAGGTCGCAGGAACTGTCACCGGTTCATCGGGTATGTCCGTTACTGAGCTCGGACCTCCGCTTCCACCGGATGCGGGCCCGTTATTTCCGGTATTTCCGCTGTTTCCGCCGCTGCCTGTGCTTCCGGAGCCATGGCCTGAGCTTCCAGTCTCCGGCCTGCTGCTCGTTTCTCCGGGGCCGGGTCCTTCAGTCTCCCTTATGATGGGACGTCCGGCTTCATCCGTCTCCTCTGTCTGTGACGGCCTCTGGGGCCTTGTGTGCCCATTTTCCCTTGTCGGGCTCGTGCCTATCACATTGCCCTCATCGTCCACGATCTCAGAGCCTGCATCTCCTCCGGTCTCTATGCTGTCATCCGCAAGGTCCGTAGGCCTTTCATGGCCGGGCCTGGTGCCGAATATATTGTCTCCGCGGATCTCATTGCCATACTCATCGGTCGGATAGATCACATTGCCGTCCGCATCCGTGGGGATGACTATGTCTCCGTTTTCATCGGTCGGGTAGATAAGCTCTCCGTTTTCATCCACTCCAAGGGTGTAGTCCTCTTCAGACATCTCCCTCTCCGTAGGCGCCTCGGTAACCTCCATGGTATCTTCCTCAGTGCCCTCCTGAGAAACCTTGGGTTTCTGGATCACGCCCTGATCCGTGGCAACTGATTCTATGGGCTTTCCTTCCTTATACAGGTTGGAATCCTGCTTTATCTTCTCAGAATATCTCAGCACCGCATCGGATACCTCGTAGTCCTCGTCTCCGAACAGGAACTCATGGAGCATGATGACATTGGACTCAAGGGTAGTGGGGATGACACAGGAACCCTTATTGGGTATGCGGGCATCTCCTCTGGACCAGGGAAATCCTCCCGTATCGGCAATATTGTACCTGAGTATGCCCTGCGCAAGGCCCACCACATCATTGAGGGATACGTTGGTCTCCACCTTGGGGAAGCAGGTCATCATGATATAGTTGAGGTTGGCATAGTCCATGGTCTTGGCCTTTTCAAAGCAGGCCTTGATGATCTTCTTCTGCCTCTCGGTACGGGCAAAATCGCTGTCCATCAGACGCAGCCTTGCATAGGCCACCGCCTGTATGCCGTCCAGATGATGTACTCCGGCTGACTTGAGCTGACGCGAAGGTATGCCCGTGGTCTCAACATTTTCCGTGATATAGGCATTGATATAGTAGAACTCCGCATTGGATATCTCTATATCATCCACTCCGCCCATCATGTTTATGATCTCGGCTATGGTCTTCCAGTCAAAGGTCACGTAATTCGTGATATTGAGGTCCAGGTTTTTGTTAAGGGCAGCGAGTCCCTGCTCCGGTCCGCCCTGGGCATAGGCCTGGTTGATCTTGTTGTACTGGTCCTTCGAGGATATGTTGAGGTAGGTATCCCTGAATACTGATACCAGCTTTATGTCTCCGGTGTCCTGATTGATGCTTACTATCATGATGACATCGGAATTCCTCTTTGAGGCATCCAAACCGAAGACCGCTATGTTCCAGTAGCCCTCCATCTCCTGCTTTTTCTCAAAGGAAATGTTGTCATTCTCAACGGCAGCCACATCCACCTCTGTCCTTGCCATCAGGTTGAAGGTCCTGAGCACATAGCCGTATCCGAAGATCACACAGAGAGTGATGAGCTCCACCACTGCACAGATGATGATCCTTTTTATCCTGGACTTCTTTTTCTGGCTGTGTTCCTTATGGCGCTGCCTGCTGTCAATGATGCTGTCAGGGGAATTGAGTTCCCTGGGGGCACGTCTCCTGTGGTCCCGGGTGATTCGGCCCATGCCGCCGCGGAGCAGCTTATCTCCCATATCCTCATCGCCGACTATCTCATCCTCCTCCTCGGAATATGAGCTCCTGCTTCTGAGATAGGGGTCATCATCCTCGTCATAGCTGCTTTTCCTGCGCAAAGACCAGGGATCCTCATCAGGATCCCCTGCTTTGGTGCCGTCCTTCGCATCTTCGTCGAAGAGGTCCTTCTCGTCCTCATCCTCGTCCGGGAACAGCTCCTCGCTTTCTATCTCCACATCATCGAAGAGATCTTCCTCCTCCGGATGCTGTCTGCGCCGGTTTTTATTATTGAAATTTTCCTCTAAACTCATAGACTGATCCTTGCAGTTCGTACTCAGTACGCATTTTTAAAGCCTTTGAAAATAGTCATGAACAGTATCTTCATGTCCAGACCCATGGTCCAGTTTTCAATATAATAAAGGTCATGTTCTATACGCTTCTGTATCGAGGTATCTCCGCGATATCCGTTCACCTGGGCCCAGCCGGTTATGCCCGGCCTTACCTGGTGCTTTATCATGTACCTAGGTATCTCTTCCTTGAACTTCTCCACGAACTGAGGTCTCTCAGGCCTCGGTCCAACCAGGCTCATGTCTCCCTTGAGCACATTGAAGAACTGGGGCATCTCATCTATATTGGTATGTCTTATGAAATGTCCCACGGGGGTCACCCTGGGGTCTCCCCTGGTCGTCCACTTCGTCAGCTCCTCCTCGGGACGCTGCACATACATGGAGCGGAACTTATACATCTTAAAGGGGCGGTTATGGAGCCCCACCCTCTCCTGGGCGTAGATCACCGGGCCCTTTGAGCTGAGCTTTATCAGCAGGGCAGTGATCAGCATGACCGGGCTGAAAAGTATGATGGCAAAAAGTGAACCGAAAATATCCATCAGTCGCTTTGCCATGGCATTGACCGGCTCAGTCAGCGGTACATGCCTGATATTGATTATCGGAAGCCCCTCCATGTCCTCCATATAGGGCGTGGTCGGGATAAAATTCTGATAATCAGGTATGAACTTTGTATGCACTCCGGATTTCTCGCATATATTGACCACCGGCTTAAGGTACTCATACTTGTTGAGGGGCAGTGTCACCACTATCTCGTCAAGATCATTGGCGGAAAGTATGCCCCGGAGCTCAGTGAGCTCTCCCAGGAAAGGCACTCCCTCAAATCTCTCTCCCTTCGGCATATCGTCATCCAGGATGCCCAGGATGTGATATCCCCATTCGGGGTTCTGGACTATACGCTGGATGAAGCTTTTTGCCGCCTCGGAAAATCCTACCAGCAGTATATGCTTCTGGTTGAAGCCCTTGGATCTTATCCTCCGGAGGGCCATCCTAAGTCCGTTTCTGAACAGGGTCTCCAGGACTATGTTGATCCCGAAGAAGGCAACTATCATCCTGGTGGAGAAGTTCACCAGATAGGGTCCCGTTATGGGCCTGTTCCTTCCTGCGAACAGCACGAAGGTAAACAGCATCAGCCCCAGGATGTTGGCCTTGCAGATATTGGCAAACTCCGAGCGTCTGGATCTGGTCCTCTTCGGCGTATAGAGGTTAAATACTGCATAGAGTATCAGGTACACGGGTACTATGACGATCAGCGCCATGAAGTAGACGTGCACGGGCAGAGTGCCGGGAGCTCCGGGCCCTCGGTTCCTGCCGATCATCAGATACCAGGCGATGCCGTAGGCTATACATATCACCAGAGCATCCAGCAGCACATGCAGAAAATTAAATTTTGTCTGATTATTCTTTATCATCCCTGCAGAAGCGCATACCTCTAAGCATACTTTGGACTATTATACATGAGCCAAAAGCGTATTGCTATTGACAAATTATTAAAATCCTGTCGATTTTTTAAACTTTGGCGGCCCTTTCCCGTCTTTTTTTCTCTGCGAGGACAGTTTTTAGCTGCTTTTCCACATCCAGCTCCAGCTCATAGGGCTCTCCGGGAAGCTCCTTTGTAAGGTCCCTTAAGGCAAAGTTTGCCTTGCGAAGGGTCAGATTCGGATTGTAATAGGGGTCCCCGTCCCTCAGCACGCCGCTCCAGCGGCTTGCAAATACTGCTATCTCCCCGTTGAAGCGCATCACCTTTTCCGGAGTATCCTCCAGGCCCCTTGACTTGGACTCATAATGATAGAAAACCGCATAGGGATCATAAACGCAGCGCAGTCCCAGTCTGCGGACCTTCATGCAGTAGTCTATGTCATTGAAGGCAACCTGCAGATCCACGCAAAGTCCGCCGCAGGCCTCATATACAGACTTCTTTGTAAGCAGACAGGCCGCCGTTACCGCGGACAGGTCCTGAAGAGACATCATGCGGTGCATGTAGGAGTTTTCCTTTTCATGGAGACCTACAAAGGCCGCACCAGCTATACCGCCTAGGCCCACTATCACCCCGGCATGCTGTATGGTATCGTCGGGATAGCAGAGCCTTGCCCCGACTATGCCTATCTCCTCTCTCATGGCGTAGCAGAGCATCTCTCCTATGGAATCCGGATCCCGAAGCTCCACATCGTTATTGAGGAGCAGAAGATAGCTTCCCTCTGCAAAGCCTGCGCCGAAGTTATTGATGGCAGAATAATTGAACTCCCTCTCCCAGCGCACGACCTTTACCGGCATGCCCTGCACCTGTCCTTCTGATCTCAGTTTTTCATAATAGGCAAAGGTCTCTTCCTTTTCAGAGTTATTTTCAATGACTATGAACTCTATATTCCTGTAAGTGGATCTTCCGGCTATGGATCCCAGGCACTTTTCCAGATCCTCTATATGGTCCTTATTGGGTATGAGCACTGATATAAGCGGCTCTTCGTGGAGCCTGAAACAGCTCCTGTAATAGCCATAGGTAACGCCCTTTTCCACCGTTTCAGGAAGAAGACAGCTCTCCCCCTCTGAAGCTGAGCTCACAGCGGTCTGTCTGCCTGCAGCCTCACCTCCTGAAGGCATTTTGCTGCCTGCCCTTTCAGCAAGTCTGTCATAGTGGGCCTTTATGGCCCTGGCTCCTGCCTCAAAGGCATAGAGCTTTGACTTCGGATCAGAGGCTGTGGATCCTCTGTGATAACGCCAGTGGTAGCAGACCTTCGGTATGTGTATCACCTTTTCCGAGGTAAATGTTCCCGAAAGCAGCTTACGTACGGAACCCTCCCCAAATCCGCAGGCCCCTTGGAGCTTTTCAAGCTCCTCCTCTGAAAGCTTAAGCACTCCCGGATCCCTGCCGCAAAGAAGCCTCTCCATATATGTACGATATTTCCTAAGCTTTTCTTTCTCCTCTTCCGAGGCCTCCTCGCAGCAGCGCAGGAAGAAGTCATAATCCTGGGCTCCGTCAAATTCCTGCCTGAAGCCTCCGACTCTCTCAAGGAGGTCCCGCCTTATAATGCTGAGATGACAGATATAGTTGACCGTGAGCAGGAGCTCCGGTGAATAGTCAGGCTTGAAATTGGGCTCAAAGAAGGCCTTTCCGTCAAGATCCACCTTGTCCTCATCGGTATAGAAGAACTGTGCCCCGGGATTTTCCGATATGGCCCTTGCCGCCTCATAAAGGGCAAAGGGCGGAAGCTCATCGTCATGGTCGCAGAGGGCTATGTAATCTCCGGCCGCAGCCTCAAGACCCGCATTGGTATTGCCGGATATGCCCTTATTGCCTCCCACATCCACATAGCGGAACCTCCTGTCGGCCTCTGCCGCCTTTTCAGTCAGCCTCCTCACCGTTTTATCACCTTCGGATCCGTCAGCCACGATGACCTCGAAAAGCGGATAGGTCTGGGTCCGCAGGGAATCAAAGAGCATCTCCAGATAACGCTCCGGAGTATTGTAAGCCGGTATCACTATGCTGATAAGGGGCTGCTTTCTCTCTGATCCCAGCTTAAATCCATCGTTATATGAAAATATAAGGGAACTCCAGGCCGTCTCCTGCTGCCTGAGTTCCTCCCTTCCGGGAGAGGTCCTTTTTACCCACTGGGGATAGTCAAAGTCCTCATCCGCATCCTTTAATTTATTTCTGGTCTTTATGACAAAGGCCCTGAGGCCATTTTCCTTAAGGAAATCCGCCGCATTGCCTATTTTTTCCATAGTAAGAAGAGACGAGAGCCTGGAAAGCCCCGTCTTTTTGGCGCTGTTTCTCTTTTCCAGCTCCTTTTCATTTATATGTATACGTTTCACGTTCCTGCCATCCGTAAGACAGAGCCAGACCTCGTCTTCCCTGTCAAAGGAAGCCTTTATGGTAAAGCCGCACATGAGGGGCGCTCCGTAGCGCTGCATCACGTCGGCCCTTTCTCTCTCCACCACCTTAGCTTCAAGCCTGCTGCCGTCTGCATGCCTGAGCTCGTGGCCTATCTCCGAGTCACCGAAGGCCCATCCGTCTATGATCAGCTCCCCGCCCCGAAGGCTCATGGAGTCTATCCTGTATCTCATAGTTTTCCTCCGTCACATCAGATCCCACTCCGTATGGGTCCTTCTCTTCTTTTCCGGCCGATAAAGCAGGATACAAAGCACAAATCCGCATATGAGCCCGCCCACATGGGCTGCCACATCCACTCCGCCCTCGGACATGCCGAGATAAATGCTGAGGGCTATGGAAGCTATCAGTCTGTTTAAGGACATTCCTGAAAATGTACCTCCCCGTCTCATTACCATCCAGAGCAGCATGCCCATGACTCCGAAGACCGCTCCGCTGGCTCCTGCCGATATGGCGATCTCCCCGATCCTGAGGTTATACCAGGCGGAAAATATATTGCCGCCTATCCCGCTGAGGAGATAGATGACAAGGTAAGGCAGATGTCCCAGCTCCCTTTCCACCGGATCTCCCAGGGCAAAAAGCACCAGCATGTTGTTTACCAGGTGCGCCATGCCGAAATGCATGAAGCAGGCCGTAAAAAGCCTCCAGTACTGATGTTCATATACTATGAGAGGCTCATAACAGGCCCCATAGCGGAGCATCAGCTCCATGTCATACTCCGTGCGGCCCTGAGCCGTCAAAAAAAAGAAGAAGATGACATTGGCTGCTATCAGCGCCATGTTGATATATGATCCTTTAAGCTCCGATCTGTTCAAAGCTTTCTCCTGATCAGGTCCCCGGCATAGGAAAAGGTATCAGCGATCATGCGCAGCTCCGTACCGATATAGTATCCGAGCCTGCTCATGCGGAAATACTTTTTCCTGCAGCTGCGTATCCCTGCAAGACCTTCTTTAAGGCCCTTCACATAATCCCTGCCGAAGCCCCTTTTTCTGAAAAACATAAGCTTGATAAGTATCCCAAGCAGGATGAAGGGAAGATTTATGATGAGCATAAGAATCGGCATGTTCTTCCAGCAGAGCCATATATTGTTCCTGGCTGCCAGCCGGACCTTGAAGGAGTTGTATTTTGAGCCCGAGGTACCGCTGCCCACATGGAACACCCTCGCCTTTGGCACATATCTTATGTCATATCCCTCTGTCCTGGCCCTGAAGCTCAGGTCCAGATCCTCAAGATAAGCAAAATGCTCTGTATCGAAATACTCCCTGCAGGTGTAGGTCTCTCCTCCGATCCCCTCATAGCTCCTGCTGCCCTTTATGGCCAGGGCCTCAAGCATATCCCTTCTGTACATGGAGGCTCCTGCGCAGGCTGAAAACACCTGGCAGCCCCTGCTGAATTTTGCATCACTCACGGGACGCCCCACTCCCCGCTGGAAGGCCCATCCAAGAAGACAGAAACCATCCCCGGCATCATCCAGAAGCTCCTTGTGATAAAGCTGTATCATCATGGGGGAGGCCGCAAAGAGCCTTTCATTGCCCTCCTTATCAAAGGCCTCAATAAGGGCAGCCATAAAATCCGGCTCCGGCTCCGTATCATTGTTGAGAAGGAGCACGAGCTCGGAATCGGCATACTCTATGCCCACGTTGACAGCTCCGGCAAAGCCGGTATTGTCCTTTAAAAGGATGGCCCTTATCCCGGGCAGGGTCCTGTCGTCACCATTCTCCTTTTCATCCATAAGGGAGCTTATCCACTCCACCGACCCATCGGTGGAACCGTTATCCACGATAAGCACACAAAAGTCCGTGTATGTCTGCGCCTTAAGCGCAGACATGCACGGTTCCATAAATCTGAGTCCGTTATAATTTGGAATAACTACGGTAACTCTGCTCATCCTCACTCAACGATGATATCCTTGAAGCTCTTTCCGGGAAGCTCCGGGGAATCTACTCCGAAGATGTCCGCAATGGTCTTTGCTATATCGCAGAAGCCCACTCTGGTCCCAAGGGCAGCTCCCTTCTTAAGCTGCTTTCCATATGCAACGAAGGGGATATACTCCCTTGTGTGATCCGTTCCGGTAAATCCGGGATCACAGCCGTGATCTGCAGTTACCATGATCACATCGTCGTCATTCATCTTCTTCTCGAATTCTCCGAGCCACTCATCAAAGGCAGTGATGGCTCCGGCATAGCCGTCTATATCCCTGCGGTGTCCGTAGATCATGTCCGTCTCCACAAGGTTTACGAAGGCAAGTCCCTCAAAGTCCACGGGAAGGAGCTCCATTGTCTTCTCCATGCCGTCAGCATTGGAGGTAGTGGGAGTGGTGTACTTGCAGTCATCCACACCCTTTCCTGCAAATATATCCTTGATCTTTCCTATGCCTATGGAAGCCTTGCCGCCCTTCTGAAGCAGATCCAGTACGGTATCTCTGGGCGGTACCAGGGAGAAATCATGACGCTCTGAGGTCCTCTGGAAGTCAGCTGCGCAGGTCCCCACGAAGGGCCTTGCTATGACTCTGCCCACTCCGTGATCTCCTACCAGCATCTCCCTTGCTATATGGCAGTACCTGTAAAGATCCTCAAGGGGAACTATGCTCTTGTTGGCCGCTATCTGGAATACGGAATCAGCAGAGGTATAAACTATAAGAGCTCCTGTCTTAAGATGCTCCTCACCATAGTCCTTTATGACCTCGGTCCCGGAATAGGGCAGGTTGCAGATGACCTTTCTTCCGGTACGCTTCTCAAACTCATCGATGACCTCCTTGGGGAATCCGTTGGGATAGGTGGGAAGGGGCTTCTCAGAGATCACTCCTGCTATCTCCCAGTGTCCCACGGTAGTATCCTTACCCATGGATATCTCCTGGAACCTTCCGTATACTCCCTCAGGCTCTCCCACATAATCATCCTTTGCAGGGTCAGGCTCAAAGCCGTCTATGTGGAAAAGACCCAGCTTTTCCATGTTGGGGCAATGGAACTTCTCAGATGCCCTTATGCTCTTAAGGGTATTGGCTCCCACATCTCCGAACTTATCCGCATCGGGCTCATATCCGCAGCCCATGCTGTCAAGCACTACAAGAAATACTCTTTTTATCTTTCCCATGATCAATCACCATCCTTCTTTATAATATCCTTGATAGCCTCTACGGCTACATGAATAGCTCTGTCAGTATCGTATACCTGGGGATCCTCAAGTCCCAGCTCACGCCTTGTCTGGTTGGCAATGCAGAGCATTATGGATCCGCATCTGACTCCCCTTGCCGCTGCCACGGTAAAGAGGGCCGCTGATTCCATCTCTGAGCAGAGGGCCCCGAGCTCCAGCCAGGCCTCCCATCGGTCATTGAGCTTTGCCGCTACCGGCATGCTCTTCGGACTGTGCTGTCCGTAAAAGCTGTCCTTGCACTGGACCACTCCGGTATGATTGCGGAAGCCCAGTCTGTCCGCCGCATCCTTGAGGGCCCTTACTACCTCAAAATCCGGCACGGCAGGCCACTCTATAGGGGCATACTCCTTGGATGTGCCCTCAAAGCGTATGGCTCCGGTGGCTATGCACACGTCTCCGCCGATGACATCCTTCTGCATGCCTCCTGCAGTTCCGACCCTTATGAAGGTATCGGCTCCGCAGTGGATCAGCTCCTCCATGGCTATGGCCGCGGAGGGACCTCCTATGCCTGTGGAGGTGACGCTTACCGGCACCCCGCACAGCTTTCCGGTATAGGTCACATACTCCCTGTTCTGAGCCACGAATCTGGGCTCATCAAAATACTTCGCTATCTTCTCACATCTTCCGGGATCTCCGGGAAGTATCACATAGCGTCCCACATCCCCTTTTTTGAGGTGAACATGAAATTCACCCTCATCCTGTTTGTAAGCAAGTGCCATATTTCCTCCTCCTGAAAATAAAAGTCCCGGCTTATCCCGGTCATCCCCCAAAGATACCGAGGATAAGCTGCACTATTATATTGTTCTCATATATGAATCTGAGGAATCCGTTCGCCGCAGTCTGGGAAAGTATGATGCTGCTCAGGCCAAAGGCCGGCGTAAGGGCTGCCAGAGTCATAATGATCCAGATATAGATCACCGACTCCGAAAAGCCTATGGCCGCTCCTCCCAGCTGATTGAGACCCGATATCACCGGTATGGAGGTGATCACATCGGAGGCCTTTACTATTATCCTGATGAGTATCCTTATCAGGATGAACAGCAGCACGAAGCATACTATGTTAAGCAGTACTCCTCCCAGAGTTTCAGATGCGCTCTCCGTCAAACGGTCTATGCCGATGATCTCCTGGATGAGAGGGTCTTTTGCTGCCTCGGGAAGGCTGCCCCTTATGCCTGCACCTATGCTTTCGTTGAGTTCGTCAAGCATCCCTGTCTCTTCCACCCAGCTTCTGGTATAGGGCAGTATCATGTCGGCCAGCACCAGGGTTATCAGCATGGAAGCTGCAGAAAGCAGCATGCGCATGAAGCCCCGGTAATGTCCGTAAAGGGTAAGACCCACCATAAGCACCACTGCAGCGGCAAATACCTCATTTCCCTTTATCCAATCAAATATACCCATATCTCCAGGCCGTATTAAGGCTTAATATATAAAGTCCTCCTCTTTAAGTATAAGCAGGCCGTTCTTATCATACTTTGAGCTGAACATGCCCTTTATCCTCTTGCCGATCGGGGGCTTCTCCGCCCTGTCTGCAGCCTCCTCTATGAGCTTTACCGCATTCTTTCTGGTCAGGGGGATATTATCCTCCTCCATAAGCTCTATCCTCTCATAAAGTGCCAGCATGCTCTTGCCTGAGATGCTGCAGTCGATCTCCGACGCGTACTGACAGCAGTACTGGGCAAAATCGTCGATCTCCATCTCCTCATCTGAGGCATCGGGAGCATTGACCCTGAGGTTATTGTGAAGGCCCTCTGTGTCCTTCCTGCTGCCCCGCTTCCTGAGCTCTGCAGGTTTCTCCTCGGGCTCTTCCCCCTCGTAGTCCTCATCATCCAGATCTTCGTCGGCGTCCTCCTCATAGTCCTCCTCCGAGGCATCATATTCATCCTCGTCAGAGTAGGGCTCTTCCTCCTCATCGTCCTCATGATAAGGCTCATCGGCATCCTCGCTGTAAGGCTCCTCATCGGTATCCTCATCATAGGCTTCCCCGGATCCTTCGGAGTCCTCCTCAGCTATATCCTCTTCCGGATCCTCATACTCATCCTCAAAGTCGGATACCAGATCGCAGAGCCTGAAAAGCTCAGGCTTCCTCTCCTCTATACGGTCCAGGCCCTCCGGAACATCTATGAGCACGGCTATCATACCGGAATCATCGTCCTTTATAAGCCTGTATATCCTGTCAAGCAGCTTGGGATTGAGGCTTCCCGCATGCTCTATGATAAAGTCCTTGCCCCTGATCTTTCCTATGATCTCATCGGAAAGACCTCTTTCATTGAGCTTTTCCGCCGTGGTCTTGAGGGCAGCGTTCTGGATGCCGTATTCCCTGTGTATGTTCTTGAGCTCATCCTTTGCGATCTCAAAGCCTGAGGCCTCATCCTCCGCCTCTATGATCATATGATGCTTTGCGGTCTCAGGCTGTCTAACTGCCTCTTCAAGGGGAACGGGCGTCCTGTCGGACTCCTCCACAGCCTCTACCTTCTGCACTGAGGCCTCCGCTTTTTCTGAGGCCTGCTCCTTCTCTGCCTTCTCCGCTGCAGCTGAAGTTTCGTCTGCTGCCTTTTCCTCAGTTCCGTCAGCCTCAGGCGAAGGTGCTGTTTCCTTTACCTTTGCCTCTTCAGCTTCTTCTGATCCGGCAGCTTCGGAAAGCTTCTTTTCTGCTTCATTCCTTGCCTCAGCCGATCTGAGCTCTGCCACCTTCTTATCTGCTTCCACCACCGGAGCCACGTCCTCTTTGCCAAGTCCGGGGGCTGGTGCCGGCTTTACGCTCTCCACGCTTATGCTTACGGCAGGCCGCTGTTCTATGAAGCTTACTATGCCTGCAGCCTGTTTTGCCGCATTCCGGAGGGCCGTTCCTGCATCCGGAAGCTCTGCTTTGCCTGCAGGCTCTGGCTTAGCGGATATGGTCTCGCCCTTTATGATCACCCTTCTGAGCTCTTCCAGCTTTTCCCCGTCAAACACAAGGGTCTTTTCCGTCTCAGGCTCATCCGTGGAAGCTTCTTCAGAAGCCTTGTCCCTGGAGATCTTCTCTACCTCCCTGGAAAGCTCCTCTCTGAGCTCCGTCCTTACTGGCTCTGTCTTTACGGCCTCCTCATCTATGCTTACCAGAGGCTCGTCAAGCCTATGGGCCTTCAGATACTCCTCAAAGGCCTCGTCTTCATTTTCATATCTTATGGCAGCCAGCTCATCTCCGATCTCCTCGGCGCTCCTTGCATCCTCCTTTACCGGAAGCTCCTGGTCCTCACTTATAAGCTCCTGCTGGGAACCTGAAAGCCTCTGGTATCTGGACTTGAGCTTCATGGCCTTTTCCGAATATCTGCCGGCTCCGAAAAGCAGGGCTATCCTGTCGCAGCAGGCAACACATTCCCTGCTCATGCCGGCCTCATCGTAGACCTTTGCCAGCTCGTAGAGCCATTTTTCATCCGGCTCAGTGGCAGTATATGCGGAAAGCTCGGCTATGAGTCTGTCATAGGGAGCTCCTGCCTTTTCAAGTATCATGTATGCAAGCAGATGTGCATTGGCATCATCGGGAGCCACATCCATGAATTCATTATAATAATCCTTTGCTTCCTCCAGATCTCCCGACTTTACGGCCAGTTCCGTCAGCTTATAGAGGAGATGCTTCCCGACGGGCGCCCTTTCAAAGGCCAGAAGGAGTTTATCCTTCGCCTCGTCATACTCTCCGTTCTTTTCATATACAGAGGAGGCCATGGTAAGGAGATTGATGTTCCTCACCCTGGACCAGTCGATAGCATCGGCTATCTTCATCGCCGTGCGGTAGTCTCCCTCGTCCATCCTCTTTTTGATCTGGTCTATCTTTATATTGAATTCATACTTATCCATCTGTCTGTCTCTCCCGAAGATACTTTTTCTACATCTCGGTCCTGCCGACAAGGGCTCTCTCCAGAGTCACCTCATCCGTATTTTCTATGTCTCCGCCCACGGGAACTCCCGAGGCTATCCTGGTCACCTTTATATCAAGGCCCAGAGTCCGTATCAGCTTCAGTATATACATGGCCGTGGTCTCTCCCTCAAGGGAGGCATTGGTCGCGATGATGACCTCATCACAGGCCGGCTGGCCATCCGGGCCCTGCAGTCTCTGCATCAGCTCCTTCAGCCTGATCTCGTTGGGTCCTATACCGAGCATCGGGGAAATGGCCCCGTGGAGCACATGGTAAACTCCGTCATAACGCCCCGTGCGCTCATAGGCCGCCAGATCCCTGGGTGTCTCCACCACCATGATCTGTCTGTGGTCCCTTTTTTCGCTCCTGCAAATGGGACAGAGCTCATCATCCGTAAGGGTGAAGCACTCCCTGCAGTAATTGGCATTGGTCCTGGCATCCACCAGGGCATCCGCCAGGGCCTGTACCTGCTCCTTCGGCATATTGATTATATGGAAGGCCAGGCGCTGTGCCGTCTTCTGTCCGACACCGGGCAGACCGCAGAGGGCCTCTATCAGCCTGCTTATATGACTGCCAAAGTAATCCATTTAGATGCCGAAACCTCCCAGTCCGCCTGCAAGCTTGCCCATGATCTGGGCATTGGCTTCCTCTGCCTGTCTGAGTGCCTCATTGGCCGCAGCCATCACCATATCCTCCAGCGTCTCCACATCATCCGGATCGCAGGCTTCAGGATCTATGCTGACTCCGGTAAGGAGCCTCTTTCCGCTTACAGTCACGCTGACAGCTCCGCCGCCCGCCTGGGCCGTGAACTCCTTCTCCTCCAGCTCCTTCTGCTGCTCCTCCATCTGACGCTGCATACGCTGCGCCTGCTTCATGAGATTATTCATATTGCCGGGCATCATGCCGCCCGGAAAGCCTCCTCTTCTTGCCATATATCTCTCCTGATGATAGATATTTGCCGCCTGAAGCGGCGTTATCGTTACATTTTATAACAAACTCCCCGATATGTATAGTATCCGCCTTAACTTCGTCAGGGCTGTTCGATATCCACGGGGAAGTTTATCCTTGCCAGCTCCTCATCCGTTATACGGTCAGCTTCCTTTTCGATCTCTCCCCGCCTTGCCACTCTTCCGCCAAAGCGCAGTTCCAGCCCGAGCTGATCCCTGCAGAGCTCCGAAAGCCTTGTAAGCCCGTTTTCCTCCTTATTGGTGGAGGCGAGCCTGAAGCCCATGCTGCTTTTGAAGATGACCATGGGTCTTCCCTCCTCTTCCTTGAGGAAGGCATTTTCATAAAGATGTCTGTTGGACATGGAAAGCTGGGATACAAGCTCGCTCCAGTTCTCCCTGAGCACCTGCATCCTGTCGGCCTGTCCTGCTGATGAAGCCTTTGAAGCTGCAGTACCGTCCGGTATCTCGATCTCTGATTTTTCCCTTACAGCTGCCGTCACGGCAGGCTCAGCCTCTCTTGCTTCTGCCCCGTTCCTCACCTCAGGCTTCGGAAGCTCTGCCCGTGGCTGTGAGGCCCTTTGGGATGCAGGCCTGTCCTGTATCCCCCGCTGCTCTCCGGAAGACTTTGCGAGCTCCCTGGTACTCAGCCTTATGAGCTCCACCTCCAGCAGGGTCCTTTTATCCCTTGCAAATCTCAGGCGGTTTGAAAGCTCCGCCATCCGGGACATCATCTCTATAAGAAAGGTCTTGTCCGTAAGGGCAGCATCCTCTCTGAGCCTGCCTATATTTTCCTCTGAAGCATCCAGCAGATCCGAAGCATCCCTGGTGCTCATGCAGAGCAGCACGTTCCGCAGATACCAGATGAAATCATTGGTGAACTGATATATCTCCCGGCCTGCAGCTACCGTGTCCGATACTGCTCTCAGAGCTCCTTCCACATCTCCTGAGCAGAGGGAACGGTACATTCCGGAAAATACCGAGGTATCAGATGCTCCCAGCACTTCCAGGGTATCCTTATAGCTGAGCTCCTGCCCCGTCATGAAGGAAAAACAGCGATCCAGCAGGCTCAGGGCATCCCTCATGGATCCGTCGGCCGTCCTTGCTATATAATCTATGGCCCGATCCTCAACTTTCCTGCCTTCTGCCCCGCTCAGCTCCCGAAGCCTCGCTGCTATGACATCACTTTTGATTCGCTTGAGATCATAGCGCTGGCAGCGGCTCAATATGGTCTGGGGCACCTTCTGGGGATCCGTGGTCGCAAGGATGAAGATCACATATGACGGCGGCTCCTCCAGGGTCTTCAAAAGAGCATTAAAAGCAGAGGTGCTGAGCATATGCACCTCATCTATGATATAGACCTTGTAGCGTCCCTCAGTGGGAGGATATGCCACCTCTTCCCTGATCCTGCGGATGTCCTCCACGCTGTTGTTTGAAGCCGCATCTATCTCAAAGACATTCATGGAGCTTTCCGAAAGTATGGATCTGCATATGGGACATTCATTGCAGGGGCTGCCTCCATGCTCTGCCGCATGTTCACAGTTTACCGCCCTTGCAAAGATCTTTGCAAGGGTAGTCTTGCCCGTTCCCCTGGTTCCGCAGAACAGATAGGCATGGCCTATCCTTCCCGAGGTTATTTGATTTTTCAGAGTCGTAACTATGGCATCCTGTCCGTAAACATCCTCGAATACGGCAGGACGCCATTTACGATATAACGCCTGATATGCCATTTAATCTCCGAAGGAAATTCCTACCGCCTTTGCCTGCTTTATTATGTCGGATTTGGGATCCACCATCTTGAGCTTTCCCGCAACCTCGGAAAGGGGTATGGGAGTGATCTTCTGCTTTACCCTGGCCATCATCACGCCGAACTCTCCGCGCTTTATGCACATGGCTGCCTCGGCGCCCAGTCTTGTGGAAAGGACTCTGTCGTAGGCATTGGGTATGCCGCCCCTCTGGGTATGTCCGGGAACGGTCACTCTTACCTCCGTTCCAAGGGCCTCACTTATCTTATCCGCAAGCTCGTAGGAAACTGAAGGATATATCTTGCCCTTTTCCTTCTTTTTCTTGAGCTCCTTCTTGCCCATCTTGGCCTCTTCCTTGGTCATGGCACCCTCTGCCACTGCCAGTATGGAAAATACCTTTCCGGACTTGTTCCTTTCCTTTATGGCCGATATGACCTTCTTGGTGTCATAGGGGATCTCAGGGATCAGGATGACATCGGCTCCGCCTGCGATGCCCGCATTGAGGGTAAGCCATCCTACCTTATGTCCCATGACCTCGACTATGAAAACTCTGCCGTGGGAAGCGGCTGTCGTATGTATGTTGTCTATGGCCGCAGTAGCGATATCCACCGCAGACTGGAATCCGAAGGTGACTTCGGTGCCCCAGAGATCATTGTCTATGGTCTTGGGGAGGCCGATGACATTGAGTCCCTCCTCAGAAAGACGATTCGCCGTCTTCAGGGATCCGTTGCCGCCCAGCACGCAGAGGGCGTTGAGGCGAAGCTTCTTGTAAGTATTTTTCATGGACTCCACCTTGTTGAGTCCGTTCTCATCAGGCTCATCGATGTATTTGAAGGGAGTCCTGCTGGTTCCGAGCAGGGTGCCGCCCCTTGTCAGTATGCCCGAGAAATCAGAGGACTGCATCTTTCTGTAGTCCCCGTATATGAGGCCCCTGAAACCATCCTCAAAGCCTATGATCTCCACCTCAGATCCGTACATGGTATAGAGAGCCTTTGCAATGCCCCTCATGGTGGCATTGAGCGCCTGGCAGTCTCCTCCGCTGGTCAGAAATCCAACTCTTAACATATTATCCCCCTTTTCAAAGCTTTGAAAGGGCCGCTTTGTCCGCAACTATGGTCACGTCTCTGTGCAGCCTTAATATACTTGCAGGAAGCATAGGATCTATCGGTCCCTTCAGCATCGCTGAAAGTACCTCAGCCTTTGCCTCTCCGTTTACTACCATCAGTATCCTCTTCGCCCTCATGATGGTCCCCACTCCCATGGTATAGGCCTTCCGTGGCACTTCCTCCGCAGAGGCGAAAAACCTCTTGTTGGCTTCTATGGTCGAGGGATCAAGGCTCACGCAGTGGGTATCCTCATGGAACACTCTGTCTGGCTCATTGAAGCCTATGTGCCCGTCCACTCCCAGACCCAGAAGCTGTATGTCCTGCCTGCCAAGGCTCCTTACCAGTGCCTCATATCTTGCAGGCTCCTTCTCCCCATCTGCCGCAAGGCCATCCGGAACATGGGTCCTTTCCCTGTCGATATCGACATGGCAGAACAGATTATGGTCCATAAAATACCTGTAGCTCTGTTCATCCTCGGGTCCGAGGCCCACATACTCGTCCAGGTTCACCGTGGTGACCTTCGCAAAGCTCAGCTCTCCCCGCCTGTACTTTTCGATCAGGACCTTATAAAGTCCCAGAGGCGAGGATCCGGTCGCAAGTCCCAGCAGTGCATCCGGCTTCAGCGTGACTACCGAAGCCATGATCTCCGCCGCCCTGAGGGACAGCTCATCATAGTCTTCCGTCCTTATGATCCTCATATCAGCTTACCTTCCCCTTCCATGGCCCCGCCTGGGTCCTTGCAAAAGTAAGCCGCCTGCCGCACCTGCCGCGATCCCCTTGGTCCATGGCAGAAATTAAAGGCGCAGGAAGCCATCCCAGGCAAAAAACTCTTATTCTTAAGTTTAACATTTAGAAGGGTCTAATTCAAGCATTTGCCTTAGTCTACTCCCCTTATATCCACCTTTTCCACATAGGGCGACACCAGCTCAGCATAGGAAAGGAGCTCCTCCTTTTTTGGCGTTCCGAAGCCTGCCGAAAGATCCAGCACGGTGCTGCTTTCCTTATAGGCCTGCAGGAAATAGCTTCTGCCGCCCTTTATGAAGGGACCCAGCTCCCGGAAGTCCTCCTCCGTATGTATCCCATCCACCACCGTGGTCCTGAATTCGTAAGGGATGTCTCCGTTTATAAGGAGATCCCTGCTCTCTTCGATCCGCCTGAGTATACCGCCGTTTCTGATGCCTGCGGCCTTCGTATATCCTCCCGGACCGCTTTTTATATCCATGGACACAAAATCCAGAAGCCCCTCACCCAGGAGCTCCCTCAGCATGTCCGGAGCAGTCCCGTTGGTGTCAAGCTTTACCTCAAGGCCTGTCTGTTCCTTTATATCCCTTATGAAGCGGGGCAGATCCGGCTGCAGCGTAGGCTCTCCTCCTGAGATCACCACTCCCTCCAGGACTCCCTTTCTCCTCTGTAAAAACATAAAGATCTCCTCTTCGGTAAACTCCGAAGGAAGATCCATGTCCAGCAATTCTGAATTGTGACAATAGGGGCAGCGAAAATTACAGCCCCCGGTAAATACGGTACAGGCCACATGTCCCGGATAGTCCAGGAGCGTAGTCTTCATGAATCCGCATATCTTCATATCCTTGTCTCCAGTCTGTCTGAAAGCTCCGCAAAATCCGAAAGCGAGAGCCTTTCTCCTCTTATCCTTACGTCAAGCCCCAGTTCCCTTAAGGCTGCCTCCACGGCCTCCTTTGAAAGTCCGAGGGAAGCATCATTTGAAAGGGCATTCTGAAGGGTCTTTCGTCTCTGGGCAAAGGCCGCCCTTATGAGCCTGAACATAAAGTCCTTATCCGAAGGTCCCACGGGAGGCTCTTTTCTCTTCTTAAGCCTTATCACCGCGGAGCTCACGTCCGGTCTCGGTATAAAGCAGTTGGGAGGCACATTGGCCACCACTTCGGCTTCCGCATGATAGGCTACCGCCAGGGACAGGGCTCCGTAATCCTTTGACCCCGGAGCGGCCTGCATGCGCTCAGCCACCTCCTTCTGCACCATGACCGTTACCGATTCCACAGGCGCATCGCTTTCCAGAAGCTTCATGACTATGGGAGTAGTGATATAGTAGGGCAGATTGGCTACCACCTTGAAGGGCCCGGAAAAAAGCTCTTTAAGATCCAGCTCCAGCACGTCCGCATTTATGATATCCACGTTATCATAGGCTGAAAGGGTCTCCTGAAGTATCGGGATCAGCTCCCGGTCTATCTCCACGGCCCTGACCCTGCCTGCAGCCTCGCAGAGGGCCTGGGTAAGGGTGCCTATCCCCGGGCCGATCTCCAGGACCTCATCTGAGCCGGTTATCTCTGCTCCGTTTATTATCTTTGTCAGCACCCTCTCATCTATGAGAAAATTCTGGCCGAATTTCTTTTTGAATGAAAATCCCCTGTCCTTTATAAGGGCTATGGTATTTTTCGGGTCGATAAGCTTTCCCGTCATATAAGCTCCATCATCATATACACGGCGGCCCGTCACAGATATGCCGAAGCCGCCCCTTCAGGGATCTCCATCAGGAGACTTCCTGATAAACATTTTTCCAATAAAAAATCACGCACCCTGCTTCGAACGATATAAGACATGCGTTTCCCCTCTGCGAAAACTCCGTCGAGGCGCCCCCGCGGCACATAAGAGGTTTTGCTTAGTGCTGCTGCATTCCTGCCCTGACACGGTTCACAAATTCCTATTGCGCAGGACCCCGGCTTCAACATCTTCGAGAGAGAACAGCCATGCGATATAACGCCCTCGGCAGGGTATCACCTCTGCTAAAGCGGATCTCAGATACAGGGCACCGCTATCTCCCCGGCTGCGTGAGATTTAATTGTAAGATAGATACGGGAAAATGTCAATCTGCGGAAGACGGTCAACAGGCCCGCACCGGAATAAAAAACCTTGCAGGATCCCCTGGATGATGCCTTTAAGGCTGGTCATTCAATACCCTTGCCGTAAAAAGCCCTGATATATTATAATTGCTCTGACGATATGCAAAGCGGCAATGCCCGAAGGCCTGCGGCGGCGTATATCGATCTATCAGAATAATAAGAGGAAGATCATGAAAAAGAAGATAACCGTATTGCTGGCAGCATCACTCCTTGCCCTCGGCTCCCTTGCGGGCTGCGGAGGCAGGTCACAGGAAACTGCTATAGAGGAAAGCACCGAAGCCGTATCAGAGGCTGTGACAGAGGAAGCAGAGACTGAAGCCCCAAAAGAAAGTCCTGAAGCCGAAGCTTCAGATGCTTCAGACAAAGCTCCGGATTATTCCCTGCCGGAAAACTGGGCCTACCTTGCAGACGGCCCCGATGGAGACCCTTCAGGCGGCTCAGCCGACGTATTCTTTATCTGCCCCACCGTATACGGCGGTACCGAGGACAGCTTCAATATGTCCCTCGACGACGAGGATTCCATGGCAAGCTTCCTGGGCGCAACCAACATGGAGAAGGGCATATACGACCAGGACTGCCGCTTCTTTGCTCCCTATTACAGGCAGGCAGGGCTCAATGTCTATGAGCTTCCCGCCGAGGAGCAGGAGCCCTATCTGGAATTTGCCTACGAGGATATATCCCTCGCCTTCGACTATTATCTTGACAATTTTGATGATGAAAGGCCCATTATACTGGCAGGTTTTTCCCAGGGTGCCGATCTCTGCATAAGGCTCCTGAAGGACAAGTTCGAGGACGAGGCTCTCAATGACAGGCTCATCGCCTGCTATGCCATAGGCTGGAGAGTGACGGAGGAGGAGCTCGCCGAGTATCCCTGGCTTCATTTTGCCGGAGGTGAGTATGACACCGGCGTGATCATAGCCTTCAACAGCGAGGCTCCGGAGGTAACTTCCTCCCTTATGATCCCCGAAGGCACCCGTTCCCTCTGCATAAATCCTCTCAACTGGAAGACCGACGGCACTCCCGCAGATAAAAGCCTCAATACCGGAGCCTGCTTCACCGACTATGACGGAAACATCACTTCCGAGGTACCCGGGCTTACCGGCGCTTATATCGACACCGAAAGAGGCTCCCTCAAGGTGCCTGACGTGAGCCCCGAGGATTATCCTCCCGTGCTCAGCATCTTCAGCGAAGGCATATATCACCTCTATGATTATCAGTTCTTCTATCGGAACCTTCAGGAAAATGTAGCTGCAAGGATCAGTGCATTCAAGTCCCCTGTCAGCACAGGGCTTGAATATGCCATAGACATAGAAGGCACCCTTCCCGCAGAGGAAGCTGCCTGAAAATGCTCTTCCGGCTGTCAGGCTGTCCTGTTTACAGGGACTGTCCGGCATTTCATATGAAACTGTTTTTATGATAAAAGGGACTGCCGAAAAATACGGCGGTCCCTTTTTAGGGTTATTGGTTATAGACTAGCTATTAAAAGTCAGGTCTATAACTCTTTTTATAAGTCATTTCAGATATTGGCTTTGTTCTTATTTCTTCCCGGTCTTCATGGCCATCACGGCTGCAGCAGCAAGCAGTACCACTACTCCCGCTCCGAATATCGCCGCTATCCTCATGGCCGTGTCATAGAAGAAGCCCTCAGGCACTATGTTTATCAGCATATCCACCCTCGGATCCAGGATCCAGAGATCATTGTCAAAAAAGATATGATGGAAGGTCACAAAGGCATTGGAAAAATCCGTGGCAAGAATAAAGGCAAGGCCCAAAAGGAGCACCAGCAGAAGGCCCGTGCCCACAAGCACACTTCTTGAAAAGATACGGGCAAAGCTTCTTAGGGAAGCTGCAAGTCTTCCCCTGCCCTCGGAGGTCCCTCCATTATCATCTGCCCTTACTCCGGAAGCACAGAGAGCGTACATACCGGCTACGCAGACTGCACATAGTGCTGCGGCCCACAGCCTCAGCTTCTGGGCTGCGATAAACAGCTCTCTGACATCTTCCATATGAGCTATCTCCCTTTCGGTAAAGAAGCCCCGCATCTCTCCGTCCATCATGACCTCTATCTGGAGCTCATCGTAGCCCTCATCGCCCCTGAGATAGTGCATCATGTGCTCCGTCACCGCCATGAGTCCGTCCTCATCACTCATGGTCATCTCCGGCAGGTCCGAAAGAACGTCATATTTTTCATATTCTGCTTCAAAATACCCCGGCGTCCAGTAGCACACCGCTTCCACAGCCGTAACAAGCATAATAAAAAGCAGGCACAGGGTAAATATTATCCCCAGAAGGCCTGCCCTTATATCCGTATTTTTATATCCTTTATCCATTATCCTCTGATCCTTTGAAAAAGCTGCAAATGCAGGATACTCCGCCTGGCTTATGCCGGCCTCCGAAGATCCACCGTGCCAAGGAGCCAGATCCTGGCCTTTATCCTTCTTCCGCACAGGGGTTCTCCCAAAAGATCCTTTTTTCGCATGCACAGTTTGAAGGATACGCCGTTGCATATAAGGGAAAGCTGCCAGAGGGCCTCTCCGGTGATCCTGTTTTCAGCCTCCTCCACGTTCAGTATCTCCCCGATGACCGAATACTGATCACACTCGACTCCGCTGGGCATGAGGCTCTGCTCCACTACTGTATACAGGTCCTCTGTCTGTATGCGCTTTGCCGCTTCATTGTAATTGTCGATATCTGAAGCCGTAAGGGTCTCTATGGCATCCTGGTCTCCCTGCATCGCAGCCTCCAGGAGCCTTTCCTCCTCATTTCTGCGGTTGATGACCGAGGGATCCGACTCTCCGAGCTTAGTCACGGGGAGCAGTACCACACCTTCATTGGCAAAAGCTGTAAGGGCAGTGCCCTTGAAATCCGCAGGGGGATTGAGCCTGAGATAACGCTTGTAGCCCAGGGAAAACTGTATATAGAAAATAAGGGATATGCCGAGCTTATACTCATCTATCAGCCCTGCATAGGTCTCGCTCTCAGTACGCCGCTCCAGACAGCAGGGCTCCTCTGAGGCATGATCCAGGGCACAGTAAAACGGATAGTAATATTCTATGATCTCCGACCCATCGGGCAGCCTCAGGGTATCTGCGGCTATGCCCACATCATCCGATACGAACAGCACATATTCCGTCTCCGTACTGCCGTCTCCATTCTTTATGAGGGTCTGGATATTATCTTCAATGATGACTTCCTTCCTCAGAAAGTCATAGAGGTCAGTCTCGGATATGATGGATCCGAAGCCTGCCGCTCTGAGAAACTTATGCATATGTCCATCCTTTCGGAGGTACGAGGCTTTCTGCCTTTCTGAAAGCTTCCGTCCTTCAGCCCACGCGGAGCCTGAACTTCGCTGCTTCCCTCTCGGAATCGACAAGCTCTATCTTTCCTCCGATGGCGCTTATCTTTTCCTCAAAGTTTTCATAGCCTCTCTGTATGTATCCGATCTCCTCCACTGCCGTGAAGCCCTCGGCTGCGAGGCCTGCTATGACAAGGGCTGCTCCGGCCCTGAGATCAGGCGCGCTGACCGTGGCTCCGGAGAAGTTCCTGATGCCGTCTATAACTGCCACATTACCCTCTACCTTGATATTGCCTCCCATGCGGGCAAGCTCATCCACATACTTGAAACGGTTTTCAAATATGCTCTCGGTGACCATGCTGGTGCCCTCTGCAAGGGACAGGGTCACTGATATCTGAGGCTGCATGTCCGTAGGGAATCCGGGATAGGGCAGGGTCTTGATATCAGTATGCCTCTGGCTTGCGGCTCCGATGACCCTTACTGCCTCATCATACTCCACCACCTCATTGCCCATTTCTATGAGCTTGGCGGTTATGGCCTCAAGATGCTTGGGTATGACATTTTTGATCAGCACATTGCCTCTGGTGGCAGCAGCCATGCACATGAATGTGCCGGCCTCTATCTGATCCGGGATGATGGCATATTCCGTACCGTGAAGCTTCTGGACTCCCCTGATCCTGATGGTGTCCGTACCTGCTCCCCTTATGTTGGCTCCCATGCTGTTGAGGAAGTTTGCCACATCGACTATGTGGGGCTCCTTTGCGGCATTTTCTATAATGGTCTGGCCCTCAGCCATGACTGAAGCCATCATCACATTGATGGTCGCTCCCACTGAAACGACATCAAAATATATATGTGCCGCTCTCAGGATGTCCGCATCTGCCATCACGGCTCCGGACTCTATCCTGACCTCTGCACCCAGGGCCTTGAATCCCTTTATGTGCTGGTCTATGGGCCTTGAACCTATATTGCAGCCTCCGGGAAGAGGTACCCTTGCGTGCCTGTATTTTCCGAGCAGGGCTCCGATAAAATAATACGAAGCTCTGATCCGCCTGATAAATTCATCATCCACGGAGACTTCCTTGATGCTGCGGCCATTGATCCTGACCGTGTGTCTGTCTCTTCTGTCTACTTCTGCCCCGATCTCCATGATGGCTTCCAGCATGACATTGATATCCCTGACATCCGGAAGATTTTCAACCACCACATCCTCATCGGACATGATGGCCGCTGCCAATATTCCAAGGGCTGCATTTTTCGCCCCGCTTATGGTCACCTCACCGCTAAGCGGAGTGCCTCCCTTTATAATATATTGTTCCATGTGCATCCTCATCATCTAAGCTTACTCGGTTAAAAAAGAGCATCCTGTTATCCGGTGCTCTTTTTGTTACGGCTGTTATATCATATTTTTTTTATCTTGTAAAGAAAAGGCCCCGCCGCGCTGATATGTACCCTTCTTACTGGTTGTCCAGTAAAGAGGGTACATATCAGGTCCGGAGCCTTTTTTATCTGTCTTTTGCTGCCCTTATCTGTCTTACCTATAGCTTATGGCACTCACCGAGTCAAAATTCAGGCTCCAGAGCAGTTCCTCCGCCTGATCCCTCGGCATACTTATCTCTCTTGAGGCTTCATCCTGGGCCTGAGGATCATACATAAGTATGTTCTGGTTATCATAACCATAGATCAGTACATAGGATCCGTCCGGATTCAATACCGCCGCAGGGATGCCCTTATATACGTAGTAAAGGAGCTGATTAAGTGACAGTCCATAGGTATCCAGTATCGCAATGCCCTCGTCCGAGGATATGCGGCTTCCGCTGAAGCTTTCCAGGTTTACGATAAGCGGATAAGCGGCCTGCACGGGATTCGATATCCTTGTGACCTCCGTCCTGTCGGCCCTGTTGAACACAAGGTTTCCGGAACCATCCGTCACATATCCCATATCCTCATAAGTAGCCTCTATCGCTTCCGCAAGATCGGAGCTTCTCAGCCTCAGCTCTCCTCCGGCATATGAATAAAATACTATCTGCTCTGCTCCCGGCCTGCTTTGGGAAGCTGCCTCCAGAGTACCTGAGTTCTCATATGAGATCTGCTCAGGGGCCCTTACCTCAAGGCTCCTGGTGGTCCTTATCTCATTATCCAGAGAGACATAGTATATCTTTTTGCGGACACCGTCATCCGCTGACATTATGCGGCTGTCCTCAGTGTCCAGGCTCTCCGTGGATACTATGGTGTCCTCCCCATAGAACTCATATCCCGTTCCGTCGGTATTCTTCCTGTAAAGGGTAAACATGATCCTGCTGCCCTCCACATGGACATTGTCCACATATATGCTTTCCCTGCTGTATTCCTTCTCAAGGCCAAGGCTTCCATTGAGTATCTCTATGGAATACATGGGCAGGCCCTTGATCCTTCCATTTATGGAGAAGCTGTCTCCCGATCCCGCATGGCCTATGATAAGGTCATCGTTACTGAAGCCTACGACCCTCAGATATTCCCCATCTGCCGCCTCTATGGTCCTGGTGGTCCCGCTTTCTATATCCAGGAGCCTCACCCTTGCAGACTGATAGGGCTCTCCGTCCTGCCATGCAAACTTTGTCTGCAGCCTGTCCACGGCATAGGTGCCGGAGCGAAGTCCGGAGGCGACTACCACCATCTCCAGTGAGTTCAGATCCACGGCCAGCACTGAATCGGACTGCTTGATATAAAGCATGTCATTTGCGCCCTTCCTGCAGAGCTCTGAAAGCTCAAGACTTATCCTTTCAAAGGTATACGAGAGGGGCATGAACATGATCTCCGTCAGTCTGTCCGCAGAAAAATCATATCTGTAATAGGCTATGCCGTTATAGCCCTCATGGGCTCCGCGGTTCATATATCCATAAACCACAAAATCCAGGACTCCGCCGTCATCCATGGAAAGTATCTTTATGTCATGCCTGTCATAATTGGCTCTCACGCCGTCATCGGTCCCGCTCCTGAAGGAAAATACGCTGACTGCGATCCTGTCCTCCTGATCGTAGCACCATAACTCCCTGTTGGACTTGAAGGCGATATATCTTCCGCTCTCCGAGCTCATATCCTGCAGCGTACCATCGGAGCTGATGCCCAGGTTAATCCTTTTTCCTGCAAAGAGATACTTGCTTCCGTCAAATATCTGATCAGTATTCCTGACATAATCCATCAGATATATGCGCTCCGATCCCTGCCGAAGAGTATAGTCCTCCTGCACCATATATCGCTCGGTATTGCCTGCACTGTCCGTCCTTTCCGCCAGATAGGACAGTTCTATCACCGACATGATGCCGTCATATTCCTTTATGGCGATATCGGGCACAGAAGCCATTCTCATGTCCGAATCTCCCCAGGTCAGCTGTGAAAAACTGGATTCTATATTGACTTCGCCGAGGTTTGAATTGTCCGCGGTCTCGCTGGTCTCAAGATAAGTGGTGAGCTCCCTTGCAGCGTCATAATCAAAGGTCTTTTCAGCAAAGGAACGGGCAAAATCTATCATGCCGTTTATGTACTGATCCTCTGTCCATACGATCCTGGTATAATAATTGATCTGCTCCTCCGCCATATCCACCTGGATAGTGAGAAGATACTGGGTGTCCCTGGCGATAAGGTTCTGGATCGGCAGGCGGGCATAGGTCGATCCCCCCTCGCTCCGTATATCCCGGACCTCAGTCCTTTCCACAAAGTGCTGAAGGTCCAGGCTCCTTATCTCATAGGATATGCCGGTTATGGCATTGCCGTATTCCGCTATGCGTATATCCAGCTCCCGGTCCTCAGGAAGTATGGTCACAAGATCCGAAACAGCCCTGTTGCCCATATCCTGCCTGTAGCCATGCATGGTATTGAGCTCCAGCCCTTCAAGGTCCACATAAGCCACAGGGAGCCTGGGCTCCTCCATGGAGGTATATACCGTATATTCTGCCTCCACATTCTGAAAAGACCATGCAAAATAGGCCGCCAGGGCGGCCGCAAAAATAATGAGCAGTATGATCGCCTTGCGAAGCTGCTTTTTGAGATTCTTTGATACTTTAGCCACTGTAATATCCCGGACCTCTGTTTTTCCGCCATCCCGGATAAGCTCTATCCCGGACTGCCGGATATCAGTCCTTTATATAGCCAAGAGCCCTTTCAAGAGCCTCCTTTTCCTCTGCTCCAAGGGGAGTATAGGTACTTCCCGCATCTACATTCTTGACATAGATGAAGCATCCCTCCCTTGAATGCATGCAGTTGATTATCATGCCCGTGTTGGTATAGTCAAGCAGAGCCAGGGCAAAGGACATCTTGCCTCCCATGCCCTCAAAGGCATCATAATGCACTATCCCGAATTTCTGGATGGAGGCCCTTATGTTCCTGTTCATGACCCTCATGGCTTCCCTGTCAACGAGCTTGGCTTCCTTGAGCTCCTCGATATCCTCCTGCTGCCGGAGTATCAGCTCCTCCAGGCTCTCCGCATCCTTTCCGCGCATGAACAGATCATACCTGCGGTAAAGATCCCTGTATCTGCCTATGGCTATCACCGCCACTATAAGGCTTGCTATACAGAGGACGCAGACCGCTATGATCGCTGCGATCAATATCTCTCTTTCCGTCATAAAACTCTCCTATGCTGCTTATCTGAGCAGATCAGAGATCCTGTTCAGCTCCTCCAGTGAATAATAATCGATCTCTATCCTGCCCCTGTCCTTCTTCCCGGGCTTTATGCGCACCTTTGTACCGAGGCCCCCCGTAAGCTCTCTTTCAAGCTTATCCAGGAATACCCTGTCCCGGGCTATCTCATCTGCATCATCGGCATGAGCCGTATCCGTCTCTGCCGGAGCAGCCTTTCTCTTTTTTATGGCATCTGCCTTTCTTTCAGCCTCTCTGACGCTGAGCCCCTTCTCAGCTATCTCCCTGGCCAGGGCTATAAGCTCCTCCCTGTCCTCTATGGTGATCAGGCAGCGGGCATGTCCCGCACTGAGCCTTTCCTCCGAAATAAGCAGCAGCACCTCCTCCGGAAGCTGAAGGAGCCTGAGGCTGTTGGCTATGGCTGAGCGGCTCTTTGCCACGCGCTCTGCCACCTCCTCCTGGGTAAGGCCGTAAGCATCTATAAGCTCCCTGTAGGCCATGGCCTCCTCTACGGCACCAAGGTCCTCCCTCTGTATATTTTCTATAAGGGCGATCTCAGCTGCAGCCTGATCCTCGATGTCCCTGATGATGACCGGCACTTCCTTAAGGCCGGCCAGCCTTGCAGCCCTCCACCTGCGTTCTCCTGCGATGATGGTATAGGTAAAGCCCGTCTTCTTCACTATCAGGGGCTGTATCACGCCGTAGCGTTTTATGGATCCCGCCAGTTCCGCAAGGCTTTCCTCATCAAACTTCTTCCTGGGCTGATCCCTGTTCGGCTCTATAAGGGATATCCTGACAAAACGGCGGTCATGGAGGCTGCCCTCCGGATCTGTTTTCTTCAGTCCCGGCTTCGCCGGCTCTCCGCCCCGGGCCTTCTTTTCCGAAGCCCCGTCTGAAGCTTTTCTGCCGGATGAGCTCCCGCCTTCCAAAGCCTTTTCTGTCTTTTCTCCTGAAGGCTCTTTCGAAGGCTTTGCCGCTTCGTCCCCTGAAGATTTCTTTACCTTCTGCGAAGAAGCTTTTGCCGCTCCTTTTTCTTTCCTGCCCTCTTCGGCTGCGGTATCATCATTTCCGAATATGGCGTCAAGTCCGCGCCCCAGACCTTTTCTTGCCATCAGTAGCTGCCCCCTTCCCTGTCCATGAGCTCTGCAGCCAGCATGCGGTAGCTCTCCGCTCCCCTCGAGGAGGGATCATATATGCTGATGGGCTCTCCATAAGAGGGAGCCTCCGCAAGCCTTACATTCCTCGGTATCAGAGTCTCAAATATGGGCTCATCAAGATTTTCCCTTACCGATTCCACCACCTGCTCGCTGAGCCTGGTGCGCTGGTCATACATGGTGAAAAGCACGCCCTCCACGTATAGCTCCGGGTTCATCTTCTTCCTTACCATCCCCACCAGCCGAAGCAGCTGATTGAGTCCCTCCAGAGCATAGTATTCACACTGTATGGGTATGATGACGCTGTCGGCAGCCGTAAGGGCATTGACAGTAAGGACGCTTATGGAGGGAGGGCAGTCTATGAATATATAATCATATCCCTCCTTCAGGCTGTCGGTGATGTTTTTAAGCCTTACATCCATATCCGGCAGCTCCTGAAACTCCGCCTCCACTCCGGAGAGATCCATATCCGCACTTATGAAATCCAGTCCGGGAAGCACATCCTTATACATGCACTCCTCCGGCTTCATATTGCCGCAGAGCAGATCATATATGCTTCCCTCCCGGTCCTTCTCCAGATGAGCTGAAAGCCCGCTGGTAGAGTTGGCCTGGGGGTCAAAATCTATAAGCAGCACCCTCTGCTCCGCCTCAGAAAGACAGCAGGCAAGATTTATGGCAGTGGTGGTCTTGCCGACACCGCCCTTCTGATTTGTAATGGCTATGACACGTCCCATCTTCGTACTTACCTCATAAAGATAAAGCAATGTTTCAAATGAAACATTGCTTATAATTACTTATATACTATCATATCGAAGGGGGAAATTACAATAAAATATATTACTTCTGTGCAGTAATGGCTTAGATTGGGATTTTGGGACCCGGGCAGGATTGTCCGGATCCCGGGATAAACAGGCTGATTTTTTAAAGCTTAGCCTCTCCTACTGCAAACTCTCTCCATCCCATATATCCGGGGGCAATGGAATATTCGGGGAATACTATAACTACCTGCCCGTCGCTGTTTATATAAAAGTCAGTATTTTCGTCTATGGTCCTGAAGCCCGCATCAGTAAGCTCGTTATCTCCATAGCCGAAGTAGCTGAGGCTTTCATCATTTGCTAGCTGATCTTTTATCTGCCTGTCTATCTCCGCATTGCAGATATTGATATAGTCATCACCAAGGAGGTCTTCGAGCTTAAGTTCCTTTCCTTCCAGAACATTCAGATTATAATAATGCCTTTCCTCGGAGGCTGCCACCCAGCCCTTTGCCGTGGTGAGCTCAAGGGAAAGTATCGGGCTCTTCTGATATTTGACATCGTAATCCACGATTATATCCATCTGGCGTCCTGCCCATTCCTCCTCTGTACCTCCCGTGGCAAAGAAGGCCTCCTTATACTCTTCAAACTCGGCCTTTGCCTCATTTGTATAATCATCAACTATCTTTTCTATCTCTGCATTTACAAGGGATGTAAACTCCCCTCCTGAGGCGTCTGCCGAATTGGAGTCCTCTATGGCGGGCACCTCCATGTCGATCTTATAATCTCCCTCATCCTGATGATAGGAACGTACGGTAAGCACCCTTGCTATGGCTCCGATGACCGGAAGCTCTGCCGCTCCTTCCGCAAAGGCCTGACTGGTGTTCAGGCCTGCCGTAAATACTACCAGAGCCGCTGCTGCAGCTGCTGCACATCTCTTTATCATAAAAATAACCTTCCTTTCAGCTTTCTTCCTTCTGTCCTTTTTTATAAGCCCATCTACCATGGCAGAAAGCTCCTTCGGTATCTCGATATCCCCGTAGATATTCTTTCCATCCTCTATCCTCATATCTCCACCTCCTCAAGCTTTTCCTTAAGACGTCTGTGGGCTGTATAAAGCCTGGTCTTTACCGTATTGAGATTCAGGCCTGTGGCCTCGGCTATCTCACTGAGACTAAGCTCTTCATAATATCTGAGTATCACTATGGTGCGAAGCTCGGGCATAAGTCCCATTACCGCTTCATATACCTCCCCTGCATCATTTTCGAAGGCCTTTTCCCTGTACTCAGGTTCGGGAAATGCTTCATCCGAACTGGGTATCTCATTTTTATTTTTATCTATATACCTGACCGCCTCGTTTACAAGTATGCGGAACAGCCAGCTCCTTACCGCAGCCTCATCCCTGAGGCCCGTATAGGATTTAAGGGCCTTGAGTACGGTATTCTGCACTATGTCAAGGGCACCCTCCCGTTCCTTTGCGTAGCTCAGGGCAAGGCGGTAAAGTGAATTCTGATTTTCAGTGATGCAGGAGACTACGAGCTCGTATTTTCTGTCCTTCATGATTATCTCCTCTTTGGCTTTCTGTATATAAGACCTGAAGAGAGCAAAAAAAGTTTTAAAAAAACTCCAATCAGTCAAAAACTGATTGGAGTTTAATTATATCATGACTTAAATCTATATACAGTCAGGCCTCTGCAAGGGGCGCGGTCCTGCCGTTAGGGCCGCCGCCGGTGTTGCCGTCCTTGTGTACTCCGGTGATGGAAAATACCACCCATTCAGCCACATTGGTGGCGTGATCGCCTATACGCTCAAAGTACTTGGCTATCATAAGGATATCCAGAAGGGCCTCTCCTCTGTCGGGATTTTCCGAGATAAGCTTGATGACCTCAGTCTTTACCTTCATGAAGAGGTCATCCACATAATCATCGCTCTTTATGACTCCCTCGGCCAGCACCACATTGGAATTGACGAAGGAATCCACGGCCTTTGTGACCATCTTCATGGTAGCTGATGCCATCTCCTGTATATCCACCGAGGAGCTGAAATTTCTGGTATGCTCAGAATTCAGGAAATTCACGATATCAGAGATATCCGCGCACTGGTCTCCTATCCTCTCCATGTCGGATATCATCTTGAGCGCGGCGGATATGACTCTCAGATCAGAAGCCACCGGCTGCTGCTGAAGGAGGAGCTTGAGGCAGAGGCTCTCTATGTCCTTCTCCATCTGATCTATCTCTGTCTCAGTCTGATGTATCTTCTCTATGATGCGGGCGCTTATCTCCGCCTCGGACTCAGTCTGGACGTCATCCTTCTTGCTCTGAAGGGCAAGGGCCGTCTGGCTGATGGCATCCTCACACAGGGATCCCATACGTATAAGCATCTCATTAAGCGCTGTGAGCTGCCTGTCAAATCTGTTTCTCATCTTAATGCTACCCCCGATCAACCGAATCTTCCGGTGATATAATCCTCTGTCCTCTTGTCATTAGGCATGGAGAAGAGCTTCTCCGTATCTCCGTACTCTATCATCTCTCCCAGAAGGAAGAAGGCTGTCTTATCCGAGATACGCACTGCCTGCTGCATATTGTGGGTGACTATGATTATAGTATATTTTTCCTTAAGCTCCAGAGCCAGATCCTCTATCCTTGAGGTAGATATCGGATCCAGGGCAGAAGTGGGCTCATCCATAAGGAGTATATCAGGCTCAACGGCCAGGGCCCTTGCTATGCAGAGCCTCTGCTGCTGTCCTCCTGAAAGTCCGAGGGCCGACTTCTTAAGCCTATCCTTTACCTCCTCCCAGATACCTGCCCCGCGGAGTGATCTTTCAACTATCTCGTTGAGCTGATCCTTCTTTGTTATGCCGTGGGTACGGGGACCATAGGCAATGTTGTCAAATATGCTCATGGGGAAGGGGTTGGGCTTCTGGAACACCATGCCTATCTGATGGCGGAGCTCATTGACATCTGTCTCCGGAGAATAGATCTCCTGGCCTCTGTACTGGATGCTTCCGGTGATCTTTACTCCGGGAATGAGATCATTCATGCGGTTGAGGGACTTGAGGAAGGTGGATTTTCCGCATCCTGAAGGCCCTATAAGCGCAGTGATCGCATGCTCCGGGATATCCAGACTTATGTTCTTGAGAGCCTGGGACTGTCCGTACCACAGGCACATATCTTTTACTGAGATTATATTATCCATGTGTTTATCGATCTCTCTTCTTCTTGAAATAAGCTCCTACAAGACGGGCTGCCACATTAAGTATCAGTGTAAGTACGACCAGTATGGCCGCTATTCCGAAGGCCACCTCAAATTCTCCCTGCTCCTTTGCATATACGTAAAGGGCTACGGTAAGAGAGGCTCCGGCACTCTGAAGGCCCTTGATGGGTCCGTTAAGGGCATGGGCAAAGCCTGCGGTGAAAAGCAGGGCCGCTGACTCACCGAGTATACGTCCGGTGGCAAGGATGCAGCCGGTTATGATACCGTCTATACAGTTGGGAAGCACCACCGTCCTTATGACCCTCCATTTTCCTGCGCCCAGGCCGAAGGCACCTTCTCTGTAGCTCTGGGGCACGGTCTTAAGGCTCTCCTGAGTGGTACGCATGATGGTGGGCAGGTTCATGATCACCAGGGTCAGTGCACCTGCAAGCAGGGAAGTCTGAAGGCCCATAAACTGGCAGAAAAACAGCATGCCCACCAGGCCGTATATGATGGAAGGTATGCCTGAAAGGGTCTCCGCTGCATACTCTATGATATCCACCAGCTTCTTGTTGGTCGCATACTCCGTCAGGTATACCGCCGCACCTACTCCCAGGGGAAGGACTATGACAAGGGATGCCAGCACGATATAGATCGTATTCATTATGTCAGGAAGTATGCCTATATTTCCCGACAGATAACTCGGCGATGTGGAGACGAACTCCCAGGAAATATTGGGTATGCCTCTGAACAGCACATATGCAAGTATATATACTACCAGTCCGCAGGTGATGATGGAGCAGAACCACATAAGTCCCGTCATGGTCCCTATGTATGCCTTTCTTCTGGGAGAAAGGGGTGTCTTTATCATACCCGTGTTCCCTCCTGCTGAAGCACCTGTCCCGGAGCCTGCACTGCGGATCCCGGATCGGCTGCTTTCTGCGGCAGTGTCTGCCGAAGCTGCATTTGCCATTCCGTTATTGATATTTATATTTTCCAAAGCAGCCATATCAGCCCTCCTTGTCACGCTTCATCAGGAAATTGAGCAGCGCATTGATCATCATGATAAAGAGGAAGAGCACCAGGGCTATGGAGAAAAGCGCCTGACGCTGAAGCCCCGATGAATAGGACATCTCGCTGGCCACCGCAGTGGTAAGGAACCTTACGCTCTGGAAAAGCGAATCCGGCATGTTGGGTGCATTTCCCGAAACCATCATGACGGCCATAGCCTCTCCTATGGCACGGCCGACGCCGAGGACTACGGCAGCGGCTATACCGCTCTTTGCCGCAGGCACGGATACGCGGAAATAGGTCTCTATCTCCGTGGCTCCCAGGGCAAGGGAGGCCTCTTCATACTCCTTGGGCACAGCCTCAAGGGCAGTCAGGGAAACATTGATGATAGAGGGAAGTATCATGATGGCCAGTACTATGATGGCCGCAAAAAGGCTTGCTCCATCAGGTATGTCAAAGAGATCCCTGATACCAGGTACCAGGATCAGCATGCCCACAAGACCATATACCACTGAAGGTATGCCTGCAAGAAGGCTGACTGCCTCTTCTATGGCCATCCTGATCTTCCTAGGGGCCACCTTCGCGGTAAATACCGCGGTCATGAATCCTATGGGTACTCCTATGACGATCGCTCCTGCTGTACCGTATATACTGGTAAGTATGAAGGGGAGTATGCCAAACTGCGGTTCCGCTGCCGTGGATGCCCACTTCGTTCCAAACAGGAAATCAATGATCCCGATCTCCCTGATGGCCGGTATGCCCGCTATCACCAGATATACGGTTATCAGCAGCACGCAGGCTATGGTCACAAGTCCCAGGATCAGAAAGATAAACTTTACGACTGATTCTATTTTGTGCCTGTTCATATTATTCCTTTTGATACGTCATAAGGATCGGCAGACCATCCTGCCTGCCGACCCCTGATCTTTGAACTTTCTGTTTTAGTGGATTGCTACTGCTCCTGCCTGTGCTATAAGGTCAGCTACATCTGAGCTCATAGCGTAGTCATAGAAGGCCTGAGCCTGAGCTGAAAGGGCCTCGCCGTCCTTGGTCACGAGCACAAAGGGCCTCTGGATCTTATAGCTTCCGTCTCTAACCGTATCCTCTGTAGGCTCTACACCGTCAACGGTAAGGGTCTTTGTCTGATCTGATACGGATGCAAGTGAAGCATATCCGATGGCTGCGGGGTTCTGGGAAACAGTGGTGATCACGTCTCCGGTTGAGGTCAGCTCCTGACGATACTGGCAGAGGTCCTCAGTTCCCGTGATGGACTCAAAACCGTCTCTGGTTCCTGAACCTGCCTCACGTCCGATGAGCACGATCTCCTCATCATTTCCGCCTACCTCGCTCCAGTTTGTTATCTCTCCCTTATAGATCTGAGCGATCTGATCAAGGCTGAGATCCGTTACGGGATTCTCGTTGTTTACGATGATGGCGATACCGTCCAGGGCAACCGTCTCTCCCTTAAGTCCGCCTGCTGTCTCCTCATCCTTGAGGGCACGGCTTGAAAGTCCGATATCACAGCGTCCCTCCTGAACTGCAGTGATTCCTGAACCTGAACCGGTAGGATTATATGTAAATGTTACGTCGGGATGAAGCTGCATGAAGGACTCGCCAAGGATACCGATAACTGACTCCATGGATGTGGATCCGTCAGTTGCAACTGCTCCTGAAAGCTCCTCTGCTGCCTCGGTCTCCGCCTCAGTCTCTGTCTCTGCTGCTGCCTCGGTAGCTGCTGCAGTAGTCGCCGCTGCAGCTGTTGTCTCCTCTGCCTTGCTTCCGCAGGCTGTAAGAGCTCCCATGGCGAGAACTGCTGCCGCAATAATTGCTATAGACTTTTTCATAAAAATAGCCTCCTATGATAATCATTGATTTAATATCGGGCCAGGTGCCCATTCCTTTGATCGATGATTATCATAAAAGGCTATTGTAAAATGAAAGATATTCTTATTGTAAAATCTCTGTAAAGAGCTTTGCAATTTAAAAATAAACTGAGACTTCGTCGGGTCTCCCCTGCCGCCCTGCATTTTAAGGTTTTTTTAAGTCATCTCTCAGATCCCGGATAACTCCTTTGCCACCTCCCTCATATCCTTTATGAGCTCTCTTAAGGCCGGGTGCCGCTTGTATTAGGATGCTCCTGCTAAAAACAGGGGCACCCTTTTCCCATGTATTCCAGGTCATTTGTCCATATGACTTCACCGACAAATATATCATCCTCAGAATCATATATTATTTTTGCGTGATAGCCCTTATATTCCAGCAACGAACTCATATCCTTACCTCTCCTATATCCTTCAGAAATTGAACGACCTTTTTCACCTGATACCTATAAAGCTCGTTCCCTGGATGCGGGCCATCAAATTGAAGCACCCGCTTTGTTTTTGTATGCACAAATCCAATACTAGAGCCTCGCCCTCCATAAAAGATTTTACAATCACATTTTTTCATCAATGTGTATAGCTCATTCTTTGTAAAATTTTTAGGCTCCGGTCTACTGCTTTTTAATAAAGCATACTTTTTTAGAAAAAGGGCGGCATATGCCGTCCTCAAATTTACTTTATTCCAAGCCAAACAGCCTGCAGCCATTTTCCCAGGTGATCTTCTCCACCTCATCCGGGGAAAGGCCCTTTATCTCGGCTATCCTGTCTCTTACTGCCGGCAGATACAGGGAGGAATTGCGCTCTCCCCTGTGGGGTGTCGGCGCCAGATAAGGACAGTCGGTCTCAAGAAGGATATGCTCTATCGGTACGTGCTCGAGGACCTTGGTAAGCTTCCTCTGTCCCTCATAGGTCACTACCCCGCCGAAGCCAAGATAATATCCCATGGACACATATTCCTTTGCGGCCTCACTGGCATAAGAATAGCAGTGCATTACCACTCTCCTTATCCCATGCTCATAGGCCCTGTGCATGATGTCCATGGTATCCTCCGAAGCATTGCGTGAATGTATGATGACAGGAAGCTCCAGCTCCTTCGCCAGCATGAGCTGTTCCCAGAACCACTTTTTCTGGGTATATTTATCCACCTTATCCTCATAAACTCCGAAACCATGGTAGTCCAGGCCTATCTCTCCTATGGCCACCACCTTTTCATGGGAAGCCAGCCTGCGGAGCTCATCTATCCATTCACTGTTCATCTCTCCGCAGTCATCCGGATGCACTCCCACTGCCGCATAAAAATAGTCATACTTTTCTGAAAGCTCTACGCTGTTTCTGGAGCCCGAAAGCCTGGCTCCCACATTGACTACCCTGCCAATCCCATGTGAAGGGAGCGATGCGATCAGCTCCTCCCTGTCCTCATCAAATTCCCTTGAATCATAATGTGCATGTGTATCAAATATCATCTCATCACCTGTTAGCAAAATAGACCATCAGATAGAAAAGCAGCATATGTGCCGGATAAAAGATATAAAAGAAATACTTCATCGGCACAGAACCCCTCTTTTCATTATAAAACCGTATCAGTATGAAGGACAGAGCCGATACGCAGTAATAGCTCAGGCTCTCTGCGGCACTGAGTACCACTCCCGTCACAAGCTGGGCTGCCTTATCCTTCCTCAGCATATACATAAGACATATAAATATCACTCCCAGTGCTCCGTAATCAGACCTTATGAACCATGCCAGAGCGGCTCCGGCTGCCATTATCAGAAGCCTGAGTATCAGAGGCCACTGCCTCGCACATTTTATCAGGAACAGGGTGATCAAAGCCACACTGTAGGTAAAGAGCACATTCTGATAGGATATATCAAAAAGCACATGCCTCGTGGCAAGGTCAAAGGGCACCTCCGATATCAGAGCGTATATAAGCATCCTGAGTATATATTTACGGACATTGGAGGTACGGATAAAGCCCTCTGCTATCATATAGGCAAATATGGGAAAGGACATCCTTCCGAAAAATCTAAGCACTCTGGCAAAGTCATACCAGGCCTGTCCTGCTTCAGTGGCCAGGGCCAGTCTCCAGTACTCCGGATTGAGTCCGTAGAGCACTCCGTTCTCTATCAGCATGAAGCCTATGCTGTCGCAGAGCATAAGAAAACAGGCAATCATTTTTAACTGATTGCCTGAAAAGCCTCTTAATCTTCTTTTTTTGAATTCCAGCTTTATCGTTCTTGCCATAAATCGCCTTTATATATGCACGGCCCCATATCCTGATGGGATCATTCATCCGAGGCCCCGGATCCGCTTTATCAGCAGATCTCTGCTCCGCCCTCTATGGAATCGGCCTTGTCAGGAGTCATAAGGGATATCTCTCCGTCAGCAGACTCTGCACAGAGCAGCATGCCCTGAGACTCATAACCTGCTATCTTCCTGGGTGCCAGGTTGCAGATCACCATGACCTTCTTACCCACCATGTCCTCCGGCTTATACCACTTCTTGATACCGGAGAGTATGGTCCTGACCTCATTTCCTATCTTTACGGTCTCCTTTAAGAGCTTCTTGGAGTTCGGCACCTCTTCGCAGGCTATGACCTCACCTACCCTGAGCTCCATCTTTGCAAAATCATCATACTCGATGAGGGGCTTATGCTCTATGGCAGGGGTCTCCGGCTCAGCCTCTTCCTTCTTCTCTTCGGTCTTTTCCCTGAGGGCCTCGGGGATCAGAGACTCGGCAAACTTAAGGACCTCTTCCACATCCTTCCTTGCAAAGAGCATCTCCGGCTTCTCGGTCACTTTATTGCCGTTAGGATAGAGCCCGAAGGTATCCATGTCATCCCAGCTGCGCTTCTCCGTATTGAGCTCGGAAAGTATCTTTGCCGAGGTCTCGGGCATGAAGCTCGAAAGCAGGGAGGCTCCTATGGTTATGCCCTCGGTAAGGTTATAGAGCACCGTCTTAAGACGCTCCTGCTTTGTCTCATCCTTTGCCAGGATCCAGGGCATGGTCTCGTCGATATATTTGTTGCAGCGTCTGAAGATATTGAAGGTCTCCGTGATGGCATCAGCCACTCTGAGGGCATCCATCTTCTCGTCTGCCTTTCTTGCGCAATCCAGTATATAATCTGCAAGCTCGTCATCCACGGGCTCCTCGGCATCATTGTTTTCTACCACGCCGCCAAAGTACTTATTGGTCATGCTGATGGTCCTGGATACCAGATTTCCGAGGATATTTGCCAGATCGGAATTATATCTTTCAGTCATAAGCTCCCAGCTTATGCTTCCGTCATTTTCAAAGGGCATCTCATGGAGCACGAAATACCTTACTGCATCCACTCCGAACTCCTTCACAAGGTCATCGGCATAGATCACATTGCCCTTGGACTTTGACATCTTGCCGTCTGCAAGCAGGAGCCAGGGATGACCGAATACCTGCTTCGGCAGAGGCTGGTCAAGGGACATCAGGAATATGGGCCAGTAAATGGTATGGAAACGGATGATATCCTTGCCGATAAGGTGAAGATCCGCAGGCCAGTACTTCTTATATGTGTCGTCTCCGCTGTCCGTATCCGGATCATATCCCACACCGGTCAGATAGTTCGTAAGGGCATCCAGCCAAACATAAACCACATGCTTCGGATCAAAATCCACGGGTATGCCCCACTTGAAGGAGGTCCTGGATACACAGAGATCCTGAAGTCCCGGGATGAGGAAATTGTTCATCATCTCATTCTTACGGGATACGGGCTGTATGAACTCGGGATGGGTATTGATATGGTCTATAAGCCTCTGGGCATATTTGCTCATACGGAAGAAATAAGCTTCCTCGCTGGCCTTCTGCACCGGTCTTCCGCAGTCAGGGCAGCATCCGTCCTTAAGCTGAGACTCTGTCCAGAAGGACTCGCAGGGGGTGCAGTACCAGCCCTCATACTTGCCCTTATAGATGTCTCCCTTGTCATACATCTTCTTGAATATCTTCTGGACCTTTTTGACATGATCCTCGTCCGTAGTACGGATGAATTTATCATAGGAGGTATCCATGAGATCCCAGATACGCTTTATCTCCGCTGCCACCTGATCCACGAAGGCCTGGGGCGTAAGGCCTGCAGCCTTTGCCTTCTCCTCTATCTTGACACCGTGCTCGTCGGTACCTGTCATGAAGCGGACCGAATAGCCCTGCTCCCTTCTGTACCTTGCAATTGCATCAGCCAGCACTATCTCGTAGGTATTGCCTATATGAGGCTTGCCCGAGGTATAGGCTATGGCTGTGGTGATATAATAGGGCTTGTCCTTATGTGCGTTCTCTCTCATCAGATATCTTCCCCCTGTCCTTTGTCTCTTGCTGATCCCATATGGAAGGATCCCCCGGAGACATTTTTTTCTTTAAAGCACAATAACCGCAAAGTTTGCGGTTATTGTATCACAGTATAAAATATTTTTAAAGCTGTTCTTTGTCCTTGGGGCCCTGCAGCAAAGCCATGGAAATATGCCTTCCCGGGGTCTCTGCCGCCTCCGTTTTTTGCCTCGGATACAGGCTTTCCGATAAATGCGCCTTACTTTATGGCTGCGTAATCGTCCACAAAGGTCCTCTGGCCGTAGCTCTCTCCGCCCACCTCGAGCTCGATGGAATTAAGGCCCAGATTCTCTATAAATGTGTTGCAGATGCAGGTCACGATCTGCTCCTCGCTGGCTGAATCATAGCCGGCCTTAAGGGTATTGAGCTTAAGCACCGCATCTCCTCCTTCGTTGGAGAAGGCCTCGACCTCGGTATCTGCCTCTACCACATCATTGTTTATCATTGCAGCTATGAGGCTGTCTGCATCGCAGACATCAACGGTGTCAAAAAGCTGGTATATGCCATAATTTGCTGCAGCATAAAGGCAGATCATGGTGCCCTCCTGGGCAGCCTCTCCCTGCTGCTTGTCCTCAGGATAGTTGGGATTGATCGTTGCCTCCTGGGTCTCCATCATGCCGGGGCCTCCGTTGACTCCGGTGGGAGCATCTGCAGGTATGGAGTAAGTGGAATCTGTCTCCAGAAGTCCCTCGGCCTGAGTGGTCTGGGAAAGGATATCTCCTATAACTGCTGCGGACATCTCCATCTCGTCTGAAGCTGCCTCTGTTTCTGAAGAGGAGCCGCAGGCTGCAAAGGCCAGGGCCGCTGCGCATATCATCATAGCTACGGATAACTTCTTTATCATCTTCACTTTATTAAAACCCTCCAGTAACTTATAGATAAGGTATTATAATTGTAAAACCACCTAACTGATTATATCAAAAAAAATATTTTTATCTATATACAGATGTGCATAAAAACTTACAAAATTCTTAGGAATGGATGTTTTATATGTAAAATCCTTAAATAAAGTAATATTGACAGCATCTTGACATTTCCCCTGCGGAACCTATAATTAAAGCGTAATTTAAATATGAAAAAGTCTTCAGGGCAGGGTGAGATTCCCGATCGGCGGTAAAGTCCGCGAGCTTAGGCACGACCCGGTGTGACTCCGGGACCGACAGTATAGTCTGGATGAAAGAAGATGTATACGTGGATGCGGATCCTTTATATGGATCCCGGTATTTATTTTTTGCGTATATCACACCCGAAGGCCTTTTCGGGTGTGTTTTTTATTACGGGAGCTGTCATGGGGAGCTGTCGATCTCTTTGGCCGCTGCTCTATGATCCCTCCTCCTGATAAAAGGCACGCCGCATATCTTTTCAACAGGAGGTACAGTAAAATGAGCATGAACGAAAGCTCAAAAGCAACAAAGCGCATCGTCGTGACTGCGATGCTGTCAGCGGTGGCCTATGTGGTGATGGTAGCCATACACCTCAACATAGTCCCTGCCGCACCTTTCCTTACCTATGACCCTAAGGACGTGATCATTTCCATCGGCGGCTTTATCTACGGCCCCGCCGAGGTACTCATCATCTCCGTCATCGTTTCCTTCCTGGAGATGATAACCGTCAGTGATACAGGCATCATAGGCTTCGTAATGCAGGTCATAGCCACTCTCTCCTTTGCTGGAGTCGCTGCCCTGATATATAAGAAGCTCCATACCAGAAAGGGCGCTCTCATATCCCTTGTCTGCGGCACCCTCAGCATGGCAGTGATAATGGTGCTCTGGAACCTGCTCCTGTCCCCCCTTTATCTGGGTACCGACAGAGCCACAGTGGCAGCCATGCTCGTTCCCGCAATCATACCCTTTAATGTACTGAAGGGCGTGATAAATTCCGTGGTGGTCATGCTTATTTATAAGCCCATAGTCAGGGCTCTCAGAAAGACGGGCTTTGTGATCTGATCTGAGGATCTGGTACTGAAGCACTGCCTTGGCAAAGACTTTTTCCCGCATATCGGGCTTACTGATATCAACGCAGCACTTGACTTAGGTCCTGGATTATGATATTTATTGAAATAAATAAAGCAGTGAGGTGAAAGGATGTTAAATATTTCCTGCAAGTAAATTTTATACTGATGGCAATAAGCGTTATTTCAGCTGCTTTATGCCATTATTGCGGGAAAGCTTAACATATACACATCTATCGGCAGGTATACCGTACTTATCCACGGGCTGCAGGGACTTTCCCGCAGTCCGTGTTTTTATGTGCAGCTTTCCAATTCCCGGCAAAGCTTGAGAGGAGGTATATCCATGTCCATGATAAAAGTTGAAGGTCTCACATTTTCCTATCCGGGAAGCTATGATGATATATTTGAAAATGTAAGCTTTACCATAGATACCGACTGGAAGCTGGGCTTTGTAGGGCGGAACGGAAGAGGCAAGACCACCTTCCTCAATCTGCTCATGGGAAGATATGAATATCAGGGAAATATAATAAGCTCAGTGGAATTTGATTATTTCCCTTATCCGGTGGAAAATATGTCGCTTATGACCCTGGATGTACTGGCTGATGTCTGCCCTCAGGCTGAAGAATGGGAACTGATAAGAGAGCTTAATTATCTGGAGGTTGATCCGGATGTGCTCTGGAGACCCTTTGAAACTCTCTCAAACGGGGAACGTACCAAGGTTTTGCTGGCTGCCCTCTTCCTTAACGAGGGACATTTCCTCCTGATCGACGAGCCGACCAACCATCTGGACACTGCCGGGAGGGAGCTTCTGGCCTCCTATCTCCGAAAAAAGAAGGGCTTCATACTGGTATCCCATGACCGGCATTTCCTTGATGGATGCGTGGATCATATACTGTCCATAAACCGTATGGATATCGAAGTGAGAGCCGGGAACTTTTCATCCTGGTTTCAGGATTTTCAGAAAAAGCAGGAGGCAGAGGCTGCCATGGATAAGCGCCTCAGATCCGACATATCCCGCCTTAAAAGATCAGCCCGCCGCACTGCAGACTGGTCTGACAAAGTAGAGGCCTCCAAGACCGGCGCTGCTGACAAGGGCTATGTGGGCCATATGGCCGCCAAGATGATGAAGCGTTCCAAGTCCATAGAGCAGCGTCAGCAGAAGGCCATAGAAGAAAAGCAGAAACTTTTAAAAAATGTGGAAACTGCCGAATCCCTTAAGCTTTCTCCCCTCTCATATCACAGCGACAGGCTTATCTCCTTTTCCGGGGTATCCGTGCTCTATGATGGCACAAAAGCCTGCGGCCCTGTCACCTTTTCCGTGCACAGAGGAGATAGGCTGATACTGGAGGGCAGAAACGGAAGCGGAAAAAGCAGTCTGCTTAAGCTCATGACGGGAGCGCCCATAGAGTATAAGGGCAAACTATCCACAGGCTCCGGTCTTATCATCTCCTATGTCCCTCAGGATACGTCCTTCCTTCTGGGCAGCATATCAGAGCTTGAACAGTCCCAGGGCCTTGATGCAGCTCTTTTCCGGGCCATACTCCGTAAGCTCGGCTTTGAAAGGGTAATGTTTGAAAAGGACATGTCTGATTTTTCAGAGGGCCAGAAGAAAAAGGTACTGATCGCAAAAAGCTTATGCGAAAAGGCCCATCTCTATATCTGGGATGAGCCTCTGAATTTCATTGATATATACAGCCGTATGCAGATAGAAGAGCTGATCCTGGAATATCGTCCCACAATGGTGCTGGTGGAACATGACCGGGCCTTCCGGGAACGGGTGGGCACCAGGACCGTTGCTTTATAAGCTAAATGCCTCCGAAAGCGGAGACATTGTTTATTTCACAGAATATTTCCGGCATTTATGCCATTTTTATTCAATAGGTTTCGGCAGGATCGAAAAGGGTTCAGGCCTCTATCAGCTTTGACACATCCACCCAGTCCTTATAGCCTGAAGTCTGCTCAAGCTCTGGTATGGTGAGCTCTATGGCTGAGTTATCGCTTCCCGCAGCGGGAAATACGGTCTCAAAGCGCTTCAGGGACTCATCCAGATATACGGTCACGCCTTCCTTTACGGCAAAGGGGCAGACTCCCCCGTGGGGATGTCCCACCAGCTCCACAAGCTGATCCCCTGTCAGCATCTTGGCCTTGGTGTGGAAGGTGTCCTTGAACTTGCGGTTATCCACCTTGACATCTCCCGCAAGAAGTATCAGTATAGGCGCTCCATCCACCATGAAGGACATGGTCTTTGCTATCCTGCAGGGCTCGGTTCCCGCCGCCTTTGCCGCAAGCTCCACGGTCTCGCTGGAAAGCTCAAACTCCAGTACCCGATCCTCCATGCCATACTGTCTGAAATATTCCCTGACTGTCTCTACTGACATCCCCTGTTCCTCCTGAAAATTTATCCGTAGGTTTTCTTAACTCAGTTTTTTACACAAAAAAAGAGGATCTGTCAATGGTGCCTGGATCCTCACTTTGTATAAAAGCCCGTATCATGGGGGTCTGGGGCTATTTCCTCCGCATCCATATGCTCCACATCTATATAGGTATTACCCCTGTATATGGCTGCCATAACCTTCTCTATATCACTCGTCCTGCCCTGAAGCTCCACTGTAACGCTGCCGTCCCATTCATTTTCAGCAAAGCCGGTAAGCCTTTGAGCCTCTGCAAGGCGCCTTACGAACCAGCGGAACCCCACGCCCTGGACTCTGCCATAGGCTTTCAGTCTGTATCTTCTGATATCATTATTCATCCAGTCCGTGCCAGACACGATAGACCTCTCTTTTCTGCATGCCCCGGTCAAGAGCAGCCTGCTTAAGGGCTTCCTTTTCCGTAAGTCCCTTTTCCATAAGTGCCTCTATATGAGCAGGGATATCCAGCTCATTAAGCATAACCGTGCCCGAGTCTTTCCTCTCCTTTGCCCGCAGGGCCTCTGCGGCATCTTCGGAAAGCCCCTCTATGATGAGCACATACTCTCCTCTGGGTGAAAGCGCTGCGGCATCTCCGAGAGTGGTACGTATCAGCTCCTCATGCTTCTTTGTCATCTCACGGCACAGACAGACCCGGCGGTCCTGTCCAAGTTTATCGCAGAGATCCTTAAGGGTATCCTGAAGATGATGGGGCGCCTCATAAAGTATCATGGTCGCAGTCTCAGATGAGAGACGCATAAGCTCCCTTTCCCTTTCCTTCTTCTGCTTCTTTCCTGGGAGGAAGCCCACAAAAAGGAAATGTCTTGAAGAAAATCCCGAAAGGGTCAGAGCGTTTATGGCGGCACAGGCCCCAGGCACTCCGGTCACCTCTATGCCCTCCTCTGCGCAGCGCCTCACCAGCACCTCACCCGGATCCGATATGCATGGAGTACCCGCATCCGTTATGATCGCTATATCCTCCCCCGACCGAAGCTTCGCTATAAGCTCTTCAGCCTTTTCATATTTGTTATGCTCATGATAGCTGGTCATGGGGGTCTTTATCTCAAAATGGTTCAGAAGCTTTATGGAATTCCTCGTATCCTCTGCGGCAATAAGAGACACTGATCTCAGTGTCTCTACCGCACGATAGCTCATATCGCCGAGGTTTCCTATCGGCGTAGCTACAATATAAAGCTTTCCTTTTTCTGATATCCTTTCAGCCATGGGCCTTCCCTGTGTCACATCCTTCTGGATCTCTCAGCTGCCTGGATGACCGCATCCATGAAAGCACCTCTTACGGCCCTTTCCTCCAATATGCGGTTGCCCTGTATGGTGGTGCCTCCCGGAGAGGTCACCATGTCCTTGAGTTCTCCCGGGTGCCTGCCCGTACTGAGGGCGAGCCTTCCCGTTCCGGCAAGGGCTGCTGCAGCAAACTTATATGCCATGTCCCTGGACATGCCCTCAGCCACTGCTCCGTCCGCCATGCCCTCCATGGCAAGACACAGCCAGGCTATCGAGGCTCCGCCTATCTGGCCCGCCACATCTATGAGCCTCTCAGGCATGACCACTGCCTCTCCGAAGCTCTCTATAAGCTCAAGGGCCTCCTCCACTATCTTCCTGTTTTCAGGCTTTGAGGCCTCTGTGCCAAGGCTTACGGCAGTACATCCCTCTCCCACAAGAGCCGGGGTATTGGGCATGATGCGCACAAGCTTAAGGGGCCTTCCGAAGCCCTCCTCGAAAAATGAAAGAGGCTTGCCTGCTGCGATGGAGATGATCAGTGTGTCAGAGGATACCTCATCCAGTATCTCATCTATGACATCCTGCATGAACTGGGGCTTGACACAGAGAAAGAGGAAATCCCCCGCCTTTCGTGCCGCCTCTTTATTGTCACAGGTGATATTTAGCCCATAGCTGTCCCTGAGCTTCTCAAGCTTAGGCATTGAGGGATTGGATACTATCATGTCCTCTCCCGCTATGAGTCCCTTCCCCGCTATGCCTCCTATAATGGCGGAGGCCATATTTCCAGCTCCGATAAATCCTGCTTTTCTTCCCTTTTTCATGTCTTTACTTCCCGAAGCCTCCGGCTTTCAAATAATATTGGCTGTCTTTATCCTGTCAGTCCTTTATTCCGAACTTGTAGGTGGTAAGGAAATACTTTACCTCATTTGCAAAAATAACGGGCTGCTCCCATTCTCCTATATTGATGGCATTGGGGTAGAACTGGGTCTCCAGGGCAAAGCCGCTGTATTTGCCGTAATGAGCCCCCTCCTTTGCCTCCACTTCCTCATTCATGAAGTTGGCCGTATAGAGCTGTATGCCAGGCATGCCGGTAAATACCTCCATAAACCTTCCGCTCTTCGGATCCCTTGCTGCTGCTGCCCTCTTCATGCGTCCCAGCTTATGATCCAAACAGAAGTTATGGTCATAGCCCCCTGCATTGCGGAGCTGCTGGTTCTGAGCCTCTATATCCCTGCCTATCGGCTTGGGACTCCTGAAATCAAAGGGTGTATTCTTCACCGGTATCAGCTTTCCCGTGGTCAGGCAGGTATCATCCACCTCACAGATATCTGCCGCATCGATCCAGAGCTCCTGGTTGAGGATATCACCGCTGTCATGGCCTGCCAGATTAAAATAAGGATGGCAGGTAAAATTAGCCAGGGTATCCTTATCTCCGGCCTGAAGTATGTATTCTATTATCAGCTCATTGAAATCAGTAAAGGTATAAATGACCTTTATCTGCAGCGATCCGGGATAGCCCTGATCTCCGTCCGGGCTCTCCAGCTCAAAGATCACAAAGTCTGCGCCGCTTATGCTTCCCTCCTTGGCCTTGAAGTGCCTCTTCTGAAGCACATTGGGACCGCTGTGGAGATTATTGCCGTTATTATTTTTTTCAAGCTCATAAACCTTGCCGCCAAGGCTGAATTCTCCTCCGCCTATACGGTTTGCGTTCCTGCCCACTATGGAACCAAGGGATCCAGGATTGTTATAAAGAGTCTCCGGATCATCATAGCCCAGAAGTACATCCTTGAATACCCCATCCTTGTCCGGAGCAGCAAGTCCCACCCAGGCTGCTCCGAGATCGCTCACCGTAGCCTTGAGTCCGTTTTTGTTTGTCATCTCATAGAAGATGACCTCCTGACCGTTTTTGGTCCTGCCGATATTCCTTTTGCTGATCGACATAATACACCCCCTTATCAGTATCCATATATATCGTATATCTCTCTGGTGTAAACACCTTTGCTTTCATATACTATGATGGGCTTTTCCACCCTGCACTCGGGCCTTCCTCCCTTTACCGCCTCTATAAGCACCATATTGGCTTCCCTGTCTATATAGGGATGGACGAACTTGATCCTTTTGGGCTCAAGTCTCACCTCCCTGAGGGCACTGATTATATCTGCAAGCCTCAGGGGCCTGTGTACCATATAGAAATGTCCGTTCTCATGGAGCAGATCCGAGGCTGCCCGGCATACATCTCCGAGATCACAGTAAAGCTCATGTCTGGAAATGGATTTACTGTCGCCGGGATTTTTGAGTCCGCTCTCCTTTTTCATATAAGGCGGATTGGATGTCACCACATCTGCCTTGCCGATAAGCTCTGAAAGACAGCTCCTGTGTTCCTTTATATCGCCCTTTACTATAGTTATATGTTCTGAAAGTCCATTGAGCTCCACACTTCTTTCTGCCATCTCAGCCACTTCAGGCTGGATCTCCAGTCCGTATATCCTGGAGGCCCCGGTCTTGGCCTTAAGGAGTATGGGTATGATGCCGGTGCCCGTACCCAGATCTACGGCTGTCGCTCCCTTTCCGGCTTTTGCAAAGCCGCTCAAAAGCACCGCATCCATTCCGAAGCAGAAGCCTCCTTCCTTCTGGATGATGCCATATCCGTTCCTCTGCAGATCATCTATCCTCTCCCCGGGATACAGGGGCACTTCATTTTTATATCCGGTCATATTTCCTTCTCTTGTCATCCGGCCTCAGCCCTCCGGCTCAATCGTTGAGCTTGGACTTTTTCTTTTCGTTCTTTTCGAGGCTTTCCAGCTTCATGAGCTCCTTCTCCTCGGAAGCCTCCTCTGCAGCACGCTTTCCGCGCTGTTTCTTCCGGCTGTTCCTGACCTTTATCTCATCCGCCTTATACTCACGGATCTCCTTTTCATCATTGGGCAGATTTACCACTACCTTGACCAGCTGCTTCAGTATATTTACTGAGTTGACCTCTCCGCGGAATCCGTCCGCAGTCTCTACCTGATCGCCTGTGAAGGGAAGGTTCCTGTTCAGCTCCTCATATACCTCTTCCTCATTTTTAAGACAGCACATAAGCCTTCCGCAGACACCGGATATTTTGACCGGATTGAGGGAGAGATTCTGCTCCTTTGCCATCTTTATGGAAACGGGTACGAAATCGCTGAGGTAGCTGTGACAGCAGAGGGCCCTTCCGCAGACACCCAGGCCGCCGAGGATCTTGGTCTCATCCCTGACTCCCACCTGTCTCAGCTCTATCCTGGTGCGGAATACACTGGCCAGATCCTTTACCAGCTCCCTGAAATCTATGCGCCCGTCTGCCGTAAAGTAAAAAAGCACCTTGCTGTTATCAAAGGTATATTCACAGCCTATGAGCTTCATCTCCAGGCCATGCTTTCGTATCTTCTCCTGACATATGGAGAAGGCTTCCTTCTGTTTTTCCTTATTTTCCTTTTCATGCCTGTCATCCTCTTCAGTGGCTATACGGATGACCTCCTTGAGGGGCTTGGCATTCTGAGGCCGCTCCTGCTCCTTTACGCCGGAAGCCACCTCACCATACTCGACTCCTCTGGAAGTCTCTACGATGACATGCATACCCTTTTTTATATCCAGCTCTCCGGCATCGAAATCATATATCTTTCCCGCATACCGGAAACGCACTCCGATAACTCTCTTCATCAATTCTCCTTCATCTTAAGCAGCAAAAGCTCCAGCGCCAGCGTGGGATTGACATTGGCCTGCAGCCTGATCCTGCAGGTCTCTATGGCATCCATGATCTCTTCTATCCCCTCATAGGAACAGATGGGCGCCAGCTCCATCATGGTCCTGCGTTCTTCCTTGAAAAGCAGTCCTCCGATATCCTTCGTTACCTTGAACATCATCAGATCCCTGTACCAGAGCTGGATCAGATCCAGTATCCCGGAGATGTCTCCATGCTCCGAGCTCAGTTTTTCCGCTTCAGCCGATATCCTGCCCGCATCCATCTTCTTGATGTCGCGGCAGAGCCTGCGGACTTCCATGTACCATTCAGAAAAATCACTGCTGCCAAGGAGCTCCTCTGCCTTTCCCGGATTTCCCCTTGAAAAGGCCACGGCCAGATCTATCCTGGCCTCCTCCGCATCTGGGAACAGCATGCGCAGATGCTCCTTTACCATGGCATCGGTCCTGGGCTTCAGCTTGACCTTGACTGTCCTGGAGAGTACAGTCTCCAAAAGAGCTGTCTCGTCTCCGCACAAAAGCAGCATGATAACATACTCCGGCGGCTCCTCCAGTACCTTAAGCAGGGCGTTCTGGGCCTGCTGATTCATCCTCTCACAGTCCGGGATGACATAGACCTTATATCTGCCCAGATAGGGCTTTATGTCCACCGTATCCACTATCTGCTGCCTTATCTCATCTACCCTGATAAGATCCGGCTTCTCCGTGCTCAGCCAGATGACATCAGGATGATTCCCGGAGATCACCTTCTTGCAGGATGGACATGAAAGGCAGGCGCCGTTTTCTCCCGGATGCTCACAGAACAGCTCAAGGCAGAGGGACCTGGCAAACATCTTTTTCCCCATACCCTTTTCTCCCAGCAGGAGATAGGCGTGGGAAACACTGCCCTGCTCTATGGCCTCCGAAAACTGTTCCTTTATCAATTCATTTCCTATGATATCCTTAAATCCTGTCATGCTCCATATCCCTGATTATCTCCGAAACGCAGCTTTCCAGATCCTCATTGAGATAACGCCGGCTTATACCTGCTGCCCTGAGCTTTTCTTCTGAAAAATCCTCCCGGTCCGCAAGAAACCTGCGGCAGACCTCGGCATAGTCCGGTCTCTTTTCATGCATCTCTCTGTTGACGGCCCTAAGCAGCCTCTCACCGTCCGGTATCTCTATAAATATATCCCTGAGCCTGTCCTCCCCGAAATAAGCCTTGAGTTTTACAAAGGCCTCCGGTGTGGCAAGCATCAGATAATCTCCAAGCTCCAGGTCGATCTGCCCGTCGTCTACCGTGGCATAGCTCCAGGGCCCCTGTACCGTCATATATACTCTTTTCTCTATCAGCTTTCCTTCCCTTTCAAAGCGTGACAGCTCTTCCTCCGTCACAAAATGATAGGCTGCTCCATCCTTTTCTCCGTCCCGCATGGGCCTTGTGGAGTACATCACATAAGACCTGAGTCCCGGAAGCCGTTTCCTAAGCTCTTTATAAACCGTATCCTTCCCGGATGCGGACCTTCCCATTATACAATAGATCCTGCCCATATATCCACCTTGATCATCCCGGAGGAGCTCCTCCAACCACGGAGCCTGCTCCCGGGCTCAGATTTTCCAGCTCTCCCTGGGGTACGTTTCCTCCGGCAGGAAGTCCTGCTCCCGGTCCGCTCACCGTATCCACGGGCTTTTCCGATACAGGGCCTTCAGATACAGGGCTATCCGTGCTCTGGGCCGTAGGAGCTTCCACATTCTGAAGTCCGGAACCGGAGCCGGAGCTGCCGCTTCCATTGATATCTATGACCTCAGAGCTCTCTTCGCCTTCCTCCACCGGCTCTACAGCCAGTGCCAGAGGTACTGTGGCCCTGAGTCTCAGGGAAATAAAGCTTACGGAATCAGCCCCTTCTGCCCGGCAGATCGCATTATTATCCTGAAGTGCATAAAGCTCAAGCTTTGCATCTCCTCCGTCGTCCAGGAGATAATCCACATCCCCGTCCTTGGTTATCTTCAGTATGCGGCTCTTTCCGGAGGTGTCCGTATACTCAGCAAATATGTTTCCGGAGTCAAAGTCATAGTGCAGGTCTCCGCAGCGGCCCTCAAACTCCGAGGAGATTATCTCCTTTTTGCCGGTCTCGTCCGAAGTCCTGACTACCCTTGACAGGGGAGTTCCGAAGGCATCATCCGCCTCCACCGTATAAGTATAGCCACCGGTATTGACAGAGGACTTATCTGCCACGGAAAGTATCTCTCCCTCTGCGGAAAGCTCATACCGGAAATTGCCGGCCTTGAACTCCTCGCTCTGAAGAGTTACCCTGCGCCCGTCCTCGGTGCAGAGATAAGCCTTATCTCCGGAGCTTATATCCACATAAAAGTCCTCCACCTGGGAGAAATCAGGAAGCGTGGTATCCTCTCCCGCGTGCCTCGTATAATATATGCGTCCTCCGCTCTGATAGTAGATATCTCCCTCAAGGACCTTATAGCCCTCCACATCCTCAGCCACAAGTTCCCTTACCACGGCTCCCGGCTCCATGCGGTACAGATTGCCGTTGATATACTGATCCTCAGGCTTTGGGCTGCTGCTGAGGGGCAGGTAATAGATATATTCCTCATCTATCTGCATGCCGTAAGGTGAGCAGTACTGATGATTGTCTCCGCCAAGGGTATTGGAGGTATTTTCCGTGGTACGTCTGTATCTTATAAGGAAGAAGCTTCCCAGCCTCTCCTCCTGATCCAGATATACCCATATCCTGGGTGTCTTTACAAGGCTGTAATACTCCTTATCCTCCTCTTCCTGCTCCGCGGGCCTGTAATGCTCATCATATTCTATGGATGTGACCTCTCCCTCTTCGGAAAATTCAAACTCCATGCCGTCAGAGGACATATCATCAGTCTGTACAAAGCCCTCCGCATCTATATAATAAAGCTTCTCATCCTCGGAAAGCCAGGTATCGGAAAGCCTTTCTCCATCCTCATCAAGATAATAGAGCCTGCCCTCCTCATCTCTGTTGAAGCCCGGCTGCTCTGCATCCTCAGATGCCGTTTCCCCGCTGCTCTCCTCGGTCTCCTCCGCTGAGGCTTCGCTGCTCTCCCTGCCTCCGGAAAAGCCTGTCCCCAGTTCCCTTTTTACGAATATGACCACCACAACGGCTACTGCCACCAATATAAGTGCCAGTATGAGCCTGAGGGCATCCGTAGCCGCCCTCTGGTTCCTTCTTCTGCTCTGATTCCTTTTGTTTGTCGATCTTCTTTCAGCCATAGGCTTAGTTTAACATCTTTTTTTCAAATTTGCACCTGTTTGCCTGAACCGTAAGGAAAATGTATCATAGCAGGGCCTGTCTGTTAAGCTTTAAGGCCAGCAGCATCACTATAAGCTCAGCTGCAGGGATCGCTGCAAATACTCCTTCCAGCCCAAAAACAGGAGGAAGTACCAGAAGCAGGGCTCCGCTCAGTATCAGGCTTCGCAGCATGGCAACGGTCATGGAAGCCTTCTCTCTCATCACCGACTGAAGAAAATAGGTAGACAGCACGTTCATGCCCATGAACAGAAAAGCCGTAAAATATATCCTGTATATCATGGGTGCCTCTGCAAGCACCTCAGCATCGGCAGCGATAAAAAGCTTTGTTATCTCTATGGGAAAAAGTTCTCCGATAAGGGTCATGGCTATGCTTATAACTGCTATGCTGATGACTGAGAGATGGTAAGCCTCCTTTATCCTTTCCCTGTTTCCTGCTCCGAAATTAAGGGAAGACAGGGGCTGAAGGGCCTGCCCCACGCCTCTGTAGACAGCCTGACACAGCTGCCCTACTGTGCCGACTACCCCATAGACCGACAGGGCTGCCACAGAGCCATAGCGTATGATCTGATTATTGATGATGATGGCAAGGACCACCGTTCCGAGATCCAGGACTCCTGATCCAAAGCCAATAACAAGTATCCGGCTGAAGGCCTTTCCCGGTCTGCTCGGCATAACAAAGTGCAGCCCGCAGCTTTTAGAGAAGAAATGGCTCAGCATTATAAGGACCTGCAGGCAGGAGCCTGCCACTGTGGCAATCGCGGCTCCCTTCATGCCCATATCCATGGGAAAGCAGAGGAACCAGTCTCCGAATATATTCAGGACTCCTCCGGCTATGACCGCCTTCATGGCCAGATCCGGTGCTCCGTCATTGCGCAGGAAGGCACTCAGGAAGGTAGATCCGATAAAAGCCGGGAAAAAAAAGATAAGCAGCATGCCATAATCCATGACATAGGGCATGGTCTCATCATTTGCTCCGAAAAGGCGGAATATCTCCTCATGAAATATCCATACCAGGGCCCACATCAGGAGGCCTATCCCGGCCATCAGTATCACTGCAGCCGTAAACATGGCATGGGCCTTTTCCTCCCTGCCCTCGCCCCTGGCAACACTCATGGGCACTGCACCGCCTACACCGCAGAGTACAGCCAGAAATACCATAAGTCCGAAAATAGGATTGAGGGCTGCAATGGCAGCCGTACCGAGGGGACCTACAGACTGTCCTACGGCTATGGTATCCACGAAGCTATAGATGGACACTACCAAGGCGCTCCCGACGGATGCAGCCAGATAATGTCTGAAAAGCTTTTTTATGTCATCTCTTAAAATATCCATCTCAGAACCTCTCAAAAACACGTAACAGCAAAGATTATATCATCCCGGACCTAAGCTATCAAGACTGCGGCTCTGCCATAAGAACAGCTTGAAATCCGTCCCTTTCCGTATTATACTTTCTGCGTTCAACGATACTTATTTTATATATCCGGAAATAATAAATCGACATATCGGAGAAAATATCATGGCTATCTCTTATGACTATTACCGTATATTCTATTATGTAGCAGAATGCCACAGCTTCACCCATGCGGCGGAGCTCCTTGGCAATAATCAGCCTAACATAACCCGCTGCATGAACGTACTTGAACAGCAGCTTGGCTGCAAGCTCTTTATCCGTTCTAACCGCGGGATCCGACTTACTCCCGAAGGAGAACGGCTCTACTATCGTGTCTCCGTAGCCTTTGAGCAGCTCAGACTGGGAGAGGAGGAGATAGAAAGGGACCGAAGCCTTGAGACCGGCACTATTTCCATAGGGACCAGTGACACCGCCATGCATATGCTGCTTCTGCAGAAACTGTCCCAGTTCCATGAGCAATATCCCGGTGTACATATGCGTATCTCCAATGATACCGTGCCCCAGACCATAGCCGAGCTTATCCGGAACAACATAGATTACGCCCTTGTCAATACACCGATAGACATAACAGCCCCTCTTAAGGCCACGACCCTTATATCCTTCCGTGAGGTACTTATAGGAGGACCAAAGTATAAGGAGCTTGCCTCACAGAAAAGACACCTCAGTGAGCTTTCTCCCTATCCCTTCATCTGTGTGAAGCCGGGGACCAGTTCAAGGAGCTTCTATCAGAAACTGTATTATCAGAATAATCTGCAGCTTCGGGTGGATATGGAGGTCTCCACGGCGGACCAGATACTGGCAGTAGTTGAAGCCGGTCTTGGCATAGGCTTCTTCTCCGACGTACTGGCCGAGCCCCTTATCAAAAATGGAAGCATATATAAGATAGATCTCTATGAAGACATACCCGACAGGCATATCTGTCTCATAGAAGATACATCAAGGCCCCAGTCCGTGGCCATGAAAGCCATGAAAGAACTTATCTGTGATATAACAGAATAAATACAGTTCTGCATGCCACAGCAGCTTAAAAGCCTACAGAAAAAAGGATCGCCGAAAGCGATCCTTTTTCAGTGCCTCAGGCAGGAATCGAACCAGCGACACATGGATTTTCAGTCCATTGCTCTACCAACTGAGCTACCGAGGCATATATATGATCCTGAAGGAACGAAACTGCTCCCTGAGGAAAATATCACATGAGCGTGGCGGGAATCGAACCCGCGACAACTTGATTAAAAGTCAAGTGCTCTACCGACTGAGCTACACACCCTTGATTCAAAAACAGGTGGGCGCGCTAGCCCACCCGTTTACGGAATTGCGGGAGCAGGATTTGAACCTGCGACCTCTGGGTTATGAGCCCAACGAGCTACCGGACTGCTCTATCCCGCGATATTGATGGGGCCTATAGGGCTCGAACCTATGACCCTCTGCTTGTAAGGCAGATGCTCTCCCAGCTGAGCTAAGACCCCGAAATGGATGAGGGTGGATTCGAACCACCGAAGTCGACGACAACAGATTTACAGTCTGCCCCCTTTGGCCGCTCGGGAACTCATCCAAAAAATAAAATGCCACATACGCGGCTGCGTATGCGGCACACAACCAGCATATGTATAACGACCCGGATGGGATTCGAACCCACGACCTCCGCCGTGACAGGGCGGCGCTCTAACCAGCTGAGCCACCAGGCCATATCGTACACTGAAAAACGCATACCGACGAAAAGAAGCAATGCGGATAAGCCCTCGACCTATTAGTAGCAGTCAGCTCAGGATGTTACCACCCTTACACCTCTGC
>CALWMV010000004.1 GCA_944382125.1 uncultured Lachnospiraceae bacterium
AGTTCGGTCCCTATCCGGCGCGGGCGTAGGATATTTGAGAGGAGCTGTCCTTAGTACGAGAGGACCGGGATGGACGGGCCGCCGGTGTACCTGTTGGTGATCAACACCATAGCAGGGTAGCCGAGCCCGGAAGGGATAAACGCTGAAGGCATCTAAGCGTGAAGCCCCCCTCAAGATGAGATATCCCATTCGTAAGAAGTAAGACCCCTTAGAGAGTATGAGGTAGATAGGGCAGAGGTGTAAGGGTGGTAACATCCTGAGCTGACTGCTACTAATAGGTCGAGGGCTTATCCGCATTGCTTCTTTTCATAGGTATGTGATTTAAATAGGTAAATTTAACAGACTGTCGTTTGACAGTCTGTTTTTTTATATCAAATTCGATGGCCATGATTTCGGGGAAATCAACTGGGGGATTATTCCGGTAAAAATATGAAAGCGTCAAAGCCTTGGACCTAGGAAATCTCTGGGACAACTTTTTTCGTGTAGAAAATTTCCCGTTTTTTTTGGACAGTTTTACGGTTGACTCTTTATCCTTATGCTTTATATAATAAGGTCACTATTCTACGAGGCTTAAGCCTTATCTATTTTTCAGGCAGAGTTCTTCTGCAGTTTTCCAAGGAGGTTTTTGATGTTTTTTAAACGGTTTTCCGGGGCCGGGCCTGGTCTTATGCCAAGCTTACGTACCCTGAATCTTTTCTTTTCTCTTTTAATTCTGAGCTTTCTTATTATTTCTATTTCAAACTCTTTTTTCACCTTTAATGTTTATGCATCGGATGTAAGTCTGAAGGTTTCTTCGAGTCCTGATGATATGATCCTCGAAAAAAACCTTGATGGAGAGCTGCTGTTCAGAAGCAGGAACTTCATGCCGGGATATCGCGAAGAAAGGAGCCTGGAGCTTTACAACAGAGCAAAGAAAGCTGTCTATTACAGATTTATGGCTCCGCAGCTTACGGATGGCAACAGAGCATTGTTTTCAGCCCTTTATCTTAAGGCCAGATATGACGACGGCACTATCATCTTTGATGGAAGGCTTTCCGGTGCTGACTTCGTAGGGCGAAGGCTTGAGCCGGATGAGGAGGACAGGCTTTTCCTTGAGCTTTATCTTCCCTATGAGACAGGTAATGAAGTGATGGGGATGAATGTCTCTTTTTCATTTAAGGTATGGTTTTCTGATTCCCTTGCAGGCCTTGAAACAGATGATGACAGTGAGGCCGGAGACTGGAGCGGCGATCAAGGTGAGGGCAGTCAGGATGGATCCGATGACGATAATGAAGGCTCAGGCTCTCAGGGCTCGGGAGGTGATCCAGGCCCATCAGGTGATGATGATTATGACGGTGAGTCCGATGGAGATGGCGATGAAGGCTCATCCGGCCAGGAAGGCGGAGATGGGAGCGGAGACTCAGGCCAGGGCAGCCAGGCTGGATCTGGTAACGATGACGGACAGGGTCCATCCGGCTCAGGAGACTCTGATTATCCCGACGGTTCAGGCGGCTCAGGAGGATCTGCAGGAAGCGGAGGTTCAGGCAGCACAGGAGGCACCGGAGGAGGACTTGGCGGAGGAGGAACCATAGTTTTGGGAAGCGGATATGACTTTGGAGGAGGAACACAGATCGGCAGCACGGATCGGCTTATTATCTCAGATGCCCCTGATTTTTCAAGAACTTCCGGCTATAACGGGGGCAGCTGGATACTGGTCGATGAGGAAAAGTCCCTGTGGCGTTATAAGCTCTCCTCAGGGGAATTCATAAAATCGGGTTTTGCATTTTTATATAATCCCTATTCAAGCGGAGGCGGCAGATTCGGATGGTACTATTTTGATGATGAAGGCAATATGGGATTTTCATGGATAAAGACCGAGGGAGATAAATGGTATTTCGGACATGACAGCTCTGACGGTGATCTTGGGACCATCAAGACAGGGTGGCATCATGATGTCATAGACAACCGGACTTATTACCTTTCTCCTGCAAACGGCCTTATGCAGACTGGATGGATAAGCATAGGAAGCGGAGACCAGACACATATGTATTACTTTGCCACATTGGAAAATACTTACAAACAAAACTGGTTTCTCAATACGAGCCTTGGCAGATGGATATATGACATGCTTGGGGACAGGACCTATGGATCCATGTACAGAAATGAAAGGACACCGGACGGAAGGTATGTAAATGGGGATGGAATACTTATTGAAGAAGATGGCTAAACTGATCCTGCTTCTTCTGGAGACGCTTCTTGACATAGGGCTTCTTTTTTCACTGTGTCTGGCTCTGATGGGGATATGTACGGCAGTGATGGAATCCTGTACTGGTGAGCCCTGCTTCTTTTTGGGATATAAGATAGTGCATATCTCCAGCAGCTCGATGGAGAATGCCATAGGAAAGGGAGATCTGGTCCTGATCAGGGAGGTAGATGAGATTGAGGTGAGTCCTGGAGATGTGATCTTCTTTCGCAGGAAAGGAGGCTATGCTGTACACAGATTTATCGGCATAGATGAAAAAAGAAGGGCTGCAGGAGAAGAAGGATATATGGTAACAAAGGGAGACAACAACAATATTGCTGATGTGGACAGACTGGCTCCTGAGGATCTGTTGGGGAAAGTCGTCATGAACATCGGGATATAATCGATCAGAAGGAAATCATATGCATAGGATAAAAATAAATTTAATAAAAAAAGTGACGCTTTTGGCTGCTGCGGCTGCTGCGATCTATGGGATATCGACGGCTGCTTCAGCATTCTGGACTGATAACATAGATACCGGATCGACGGTCGCTGCCCTCGAGATAGGGATCGAATACGAGGAAGGAGAGCTTAAGATAGAGGATGGAGACGGATTCCTGCCGGGAGATATGAAGTCCTTTGATTTTAAAGTCAGAAATACGGGGGATATATCGGCGGATATAAGACCGGTGATAACCATAAGCTGTGATACCACGATGACCATAGGAGGAGCAGAATACCTGCTTTGTAATGATGAAGGTGAACTGCTGAAAGATCATGACGTCACCTATTATCTTTCCGGAAGAGAGGTGGGTGATATGGAAGGCACGGCCTATGACAGGGCAGTATACAGCAGGAAGGCAGTAAACACCCTTTATGGCAATGTACATAAAGATGAGACACTGGACTTAGATGCAGAAAGCGGAGCCCTCATAAATGAAAGGGAATTTCTGTATCAGCTCAAGCTCTCTGAGGACTGCGGCAATGAATTTATGGGCTCGGGAGCTGAGGTGAGCGTGGACACACTGGCGGTACAGCACAGATTTTCCGAAAACAGGACAGGAGAGCTGCTGGATGATCTGTGGGAAGAACATAAAGCCTCTTCATCAGATGCTTCATAAGCAGGAAAAGGAGCCCGAAAGCATATGAAAAAACATATCATAAAGATCTTTATTATTGCTGCGGCCCTTATGACTGCGGGAGCAGCCGGAGCCTCTGCATTTTTTACAGATATGGAATCATACGGCAGTGATACGGTAAAAACAGGAGAGCTGCTTTTTTCCTTTCCTGATGACAGTAAGCCTGAAGGAGGAAAGGATAAGGACTTTTCGATAGTTGCAGACCTGGGAGACCATGGAGACAGACTCACTCCCTATAAGGAGGGAGAGGATATCGAGATCAGCTTCAGGGCTTATCTGGGCGGAGACGTACCGGCTATAGTGGTGCCGAGACTGGAGGTCATTACCGAAGGTATCGGAGAAGATGGTCTTATAAGGATATTTCTGGTAGGCGAGGATGGGTCTGAAGCAGAGCTCGGGACTATAAAAGGAACAGAAGGAAGTTCGTTTTTCTATGGACGGCCATCTGTCATGGAACCTGATTCAGAAAAGGTATTCAAATACAGGATACATGTGGAGAAGCTTTCAGATGAGCAGATACCCAGGATAGATTTTGATTTTTCGATAGCAGCCTCTCAGCTGAAAAGTAATGAGGAGCTTGTATCCGGGGGTGCATCCGGAGAGATGGTATATGAGGATATAAAGGAAGATCATGACGGAGAAGAGTCAGGGATAAATGGGTTTACGTCTTATACGGATCTGGAGGATGCGGTAGATGAAAATGGAGAATATATACCGGATTCTGCCCTCAGGAAAACGGTGGTAAGACTGACTCCGAATATAATCGAGCACGGCTCAGGGGGAGAAAGGATACGGTGGTATAAGGTCCATGGAGCAGACAGGGAGATCATTGAGCCTGGAAAGGACGGAGCACTGATACTTATGCTGGGAGAGAAGAATATCCATTATTCCTTTGAGTATGAGATATCAAATGAGGCAGGCGTCATAGTATCGGATCCGGTAAGCTTCATATATGAGGATGGCACGGTAAAACAGGCAAGATAGTTGCATCGAGGAGGAGAAATGAGATCGCAGAGGATCGGAATCATGGCTGTAATGCTTTTGATCACAATAACAGCCATGACATATACGGAGGCAAGGGCCTCACAGCCCGGAAGCTTCATGCGGGTAGGAAGTCATGTAAGTAATCTTACCTCAGTGGATGGGGAGGAGATAAGCTTTGAGCCCGTCTATTCACCAAAGACCTACAGCATGATATATGATGCCAACGGAGGTATCTTTTCGGATGGAGAAGACAGCTTGAAGAGCAGTGTGGTTTACAATGACGGAAGCAGGATATATGACAGCCTGAATACGGAAGGCGGTCATACAAAAGAGAACAAAAGCTTTATCACTCTTCCCGAAGAGCCGGTATATGAGGAACATAGCTTTATATGCTGGTATCTGGAGGGCAATGATGTACCGGATGATCCGGGACCTGATGACGGAGTGATCATAAAAAATGGAAGCAGATATATGATAGCCAATGATGAGCCTGAGGATCTGGAAAAAACAAGGCATACTTCGGACGGAAGCACGATAGCCGTTGCCTTATGGAGGGCCAATGATTTTTCCTATGATGACGGCAATGAAGCAGACCCGGGCTTTGACGGAGGCGGACAGGGTGATGAAGACGATGGATGGACTCCGCTTCCGGGAGAAGATGAAGGCTCCGGTGAAGATGAAGGAGAAGAAGGGGGAAACCCCGATGAAGACGGCGATGGAGATGATGAAGGACCGGACGGCGGCGGGGATGATGGCCCCGGAGGAAGCGGGAGCCAAAGCAGCACGGATCTTTGGGATGAAGGCCATGTCAATAATCATGCGGTTGAATTCGTCGAGGGCTATGAGGATAAGGCTGCCTATGAAAGCAGGTTCGGAGATATAAAGTATCAGTACAGAAGGATAGTATTCAATGCTGAAACTGAATTTGCCGGAGGCTACAGCTGGTTCAGGAAAAAAGCCGGAGAAGACGGATATGAGAGCCTTGGTTCCGGAGAAGAGACATATAAGGCAGACAGACTTACCAGAGAGGATGACGGAGATATCTACAGATGTGAGGTGGATATGGGGATGAATGGTGAGAAGCTCATATATGAGACTGCCATAAGTGTATACTGGCTTCCCGCCATAGATGGCATAGAGACAGAAATATTGGCATGATAAATCAGGCAGGCTTTTAAGATGTGACATGATCCAGAGAAGTGGAATATGAAGAAAAGACGGTATGACCAAGAAAGGACCGATACAATGAAGAAAGGAATAAATAAATGAAATATGATTTCAGGCCCGTGGGTGTGGCAGCATTTCTGCTTGCCGCCCTTGCTGCAGCGATCTTTATGATCCTGGAGGATGCGAGATCAGTCTATGTAGCCGGAGCAGCCCAGATATCTACAGCATCTGCCGCTTCCACGGTCTCGCAGCTAATAAGCGGCACAGCAAATGAAGAAACGGAGGCCGGAGAGGACGATATACAGAAAGATCCGGAGGATGCGGTCTATGAGTTTCTTATCGAGGACGAATATACGGATATTGTGTGGGATGGATTTTTTGAGCTATATCCTCAGTATGCGGACGTGGAGGGCCAGGGGCTGAGAAAAGATTATGAGATGATGTTCCTGCCTTATTATTCTCAGACCTTATCAGCTGAGGAGCTTGAGGAGCATGGGATAGGGAAAGCTGATGAAGGATCCGGAGGGATCCAGGATAGGGAAGCGGTCTTCGGCGGCTGGGAGATAGCTTTTTTTGACGAAGCCCAGGAGGCCTATGTGAGCATGGGAGTTTATGCCTGTGCAAGGATCATCAATGAAGAGACGGACGGGGCTATGGTAGATAATCAGTACAGGTGGTTTGCCTTCAATGAACCTGAGTCATCGACCTTTTATCCCAGCTTCAGTAAGCATGAGCTGAGTGCTTCGGTAATAAACGGGGATACTCTCAGGATACACATAAAGGTGGATGTGACTGACAGTTCAGGAGGAACCTATCTTTTCGTTACATACCAACTCCATACGGAGGACCAGAGGATAAACAATGGTCTGTTTCTTCAGCCCTTTTATAATCAGAACAATGATGACCCCAATGAACCGAGGGTGGGGACAGTTACCTATAACAAATATACCAATATAGGAAGCAGCTCTCCCGGACGAAGTCTGGAGATCGATGCATACTGGGATATCAGCGGAGAGGACCTTGAGAAATTCATGGAGGATCTTAACGGCAATACCCTTTACTGGGCCTGCGGTTCCTCCGGCTATGGCAGCAACAGCATACATACGGGTTCCATCAGCGTATCCAATCTTGCAAATGCAGCAGCCCAGGCCTCCTGCAGCCATGCGTCAAAAAAGTATACCCAGATAAGCGGAGATACATCAAAGCATAAGGTCAGCTGCGCTTCCTGCGGCACTGACCTGGGGACCTCTGTCCATCAGAAGGACGGCAATGGCAGATGTTCACTTTGCGGGTATGTATTTACGGTAAGCGGAAAGCTCATATATGTGCTTAACGGAAGGACAGAGTTGGAAAGTTATACGGCCGATCCGGGAAGCAGGCTGAAGCCGAAGAGCTTTACAGGATACAGGCAGCCAGGGGAGGTCGCAGTGCCTTCAAACGGAGGAGATATAAGGATAACATATGAGCCTGTGAGCTACAGCCTCAGGCTGGGCACACAGACTCATACGCTCAGATATGATGATAGATTCATGCTTCCGGAGATAGAGAAAAAGGGACATATACATGAAGGCTATCATTTTGTGTCGTAGATCAGCTTTCTGACCTCGATAAGCCTGTCCCTTATGACTGCAGCCTCTTCAAAGTTAAGCTCTGCAGCGCAGACACGCATCCGCTTGTTCAGCTCCTTCTCCAGAGCCATAAGCTCCTTCTCATTCATGGACTCAGGATCCTTTGAATGCCTTCCGCTGTCATCCTCGGCTGACTTCGAGATCATGATCAGATCCCTTACGGCCTTGTTTATGCTCCTTGGAGTTATTCCGTGAGCCTTGTTATATTCATCCTGTACGCGGCGGCGGCGGTTGGTCTCGTCCATGGCCTTCTGCATGGATTCGGTGATGGTATCGGCATACATAATGACATGGCCGTCAACATTTCTTGCAGCCCTGCCTATGGTCTGGATAAGGGAGGTCTCGCTCCTCAGGAAGCCTTCCTTATCGGCATCAAGTATGGCTATGAGAGAGACCTCAGGTATATCGAGACCCTCCCTGAGAAGATTGATGCCTATCAGTACATCGAAAACATCAAGACGCAGATCACGTATTATCTGGCTTCGCTCAAGGGTATCTATATCCGAATGGAGATATCGGACCCTGATTCCTATATCCTGCATATATTTGGTAAGATCCTCGGCCATATGTTTGGTAAGAGTGGTTACAAGGACCTTGGATCCCTTTTCTGTTTCCTTTCGGATCTCAGAGATCAGATCATCGATCTGGCCCTTGACCGGACGGACCTCGACTCTGGGATCAAGAAGTCCGGTGGGCCTGATTATCTGCTCGGCCCGCAGCAGTTCATGCTCCTCCTCATATACATTGGGAGTTGCTGATACAAAAAGCATCTGATCTATCTTGGATTCAAATTCTTCAAAATTGAGGGGCCTGTTATCAAGAGCAGAGGGCAGGCGGAAGCCATAGTCAACAAGGGTGGTCTTGCGGCTGTGGTCACCTGCATACATGCCTCTTACCTGAGGCAGGGTTATATGGGACTCATCGACTATGATCAGGAAATCCTTGGGGAAATAGTCTATCAGTGTATAAGGGGGCTCTCCCGCAGCAGTTCCGGAAAGATGCCGGGAATAGTTTTCTATGCCCGAGCAGAAGCCTGTCTCACGCAGCATCTCCACATCAAAGCTGGTACGCTCTGATATCCTTTGGGCTTCTATGAGCTTATCCTCGGATCTGAAATATTCCACACGCTCATCCATCTCCTTTAGGATATCCCTGCAGGCCCTTTCCAGCTTATCCTTTGGAACCACATAATGGGAGGCAGGAAAGATGATGCAGTGATTGAGGGAAGCCTTTACATGTCCCGTTACGGAATCTATGGAGGTTATCCTGTCTATCTCATCCCCGAAGAATTCTATCCTGTAGGCCTCCCCTCCTGAATAAGAGGGATATATCTCCAGCACATCCCCGTGCACACGGAAGGAGCCTCTTTTGAAGTCCATTTCATTGCGGGAGTACTGCATATCCACAAGCCTTCGGAGTATCTCGTCCCTGTCATAGCACTGACCGGGGCGGAGAGAAACAGTCATCTTTTTATAATCTATGGGAGAGCCAAGGCCGTAGATACATGACACGGAAGCTACGATGATGACATCATCCCGCTCAGAGAGAGCTGCAGTGGCCGAATGGCGCAGCTTGTCTATCTCATCATTGATATCTGAATCCTTTTCTATATATGTATCAGTTGAGGGAACATAGGCCTCAGGCTGATAATAATCATAATAGGAGACGAAGTATTCCACCGCATTATTGGGGAAGAATTCCTTCATCTCGGAATAAAGCTGGGCAGCCAGGGTCTTGTTATGGGCCATGATAAGAGTCGGATTTCCAAGCTCCTTTATAACATTGGCCATGGTAAAGGTCTTGCCGGAACCTGTGGCTCCAAGCAGGGTCTCAAACTGATTACCTTTTTTAAAGCCTTCTACCAGGTCTGCTATCGCCTTGGGCTGATCCCCCATGGGCTGAAATTCTGATACTAGATCGAAATTTGCCATATGCTCTGCTCCTTATCTAAGATCCGGTGTCCTCATTATATGCATATTCTTATCGAAAAATCAAAGCATTTATGATAGAATATCATAGGTGTGTTCGGATCTGGACAAGATCAGATCCTTAACCGTTATATAATGAAAGGAAGGTTGACTTAAGGATATGGCAAAGAAACCTGTAGTTTTGGTCATAATGGATGGCTTCGGACTCAGAGATGAAAAGGAAGGCAATGCTATTGCCCTGGCCAAGAAGCCCAATCTTGACAGGCTTATGGCCGAGTGCCCCTTTGTAAAGGGCTATGCTTCAGGACTGGCCGTGGGACTGCCTGACGGACAGATGGGCAATTCAGAGGTCGGTCATCTTAATATGGGAGCCGGAAGGATCATCTATCAGGAGCTGACAAAGATAAGCAAATCCATAGATGACGGAGACTTTTTCACCAAGCCGGAGCTTCTGGAGGCAGTAGAAAACTGCAGGAAGAATGATTCGGCATTCCATATGATGGGACTGGTATCGGATGGAGGCGTACACAGCCATATCACCCACATCTACGGTCTTTTGGAGCTCTGCAAGAGGGCAGGACTCAAGAAGGTCTATGTCCACTGCTTCATGGATGGAAGAGATACACCACCCGATTCAGGAAAGGGATATATCAGAGACCTTGAGGCAAAGATGAAGGAGCTGGGTGTCGGCGAGATAGCTACCATCAGCGGCCGCTATTATGCAATGGACAGAGACAAGAACTGGGACAGGACCGTACTTGCCTATAATGCCATGACTCTCGGAGAAGGAGTGAAGGCAGAAAGTGCCGAGCAGGCCATGGAAGACAGCTATCAGAAGAAGGTTTATGATGAATTCGTGCTTCCCACTGTGATAAATAAGGATGGGAAGCCGGTAGCTGTGATCAATGACCATGATTCACTGGTATTCTTCAACTTCAGGCCTGACAGGGCACGCCAGATGACAAGGGCATTCTGCGATGATGAATTCAGCGGATTTGAGAGACAGAAGAGGCCTGCGGTATACTTTGCATGCTTTACGGATTATGACGATACCATAAAGAACAAGCACGTGGTATTCAAGAAGGAGGAGATAAACAATACTCTTGGAGAGTATCTTGCTTCCCTTGGAAAGACTCAGTGCAGGATAGCCGAGACAGAGAAGTATGCTCATGTGACTTTCTTCTTCAACGGAGGGATAGAGACTCCCAATGAAGGAGAAGACAGGATACTCGTTCCTTCACCCAAGGATGTGCCCACCTACGATCTGAAGCCTCAGATGAGCGCCCCCGCAGTATGTGAGAAGCTCTGCGAGGCCATAAGGAGCGGCAAGTATGATATGATCATATGCAATTTTGCAAATCCTGACATGGTCGGACACACCGGAGTCATCCCTGCCGCGATCAAGGCCATAGAGACCATAGATGAGTGCATGGGCAAGGTTTGTGAGGCGGTAAAGGAGACCGGAGCTCAGCTCTTCATATGTGCTGACCACGGCAATGCGGATATGATGGTGGATCCTGCAAGCAAGGAGCCTTTCACCGCTCATACCACCAGCCCCGTACCCTTCATCCTTTACAATGCGGATCCGAAGTACGGACTCAGAGAGGGCGGAGTGCTGGCTGACATAGCTCCCACACTTCTTGAGCTTATGGGACTTCCCATTCCAAAGGAGATGACGGGCAAGTCACTGCTTACCGTAAAATAATCATCGATAAAGGCCGGTTTAACATGAAGATTGCGATTTTGACAGATACACATGGAGGCATATATCAGGAGGAAGCTGCCAGGGAGGGCTTTGAGCTTCTGCCGGCACCATTTATGGTGGACGGAGTCCAGCATCTGGAGGGTGTGGACCTCAGAGCGGATGAATTTTATGAGAAGCTGGAGAGAGGCGCAGAGGTATCTACATCTCAGCCCTCTCCCGGCGATATAATGGATGCCTGGGACAGGATTTTAAAGGATCACGATCAGATAGTCTGCATCGGCCTTTCCTCTTCTCTCACAGGCGCCTACACCACCATGGCCATGCTCAGTGAGGAGGAGAAGTATAAGGGGAGAGTCTTCCCCGTAGACAATAATACTGTCTCTATCACCGAGAGGAAGGCCTGCTATAATGCAAAAAGGCTTATAGAAAAAGGCTATGATGGAGCGGAGATCAAGAGGATCCTGGAGGACAGCAGAAGACAGAATCTGATCTATCTGACAGTTCCTACCCTGAGCTATCTCAAAAAGGGAGGACGCATAACTCCAGCGGCGGCAGCCATAGGAACGCTCCTTCGCATCAAGCCTGTCCTTCAGATAGACGGAGGCAAGCTGGATGCCTTTGCAAAGGTCAGGACCATGTCTCAGGCTAAGGAGACGATGCTGAATGCAGCTCAGGAGGCTCTGACAGAGAGGCTTGATGATCCTGAGGGACTTGATTCAGAGATATATATAGTTCATTCCAAGAATAAGGAGGCAGCAGAGGAATTCCTTGCTGAAGCCAGACAAAGGTGGCCGAAGTCAAGCTTTTCCGTTGCAGAGCTTGCCCTCGCCATAGCCTGTCATACGGGCCCGGGTGTCCTTGCCATAGCAGTGGGGAGGAACCTCAGGGAGGCAAAGGAGTAAGCCGGATTCCGATTTTATAAAGTTTAAATACAGTTTATATGAAACGCCCTTTAGTACTTTTTTCTTTTGCGGCTTTATCCGGAGTCCTTTTCGGATTACCGGAGTCCGGGGCTTTATACAGAGCTGTATCTATCATCCTTGCATTTGCTTTTTATATCGGCAGATATATCAGGATGCACAGCAGGGGAGAAAGATCATCTCCCCTGTTTTTTCTTTTCTTGATCACCTTACTTATCTTTTTTTCTGCTTATTTCAGAGCAAGCTTCGTAAGATCCCAATTTGATAAAAAAACTGATTTTTTCAGAGATTATGAGGCCACGAATCCGGGGCAGTTTGACTATGCCCTTTATCTTAAGGGAGAGGGGATAGACAGCGCGGAAAAGCTGGATGAAAAGTATAACGGATATAGGGGAGAGGCTCCGCTTAAAAGGCTTATGAGCAGCATCAGGGATGGACTTTCTTCCATGATCGACAGATACATGGCAAAGGAAGATGCCGGCATATATAAGGCACTGCTCCTGGGTGACAAGAAGGATATGGATGATCAGATAAAGGATCTCTATCAGGCTTCGGGGATATCACATATAATAGCGGTCAGCGGCATGCACATATCCCTTATGGGCATGAGTGTTTTTAAGCTGCTGAGCGCCCTGAAGGCAAGACGGGGACCTGCCCTCATCGCATCATCTGCTGCGGCACTCTTTTATGCTGTGCTTACCGGTGCCTCCGGATCTGCCATGAGGGCCGTGATCATGCTGTTCTGCAGATTCCTGGCTATGGCAAGATCCAGAAGCTATGACATGGTATCATCGATAGCACTGGCACTGTTGATACTGGTCTTTGAAAGACCGTATATAGTTTTTCAGAGCGGATTTCAGCTTTCCTTTCTTGCAGTGGCCGGAATATCAGTTGTGGGCAATGAGCTTACAGCAGCAATAGAAAGCTTCAGAGTCAACCTGGGAAGGCCCGGGGATGTCATGATGAGAAAATACACAGACAGGGAGAGCCGTCTTTCATCCCTCTGGCGTACCGTCATCTCCAATCTTTCCGTTCAGCTGGCTACTCTTCCTGCGATAGCATATCATTTCTTTGTATTCCCGATATATGGCATACTTTTGAATTTCATAGTGATACCTTTGATGGATCTGGTCATGTATTCAGGACTGGCTGTCCTCTTGGCAGGAGCCATTGCCGACATGACGGGGCTTCAGTCTTTTGCGGCAGCTGCCGTAGCCCTTGGAGGAGCCGGACATTATATACTCAGACTTTATGAGATACTGTGTGAGCTAAGCATGAAGCTTCCATTAAGCAGCATCGTCCTTGGAAGACCCGATGGGATCCATATCTTTTTTTATTATTGTCTGATATTTCTTATCATCGGAGGCTTTCGCTTTCTTATAAAAAATGGAATAGTGCTGAGGCAGGGAGGGAAAGCAGCGGCAGTCTGCTGCATGCTGTTCTCTGCGTTCCTGCTTTTATCCACAGGCCTTCTTTATAAACGGAAAGAAGAGACGGACGGAGGGCTGGTGATAACTGCCCTTGATGTGGGGCAGGGAGACTGCTTTCTGGTGAGATGCGGTGATAAGGCCTGTCTCCTGGATGGAGGTTCTTCTTCCGAGAGTTCTGTGGGAGAGGATGTGGTGGAAAATTGTCTTCTGACCCTGGGCATCAGGGAACTGGATGCTGTATTTGTAAGTCATGCAGATGAGGATCATATAAGTGCGATAGAATATATGCTGTCAGCGGATGGCAATATAGCCATAAAAAGACTTATCCTTCCTGCTGCAGCAAGGGAAAATGAAGAGTACGAAGAGCTGAAAAGGCTGTTTTCTGAGAGGACTGGAGGCAGCAGAATAGAGTATTCTGACGAAGGCTTCTGCATCACTATGGATAAGGCATATTTGAAGTGCATATTTGCCGGGGCCGGGGGCGAAGACATAAACCGGCATTCACCGGTGTATCTGCTTGGACATGGAGCCTTTACCATGCTTTTTACCGGGGATATGACGGAGGATGAGGAAAAGGGATTCCATATCAGAAATGCCGGGCTCAGGGATAAGTATTACCCTTATGGGGTCACGGTGCTGAAGGTGGCCCATCACGGGAGCAGCTCGTCCAGCTCAGATCCGATGCTCAAGGCGGTAAGGCCTGCTTATGCTCTCATATCCTATGGAAGGGATAATCCCTTTGGCCATCCCCATCCTTCAGTCACAGGCCGGCTTGAAAGATACGGGGCAGAGATCCTGAGCACGGGTGAGCTTGGAGCGGTGACCATATCCACTGACGGAGAGTATATATCAATAAATACCTTCCTTGACGGAGAAGCAGAACAGGAGCAGGGAAAACAAGGCGATGAAAGAGGAAAAAAATAAGCCGATAAAAGGGGAAAAACAGCTTGACATCCTTTGCTTAAATATATAAAATACTTAAGAATGTTTGCACGAACTGTCCGTGTCCGGTATTGGTGGAAACAGATACTATTTGAAGAAGGAGGTGTCGCTAAATGGCTAATATCAAGTCAGCTAAGAAGAGGATAATCGTAGCTGAGACAAGAGCTGCCCGTAACAAGGCTATCAGGTCAAGGGTAAAGACCTTTGTAAAGAAAGTACATGCAGCGATAGAGACCGGTGACAAGGCTGCTGCCGCTGAGGCTCTCAGAGTTGCTGCTTCCGAGATAAACAGAGCTGAGTCTAAGGGTGTTTATCATGCCAACACAGCCTCAAGAAAAGTATCCAGACTTTCCAAGGCAGTGGCTTCCATGGAGTGATAGATCCATAGAAACGGACTTAATAAAACGACCGACGGAGTGACCCACCGTCGGTTTTTTATTGGAAAGGACCAGGCAGAGCTCCAGAGGGACCTCAGGCTGCCAGCAGGAGTTCCAGGGCGATGCGGTCCGTCATATCTCCCAGCTTTATCCTGGTCTCAAGTTCTGCCGCAAGCTCCATATAGCTGCGGGCTTTTTCCGGACTGAAGCCGGAGGCTTCCTTTTTGAGCTTACGAAGCTGCCAGTCACTGAGTCCGGTCACGGCCTGTATCTCCTGATCACTGAAGGAATCCCGCTGCATGGAACGCAGCACGAATACATTATTGAACTGCTTTTCCAGCAGGTAAAGCACCCGTCCAGGAGGTACCTTAAGGGAAAGCATATCCTCAAAAAGCCTGAGGGCATAGGCCGTGTCTCCTGAGAGCTTGGCTGAGATCATATCAAACACCTTATCGCTCAGGGATCTGGAGCAGATGCTTTCAATATCGCTGCGTCTGAGCCGGAAGGGGCGCTCATCATAGAGATGATAGCAGATGAGCTTTTCCAGCTCAGTATCCAGATTGAGCATGTCATAGCCGCAGAGCTCCATTAGATAAGCGAGATCCCTCCCGTCCATGGTGAAGCCTTCCTTTTCAAGCCTCTGAAGGGCCCATCTTCGTATATCCGATCTGATCTTGTCAGAACGCTTATAATCCCTGACATCAGCATTGTCAAAATCAAATATCTCCCCATCCTTTTTAAAAAGCTTAAAAAGCTTTCCATTCTTATCTACTGCGGATTCAAAAAAAATGATCACGGTGGTATCGGGAAGCGATGACAGCCCGGAAAGGAGCTCCTCATCCGAGCTCCCCTTGAAGAAACCGGTGTCTTCCAGATATATCACGCGGCGGGGCTCCGCAAAGGGAAGAGTCTGGGCAAGTCTCAGGACCTCATCCTTATCGGTGCCTTTTCCGGAGAAGGAATTGAAATTCATGCTGCCTTCAGTTCCAAGCTCCTTAAAAAGCCTGTCTCTTTTCTGTTCCATGAGATAGGTCTCTGCACCGCATATCAGGTTAAGGTTTCTGATTTTATCCATACCCGGATTTTACAGCATGGAAAAGATAAACTCAAGCCGATTGTTGCTATGACCGGGGAATTTTGATATTATTATCATTATGTCGGAGAATATAAGTCAAAATAAAATACGTAACTTCTGCATCATAGCCCATATAGACCATGGAAAGTCTACATTGGCTGACCGTATCATCGAGATGACCGGCCTCCTTACCCAGAGGGAGATGCAGGCCCAGGTCCTTGACAACATGGACCTGGAAAGAGAAAGAGGAATAACCATCAAGGCTCAGACCGTGCGTACCGTATATAAGGCTGATGACGGAGAAGAATATATCTTCAACCTTATAGATACTCCCGGGCATGTGGATTTCAATTATGAGGTCTCCAGATCCCTTGCAGCCTGTGACGGTGCCATACTGGTGGTGGATGCGGCCCAGGGCATAGAGGCCCAGACCCTGGCCAATGTTTATCTTGCCCTGGATCATGGACTGGAGGTATTTCCTGTCATAAATAAGATAGACCTGCCCAGTGCAGACCCTGAGAGGGTCGCTTCGGAGATCGAGGATGTCATAGGCCTTGAGGCCCATGATGCTCCCAGGATATCTGCAAAGACCGGGGAAAACGTCCACGACGTGCTGGAGATGATAGTAAAGAAGATCCCGGCGCCTGCCGGAGACAGTGAAGCTCCCTTAAGGGCCCTGATCTTTGACTCCGTATACGATCAGTATAAGGGCGTCATAGTGTTCTGCCGTGTAAAGGAGGGTACCATCAGGAAGGGCATGCCCATCAGGATGATGGCCACGGGAGCAGAGTATGATGTGGTGGAAGTCGGATACTTCGGAGCGGGAAGATTCATTCCCTGCGATGAGCTTTCAGCCGGTATGGTCGGCTATGTGACAGCCAGCATCAAAAATATCCAGACCACTGAAGTGGGAGATACCATAACCGAAAGGGAGAGGCCCGCAGCAGAGCCGCTTCCCGGATATAAAAAGGTGACTTCCATGGTATACTGCGGTATCTATCCCGCAGATGGAGCAAAGTATCCCGACCTTCGGGATGCCCTGGAAAAGCTCAAGCTCAATGATGCTTCACTATTTTATGAGCCCGAGACCTCTGTGGCCCTTGGCTTCGGATTCAGATGCGGATTTCTGGGACTCCTTCATCTGGACATAATCCAGGAACGTCTGGAAAGAGAATACAATCTGGATCTTGTGACCACGGCGCCCTCAGTTATCTATAAGGTACATAAGACCAACGGCGAGGTCATAGACCTGACCAATCCTACCAATCTGCCGGACCCTTCCCTGATAGACTACATGGAGGAGCCGATAGTGGATGCGGAGATCATGGTGACCACGGAATTCGTAGGACCTATCATGAAGCTCTGCCAGGAGAGACGGGGCGTATATAAGAGCATGGAGTATATAGAGGAGACCAGAGCCATCCTCAATTATGAGCTTCCTCTCAATGAGATCATATATGATTTCTTTGATGCCCTCAAATCCAGGAGCCGCGGCTACGCCTCCTTTGACTATACCCTTAAGGGATACAAGCCCTCAAAGCTGGTAAAGCTGGATATACTGGTGAACAGGGAAGAGGTGGATGCCCTTTCCTTCATAGTATTTGCGGATTCTGCCTATGACAGGGGACGCCGTATGTGCGAGAAGCTCAAGGAGGAGATCCCCAGGCAGCAGTTCGAGATACCGATACAGGCAGCCATAGGCGGAAAGATCATAGCCAGGGAGACCATCAAGGCCCTGCGGAAGGATGTGCTGGCCAAGTGCTACGGAGGAGACGTTTCCCGTAAGAAGAAGCTCCTTGAGAAGCAGAAGGAAGGCAAGAAGCGTATGCGTCAGATCGGAAATGTGACCATACCTCAGCAGGCCTTCATGAGCGTGCTCAAGCTGGATGATGAATAACAGAAAGCAGATCGGAAATGACAAATTATCGATATTCTGTCAAAAGTGACGTTTTATTGATATTTTGTCATTTTTGTTTTAAAATTGATACATATCGATTCGGATAATTGACTGTATTTCAGAAATAATATCAGCAGAGGTAATTATTATGAGTGAATATATCATAAGCTGTGAATCCACGGCAGATCTCTCGGATGAGCATTTCAGAGAGAGGGGCGTAGTATATGCCTCATTTTCCTTTACTCTTGACGGAGAATCCTATAAGGATGACTACGGAAAGAGCATGGACATCCATGAGTTTTATGACAGGATGAGAAAGGGCTCCATGACCTCGACCTCCCAGATACCCGTACCTGAGTATGAGGAGCTGTGGCGTCCTGCCCTTGAAGCCGGAAAGGATGTATATCATCTTACTCTGTCAACGGGTATCTCCGGTACATATAATTCAGCCTGCATAGCTGCTGAGGAACTCAGGGCGGAGTTTCCGGACAGAAAGATATTTGTCACGGACTCACTTACGGCTTCCTCGGGCTTCGGCATGCTGGTGGATATCGCCTGCGACAAAAGGGATGAAGGCCTTTCCATCGAGGAACTGGATAAATACATTACAGCCATAAGAGGAAAGAACAATGCCTGGTTCTTTACCGATGACCTGACCTATCTCTTCAGGGGAGGCAGGGTATCCAGGACAGCCTTCGTGCTGGGCACGGCACTTAAGGTCTGCCCCCTGCTTCGGGTGGATGCCAATGGAAAGCTGGTGCCTGCGGCAAAGCTGAGGGGGACCAGGAAGGTGATAGAGGCCTGTGCTGCCAGGATGATTGAAAGGGCTGAGGGAGGAGAGGAGTATGACGGATACTGCTACATCTCCCATTCTGAGGCTGACGAGGAAGTGGAGGCTCTCAAGGAGATCCTCGTGAAGCATTTCCCCAATATCAAGGGCGGCATAAAAGTCTTCAATATAGGTACGGTCATAGGCTCCCACACGGGCCCCGGAACGGTGGCTCTGTTCTTCATGGGCAAGGATAAGGAGGGCTGACGTCCATTTCTCCACAGTCAGGATAAAAATACCGGCCTGGTGACGAAACAGGAGGGAAAAAGCTTACGAAAGCTTTACGAAATCCCCACTTTGCTTGACTTAAGGCAGAGGATTGGTATATCTTTGAATCAGATCAGAGATATATCTTCAGGGCCGGTGTTTTTTGCGGCCTGATTTAAGGAGGATCTGGCTTGATGAAAAGGACCTTTGCTTCCATACTGGTATGGGGAGTGATGGCGGCGGTATGCATAGTGCTGCTGTCAACTAATGCTTATGCTTCATCCGTACCTGTGGAAGGATTTGAAGGAGGACCGGGAGTCTGCTATGACGAGGCCGGTGATATAGTTGATGCAGAACTTGACATGGAGATTTCAGAGGACACGGCTTCGGGCAATACCAAGGAAAGTGCAGATGCTTCCATAGAGGAGGCACGCCTTGCCGGGGACAATAAGGAGCTTGAGGCTTCGCAGCATGAGATCTCTGCTGAGCCTGCAGGAGAGGCTGCGGCAGAGCAGGCCAGCGAAGGAGCATCAGCTGCTGAAGCTTCAGAGGTCTCAGATGTCGCGGAGGCTGCAGTTTCATCGGACGGCACCATCTTTACTCATGACGGAGTCGATTATGTGAAGGGTACCTACTGGGGATCACATAAGCTTACGGGATACTCCGGAGAGCAGTGGGGCACTAATACTGCTTCAGGTGCTCACGCCAGGGAGGGACATACGGTATCAGCCACATCCCAGCTTCCCTTTGGCACCGTGATCATAATCGATGGAGGCACAGGCCCTTCAGTATCCAAGTATAACGGAGTATATGTTGTGGAGGACAGAGGCGGAAGTGCCATTGAATATGATGGCCTGGTGGACATCTTCTTTGAAAGCCATGCTGATGCCATGGCAGTCACCGATCAGGGATGGAACCACGCCGAGATCTGGATAGCGGTACCGGTCAGCGAATAATGAATAAGGACAACAGTGATCTGGAATTATATATTCATATCCCCTTTTGTGTAAAAAAATGCAGCTACTGTGATTTCCTTTCTTTCCCCGCCGGGGCAGAGCTGCAGGAGGCCTATACGGAGCAGTTGATAAGGGAGATCAGTGCTTCGTCGGCATACGGAGACGGGCTCAGGGTCAGCTCCGTGTTTCTGGGAGGAGGTACGCCCTCGCTTCTGGAGCCCCGCCTGATCACAGGGATCATGAGTGCCGTAAGGCACTCTTTTTGCGTATCCGAGGATGCGGAGATAACGATCGAATGCAACCCAGGCTCCACCCTCAGGCATAAATTTGCCGTTTATAAAAAGGCCGGTATCAACAGGCTCAGCATAGGACTTCAGTCGGCTGAAAATACGGAGCTTCGCATGCTGGGGAGGATACACAGCTATGAGGAGTTCCTCAAATGCTATCAGGGGGCCAGGATGGAGGGCTTCGACAATATCAATGTGGACCTGATCAACTGCATACCGATGCAGACGATGAAGACCTGGAGGAAGACCTTAAGGCAGGTGACCATGCTGAGGCCTGAGCATCTTTCGGTATATAATCTCATAGTTGAGGAGGGGACGCCCTATTATGAGATGCAGCAGAAGGGGCTGCTGATGCTTCCTGATGAGGATGAGCAGGAGGAGATAGATACCTTTACCAGGGAGTTCCTGTCTAAAAACGGATATGAGAGATATGAGATAAGCAATTATGCCAGGGATGGGAAGCTGTGCAGGCATAATGTGGGCTATTGGACCGAGGTGCCCTATCTTGGGTTCGGCATCGGAGCTGCCTCATATTATGACGGGACCAGATGGAGCAATACGAGAGATATAAACAGCTATCTGGAGGCTGAGATGACAGCTCCGGAGGGGCTTTGCGGCATCAGGAATGAGATCCGCAGGCTCACTGAGGCTGACAAGATGGAGGAGTTCATGTTCCTGGGCCTTCGCATGGTAAAGGGAGTCAGTGAGACAGAGTTCCTTCAGCGCTTCGGAAGGAGCATGGACAATGTTTACGGCAGAGTCCTGGACAAGTATGTCGAAAACGGACTTATCATAAGAGAGGGATATCGATACAGGCTCTCTGAAAGGGGCATGGACATATCCAATACCGTGCTGAGTGATTTCCTGCTGGACGATCAGGAAGGGATTTCTGACGGAAAATAGAAAAATGGACGGAAGTCCGATGGGATACCGGAACTTTAGCTAATGTTTATGAAAAGTTTATAGTTAAACAGGTGATACCGCTTGACTTTTCTCAGGCGGTATTATATTATATCGGTGTTAGCAATCGAGACGTTGGAGTGCTAACAAACAGATAAGGAGTGATCCGATGGAACTGGATGAGAGAAAGGTCATCATACTTAAGACCATCATAAAAAACTATCTTGAGACCGGAGAGCCGGTGGGCTCCCGCACCATCTCAAAGTTCAGCGGGCTTAATCTCAGCTCCGCCACGATACGTAATGAGATGAGTGATCTCGAAGAGATGGGGTATATAATCCAGCCTCATACTTCTGCAGGCAGGATCCCTTCAGATAAGGGATACAGGTTCTATGTGGACAGCATCATGCAGGACAGCGATCGCAGAGTAAACGAGGCTACGGAGCTTATGGTGCAGCGTGTGGATAAGCTTGAGATGATGCTGAAGCAGCTTGTAAAGCTTCTGGCGGTGGACACCAATTATGCTGCTCTTATAAGCGGCCCTTCCCTCACGGAAAACAAGATCAAGTACCTTCAGCTCAGCCAGCCCGCAGAAAAGAAGCTTCTTCTTATCCTGGTGCTGGAGGGCAATATCATAAAAAATGAGGTCATATCCATAGACGAGGATCTGGATCATGAGACTGTACTCAATCTTACGATCCTCATCAATAATTATATAAGCGGCCTGTCCCTCAAGGACATATCACCGAAGCTGATAACCTCCATCATGGTCCAGTCTTCCGGACACGGAGAAACGATCAAGGCCGTGATAGACTCAGTGGTGGACATGATAGAGGCTGATGTGGACAGCCGCGAGATATTTACCTCAGGAGCAACGAATATATTCAAGTATCCGGAGCTTTCTGATGTGGATAAGGCTTCCAAGCTGATATCAGCCTTTGAGGAAAAGGACAGCCTTAAGGAGCTGGTACAGGAGGTATCGGACCTCAGCAGGGATGAAAACAGCAGCGGACTGCAGGTCTACCTCGGAGGAGAAGGACCTATAAAGAACATGCAGGACTGCTCCCTTGTGACTGCCAATTATGAGCTTGGAGATGGACTTCGGGGCGTGATCGGTGTCATAGGCCCCAAGCGTATGGATTATGAAAAGGTGCTTGGCACCATGGAAAACCTTATAAAGCAGCTGGATAAGGCTTATAAGGATGATAAGGAAAAGAGGTAGCTGTATGGCTGAAGAAAAGGACCTGGAAAGACCGGGGGATGAAGCTGAAGCAGAGGCAGGAAAGCAGGAAGGTACCTGCAGGACCTGTGCTGAGGCGGATAAAGACATAAGGGATCAGGCAGGAACGAAGCAGGACTGCAGAAAAGAAGCAGAAAGCCATGGTCAGGATGAAGGAACTACTTCAGACGAGCATGAGGAGGCCTGCAGAGAGGGGTCTGAGAAGGCCGATGATGAACATGCAGAGTCTGCTTCCGAAGCTGAGACAGGATCAGGCGATGAGGCCGGATCGGAGGAGAAGGCTGAGGATGAAAAGCCTGCCGCAGATAAGCGGGATAAACAGATAGAAGAGCTTACTGATAAATATAAAAGGCTTTTTGCTGAATTTGATAATTACAGGAAGCGTACCGAGCTTGAAAAGGCTTCCATGTACGATGAGGGAGAAAAATATGTACTCCTTAAGATACTTCCTGTTGTGGATAATTTTGAAAGGGCACTGGCTTCAGTGCCGGAGGAGCTCAAAGACTCGAGCTATGTGGAGGGCATGGATAAGATATACAGATCCTTCATGGACCTTCTCAAAGAGCTCAGGGTGACTCCGATAGAGGCAGCAGGGCAGCCCTTTGACGCTAACCTGCACAATGCAGTGATGCATGTGGATGATGAGAGCCTGGGAGAGAACATCATAGCCGAGGAATTCCAGAAGGGCTATATGTATAAAGACAGGGTACTCAGACATTCCATGGTAAAGGTGGCAAATTAAATGATCTGACCGGAGGGTGACCCCGTTCATATAAGTTTTAAATATAAGGATTTTTACTGATATATTTCCAAGGAGGAAAAAACTATGGGCAAGATAATAGGAATCGATCTGGGAACCACAAACAGCTGTGTGGCTGTTATGGAAGGCGGAAAGCCGACAGTTATACCCAATTCAGAGGGACAGAGGACTACCCCCTCGGTGGTTGCATTTACAAAGAACGGAGAGAGGCTGGTGGGAGACCCTGCAAAGCGTCAGGCCATCACCAATCCCGACAGGACCATCTCTTCCATCAAGAGACACATGGGAACCGATTATAAGGTGACCATAGACGGAAAGAGCTATACTCCCCAGGAGATATCCGCGATGATACTTCAGAAGCTCAAGGCAGATGCAGAGAGCTATCTGGGAGAAAAGGTAACTGAGGCAGTAATAACTGTTCCTGCTTATTTCAATGATGCTCAGCGTCAGGCTACCAAGGATGCCGGTAAGATAGCAGGACTGGATGTCAAGAGGATCATAAACGAGCCTACGGCAGCGGCTCTGGCCTATGGCCTTGAGGATGAGAAGGAGCAGAAGGTCATGGTCTATGACCTCGGAGGCGGAACCTTCGATGTATCCATCATAGATATCGGAGACGGTGTCGTAGAGGTCATGGCCACCAACGGAGATACCCATCTCGGCGGAGATGACTACGATAATGTCATAATAAAGTATCTTGTGGATGAGTTCAAGAAGGCAGAGGGCGTGGACCTGTCAGTTGACAAGATGGCCATGCAGAGGCTTAAGGAGGCTGCCGAGAAGGCAAAGAAGGAGCTTTCCTCAGCAACTACCACCAACATCAATCTGCCCTTCATCACGGCTACTTCAGAGGGCCCCAAGCATCTGGATATGAACCTCAGCAGAGCAAAGTTCGATGAGCTGACTGCTGACCTTACCGCAAGGACAGATGTGCCCGTAAGGAATGCAATGAAGGATGCAGGCATAACCAATGCAGATCTCGGAAAGGTACTTCTGGTAGGAGGATCCACCCGTATGCTCTGCGCCCAGGAGGAGGTAAAGAGGCTTACAGGCATGGAGCCTTCCAAGACCCTTAACCCCGATGAGTGCGTAGCCATCGGTGCAGCCATCCAGGGTGGAAAGCTGGCAGGCGATGCAGGTGCAGGCGATGTGCTCCTTCTGGATGTAACACCCCTTACCCTCAGCATCGAGACCCTCGGCGGTGTGGCAACACCTCTTATCAAGAGGAATACCACCATTCCCACGACGGCATCTCAGGTATTCTCAACAGCGGCAGATAACCAGACTGCAGTTGACATACATGTGGTACAGGGTGAGCGTGAGTTCGCAAGGGACAACAAGACTCTGGGTCAGTTCAGACTTGACGGCATAGCTCCCGCCCCCAGAGGCATCCCTCAGATAGAGGTCAAGTTCGATATAGATGCCAACGGTATCGTAAACGTATCCGCAAAGGATCTGGGTACCGGCAAGGAACAGCATATCACCATAACCTCCGGATCCAATATGTCCAAGGATGATATAGATAAGGCTGTCCGTGAGGCTCAGCAGTATGAGGCCGAGGACAAGAAGAAAAAGGAAGCTGTGGATGCAAGGAATGAGGCTGATTCCATGGTATTCCAGACAGAGAAGGCCCTCAAGGAGGTAGGAGACAAGATCCCTGAGGCTGACCGCAGTCAGGTACAGGCTGATGTGGATGCCCTTAAGGAGGCCCTTAAGAATGCTCCCGCAGACAGTACACTTACCGATGCTCAGCTTTCAGACATCAAGTCCCTCAAGGAGAAGCTGATGAATTCCTCGCAGGCTGTATTTACCAAGATGTATGAGCAGGCACAGCAGCAGGCTCAGGCAGGCGGTACTCAGGATGCAGGCAGCCAGTCAGCAGGCGGCGCTCAGGCTTCCGGCGGAGACAATGTGGTTGACGGTGACTACAAAGAGGTATAAATTATATAAAGTATGATCGGGCCGGCCCGGAAGGACCGGCCCATAGGACTATACGGTGTCATAACCGTATGGCCCAGTTGATGGCGGGGAGATGATCCCCGCTAAAGATATGTCAGGGAGACAGGATCTAACACTATGGCAGAGAAAAGAGATTATTATGAGGTCCTCGGCGTGGATAAAAACGCCGATGATGCGACCATAAAAAAAGCATACAGACAGCTGGCAAAGAAGTATCATCCGGATGCAAACCCGGGAGATAAGGCAGCTGAGGAAAAGTTCAAGGAAGCAGGAGAGGCCTATGCTGTCCTCTCAGACCCTGAAAAGAGGGCTGCATATGATAAGTACGGACATGCGGCCTTTGATCCGAATTCTGCTGCGGGCCAGGCTTCAGGCTTCGGCGGATTTGACTTCGGCGGCATGGATTTCAGCGATATATTTTCAGATCTTTTCGGAGGAGGCTTCGGCGGATTCGGAGGCAGGAGCTATACCTATTCCTACGGCGGCTACGGTGCGAACCAGCCCCAGAGAGGAAGGGATATCCATACATCCATACGTATCTCCTTTGAGGAGGCCGTGTTCGGCTGCGAGAAGGAGGTAGAGGTCAACTATAAGGACACCTGCTCATCCTGCGGCGGCAGCGGAGCCAGGAAGGGTACCTCGCCCGTGACCTGCGAGCGCTGTCATGGAAGAGGAAAGATCACGGTGACTCAGAATTCTCCCTTCTTCGGACAGGTGCAGACAGTGACTACCTGTCCTGACTGCGGAGGTACCGGAAAGATCATAAAGGAAAAGTGCCCGGACTGTCATGGTACTGGCTACATCCAGACAAGAAAGAAGTTCAAATTTACAATCCCTGCCGGCATAGACAACGGACAGGCCAGAAGGCTTCAGGGAGCAGGAGAGCCGGGTGAGAACGGAGGACCGAGGGGAGATCTGCTCATAGAGATCATCGTTACACCCCATCCGAAGTTCAAGAGACAGGGCAACACCATATTCTCTACAGTGCCCGTATCCTTTGCAAAGATGGCTCTGGGAGGCCCCATCCATATAGATACGGTGGACGGCAAGGTGGAATATACCATCACTCCCGGCATGCCTACTGACACGAAGGTAAGGCTCAGAGGCAAGGGAGTTCCGATGCTCAACAATAAAAATGTCCGGGGAGATCATTATGTGACACTGGTGGTACAGGTGCCCCAGACCCTGAACAGGGAACAGAAGAAGGCTCTGGAGAAATTTGCAGAGGCCTGCGGGGAGGATGTGAAGAAACCCTGATGAACATAAAGCTCCATGATCATACGGTGACCCAGGAAGAACGCTATGATGAGATGATGCATGAGCCGGTACAGAAACTGGTCATAAAGCTCGCCATACCGACCATCATAACCATGCTCGTTACTTCCATATATAACATGGCGGATACCTTTTATGTATCCCAGCTCAATACCTCCGCTTCGGCAGCGGTAGGCATCATTTATGCCCTTTCTGCCATCATACAGGCTTTCGCTTATATGATAGGCATGGGAGCCGGCAATAATATAGCAAGATTGCTGGGACAGCAGAAGAATGAGCGGGCATCACAGTATGTGGCAGTAGCCTATTTTACGGAGCTTGCAGCAGGAACGCTTATAGCTCTTTTCGGACTTATATGGCTTGAAGAGCTGGTATATATACTTGGAGCCACAAAGACCATAGCACCCTATGCCATGGATTATGCCAGATACATACTTCTGGCAGCTCCCTTCATGATGTGCTCCTTCGGAATGAACAATATGATGCGCTTCCAGGGCAATGCCATGTATTCCATGATAGGCATTACCCTTGGAGGCGTACTTAATATAGTGCTGGATCCGATCTTCATATATGACTTTGGCTTTGGACTTGGCATAGCCGGTGCCGCCATAGCCACGGGATTATCCCAGTTCATATCGTTTCTGGTGCTTACATGGCTGTGCAATCATATAGGAAGCTGTATACCGGTGAGGATATCGGACTTCAGGCCCACGGTCAGGATGTATCTGAATATCATCCATAACGGCCTTCCCTCCCTTACAAGACAGGGAGTGGCAAGCCTTTCCACCATAGTCATGAATATCGCAGCCCATCCCTACGGTGATGCGGCCATAGCCGCGATCTCCATAGTAAACAGGATAATGCTCTTCATGAATTCAGTAATGGTGGGATTTGGACAGGGCTTCCAGCCGGTATGCGGATATAACTATGGAGCAAAGAAATATAAGAGGGTGACAGAAGCCTATGATTTCTGCCTGAGGGTGGGATTCATAGCACTGGCGGCCTTCTGTCTCATAGCCTTCATATTTGCATCTCCTGTGATCACCGCCTTCAGGAGGGATGATGCGGAGGTCATAAGGATAGGTACGCTTGCATTCAGGATGCAGCTTGTGACCTTTTCTCTTATGGCGGAGATAAATATGGCAAACATGTTCACTCAGACCATAGGCTATGGCTTCAGGGCAACCCTCATATCCCTGCTGCGGCAGGGACTTTACCTGATCCCGCTGGTCCTCATCATGTCAGTATCCTTCGGCCTTACCGGACTGCTGCTGGCTACGCCGGTAAGTGATGTGCTTAGCGCAGTCACGGCTTTTATACTGACAAGTTCCATAATCAGAGACTTTAAAAGGAAGAGTGATGAAGCCGGAAAAGAGGCTGCCATCGCAGGGAAATGACAGGGCTGAAAAAACAAAAATGCAGTCAGAAGATTTTTTGCTTGACATAATCGCAGTACAGTTATAGAATATCCTTTGTCTCGTGTGAGACTGATGCCTCAATAGCTCAGTTGGTTAGAGCATCTGACTGTTAATCAGGGGGTCCTAGGTTCAAGTCCTAGTTGGGGCGTTTCAAAGGCTCGGAGTGATCCGGGCCTTTTTATTTTGAATTAGGGAGCTGGACGGAAAATGATACCTGTTATAGACATGCACTGCGATACCATCGCCGTGATATATTCTGCAAGGCACAGGGACAGATTTGAGAAGGATGTGCCGGATATACTCAGAAGTGAGGGAGAGCCTGAGCTCAGGAGCAACAATCTGATGCTGGATCTTGAGCGCATGAAGAAGGCCGGATATATGGGCCAGTGCTTTGCCCTGTTCTCAGATCTGGAGATGCTCAGAAGAAAGGGGATATCCCCCTACGAATACACCTGTGCCCTGTCTGATCTTTTTGACGAGCAGATGGAGGATAATGCAGACCTGATATGTCCTGTGACCAGCGGCACAGAGATGGAGAAGAATTTTGCAAAGGGCCGCATGTCCGCCCTTAAGACCATAGAAGAGGGCGGAGCCTTTGAGGGGAGCCTGGCAAAGCTTGAGGACATGTATAAAAGGGGAGTCAGGAAGGCTACCCTTACCTGGAATTATGAAAATGAACTGGCATACCCCAATCCATCGGCCTATGACAGCAGGCAGAATACCTACAGCTGCACCGGCTTTGATACTGTAAACGGCCTGAAGAAAAAGGGCTTTGAATTCGTTTCGGCCATGGAAGCCATGGGCATGATCATCGACATATCCCATCTTAATGATGCAGGCATCAAGGATGTATTCAATACAGTTAAGCCCTCAACTCCTGTAGTGGCCAGCCATTCGGATGCCAGGGGCATATGCGGACATCCCAGGAATCTGAGTGATGATATGCTGAGAGCCATAGCAGAGCACGGAGGAGTGGCCGGACTCAACTATGCACCCTCATTCCTTTCAGAGGAGAATCGAAAAAACGGCGGGCAAAAGAGCCGGATCTCCGATATGATAAGACAGCTGAAATATATGAAGAACGTGGCTGGCATAGATTCCATAGGCCTGGGAAGTGATTTTGACGGTATCGGAGGAGATCTGGAGCTTTCAGGAGTTCAGGATCTTCCGAAGCTTGCGGATGCAATGAGACTTTCAGGCTTCAGCACGGAAGAGATAGAAAAGGTCTTCTATAAAAATGTCCTGAGAGTTTATAAGGACGTACTCGGATGACGGAGCCGAAAGCTCTGGTCTGTCAGATACCGGAGAATGAAGTGAGGCCTTCCGAAAGCAGATAAATACTGCAGCCATGGACTATCCAAAAGAACGGCAGAAAACGGGGCAACCGTCAGTTATAAAAAAGCATTGACAAACAGCAGATATTTTAGTAAAATACAAAAGCTGTTTGAATATTGTGAACGCCGATATGGCTCAATTGGCAGAGCAGCTGATTTGTAATCAGCAGGTTGAGGGTTCGAGTCCCCCTATCGGCTTTAATGGTTCCTTAGCTCAGTTGGTTAGAGCAACCGGCTCATAACCGGTCGGTCCTGGGTTCGAGTCCCCGAGGAACCATTTTTTATTATCATTTTGCCGGCGTGGCGGAATTGGTAGACGCCCGGGACTTAAAATCCCGTGGGAGGTGACTCCCGTGTCGGTTCGACCCCGATCGCCGGCAGTGTGCTGTCTGAGCACTGATATAAAGGATGAAGAGTGAGGAAGTCGTACGAATATATCGTACGGCTTCTTTTTTGTATCAGAAAAAATACTTGCAGGAAGGGAAGCAATGCTTTATAATCCTTTACTATATTAGCATGATAAAGTGATATAGTAAGAAACAAAGGGTAAAAACAAAACAGGGTTAGTAAAACCTGAGACGGCAGAGTGAAAGAATTTTACGGTGATGCCCGGACTGCAGAGGAACAGGAATTATGGTGAGCCTCTGAGGATAAGACAGGCAGAGATCAAAAGGAGCGGGATATGAAGCGTACGGTTTATATGGCAGCAGTGCTTATGGCAGCAGTTTTATTTTCAGGATGCAGTACCACGGCCCAGGCTGAGACCTCGGCAAAGACGGAGGTCTCGGAAGCGGTCAACAGGCTTGAGGCCATAAAGGAAAGGGGCTACATGGAGGTGGTGATGGAGCCCTATCTTGCTCCCTATGAGTTCATCGATCCTTCAAAAAAGGGAGATGAGATGTATGTGGGCGCAGACGTGGAGCTTGCAAAGTATATAGCGGATCAGCTGGGCGTAGAGTGCAGGATAATCCCGCTGGATTTTGCGACTGTCTTAAGCAGCATCACCGAGGGCAAGTATGACATGGCCATATCCGGACTTGCATATACTCCGGCCAGGGCTGAGGCCATGGAGATGAGTAAGGGATATTTTTATGGAAGCGAGGAAAACCTCTACGGCATCATACTGGGAGAGGAGCTCTCAGAGAAGATAAGATCAAAGGAGGATCTTAAGGAGCTTACCGTAGTGGTCCAGAGCGGGTCCATACAGGAGCTGTTTGCCGCAGAGCTTCCTGAGGGCTGCGGTGAGCTTAAGAGGGTTTCTGCCACCACCGACGGATATCTGATGGTACAGGAGGGAAAGGCTGATGTATGCATAACTGCCATCAAGCCTGCAGAGCTTTATATTGAAGCCAATCCGGACTGCGGACTCTGCATCTCTCCTTATATAGATTTTGAGGTGGATGAGGAACTCCAGGGTTCCAGGATCTGTATGGAAAAGGGTGAGACTGAGCTCCTTAACGCCGTCAATGACATCATAGACGGAGTGCTGGAGTCAGGAATATATGAAGAATGGTACGAGGAATATTCGGAGCTTGCGGCTTCCCTCGGAGTATGAAGCCTAAGGGGTGGACAGGATGCCGGAAACTATACTTAACATACTGACAAGATACGGAGGAGTTTATCTTGAGGGCCTCATGGGGACCCTGTGGCTTGCTGCAGTGACCGTGATATTCGGAACGATGATCGGTACCCTTCTTGCAGTCATGGGCCTTGGCAGGATAAGACTGCTCCATGGCTTTGTCAGATTTTATGTATGGATACTCAGGGGCACGCCGATACTGCTTCAGCTGTATTTTTTCTGGATATTCCTTCCCAGGGTACTGCCCTTTGAGCTCAGTGATACCGCCTGCATAATAACCGCACTGATAGTCAATGCCAGCTCCTATGTCTCGGAGATCATCAGGGCAGGCATACAGGCAGTGGACAGGGGCCAGGATGAGGCTGCAAGATCCCTGGGACTTGACGGGCTCCAGTCCATGCGCTGGGTGGTGCTGCCCCAGGCCATAAAAAACATACTTCCGGCCCTGGGCAATGAGTTCATAAATATGATAAAGCAGGTCTCCCTGGCCTCGGTATTCTTCATAAACGAACTGACCACCTCCTACAGGACAGTGCTGTCAGCCACATACAGGCCTGTGGAGTCCATACTGATAGCAGGAGCCATATACCTTCTTCTGACTACCGTACTGACTTACATAATGGACAGATTTGAAATAAACATGAAAAGGAGCGAGGCATAAGCCATGGATGATAAAAAGTGGATCGGAGACTGGATAGATGAGAATGCAGGCATATTTACGGAGGTCAATGACAGGATATGGGACTATGCGGAACTGGCCTTCCACGAATACAGATCCGCAGAGCTTCTGGAGGACATGCTTGGAAAGGCCGGTTTTAAGGTAAAAAAGGGCATTGCCGGCATTCCGACTGCTTTTACCGCAGAGGCGTCCGTGGGAAGCGGAAAGCCCGTCATGGGCATACTGGGAGAATATGATGCCCTTTCAGGACTGAGCCAGGAGGCCGGGATCACAAAAAAGAAGCCCAGGGAGGGCTGCCCCAATACGGGACACGGCTGCGGACATTGCAGCCTGGGCACCGGCTCCCTTGCTGCGGCCATGGCGATAAAGGCCTGGCTTGAAGAGAGCGGGGGAGACGGGACCATCATATACTTTGGCTGCCCTGCTGAGGAGGGCGCCGGATCCAAGCAGTTCATGGCCAGGGCAGGGGCCTTTGACGGAGTGGACTTCGTCTATACCTGGCATCCTTCAGATAAAAATGCAGTGGAGGCTGTCCATATGAATGCCATCATGGGAGCAAACTTTACCTTTAAGGGGCTTTCATCCCATGCAGGCTCCACTCCCTATCTGGGGCGCAGCGCTCTGGATGCCTGTGAGCTCATGAGCGTGGGCTGCAATTATCTCAGAGAGCATGTCATACCGGAGGCAAGGATACACTATGCATATATAGACTCTGGCGGAACTGCCCCCAATGTGGTCCAGGACCGTGCGGTAGTAAGATATGAGGTAAGGGCTCCATATGTGGCTCAGGCAAAGGAGATATTTGAGAGGGTAAAGGAAGTGGCCAGAGGGGCTTCCATCATGACCGGCACCAGCTATGAATGTGAGCTTGCCATGGCATTTACAGAATACATACCCAACGATGCCCTGGCAGCGGTGGCTGATGAGTGCATCACCGAGGTGGGAGCTCCGCCTTGGGATGAGGCAGACTACAGGCTGGCAAAGGATTTTATGGAAAGCTATGGCGATGAGGCCAAGGCAAATATCAGAAACAAGATCACAAAGCTGTACGGAGAGGACAGACTTGAGGAGATATGGCAGCATCCCCTGGATGCGGAGATACACCACTACGATCCGGGCAAGATAGAGCTTGAGGCGGGATCCACGGATGTGGGAGATGTGGGAGCGGCAGTACCGACCCTGAATCTGCTTGCGGCCTGCTCCTGCATCGGAAATGTGGGGCACAGCTGGCAGATGACTGCCCAGGCCGCAAGTCCAATAGCCCATAAGGGCATGCTGACAGCAGCCAAGATGCTGGCCCTTTGTGCCGTCAGGACTGCACAGAGGCCTGATATCATAGAAAAGGCGAAGGAGGAGGTAAGAAAAAGGAATAGAGGGCGATATACCTGTCCCCTTCCTGACAGCGTGGCACCGCCCCTTGATACATATTGAGGGGGCCGTAAAGGCTCCGGGAACTGAAGATCGGAGCAGCGGAAGGCCCGGGATAGGCTTTTTCGCCTGCAGCCTTTTATTTATTTATCGTCTTGACAAAACAGAGCTGATTCCGTAAAATAAATCAGGTTTGGCCGGAGGATCACAGGGAACCTCCGGCCATATATTGAAAGGACTGACTATGGATATACTTGTAAGAGGCGGAAAGGTATATACGGGATCGGGATTTCAGAGACAGGACATTGGTATAATTGACGGAAGGATAAGCTTCGATACTGATCGCAGCTTTGATGACAGCTTTGATGCTTCGGGACTTTACATAATACCGGGACTCGCAGACGCACATGTGCATCTGCGAGAGCCCGGTTTTTCGTATAAGGAGACCATAAGGACCGGCACCATGGCAGCAGCCCATGGCGGAGTCACCTCAGTGCTTGCCATGCCTAATCTGAACCCTGCACCCTGTGACAGAGCCTCCCTTGAAAAGGAACTGGAGCTGATAAGAAGGGATGCCCTGATAGAAGTGATCCCCTTCGGAGCCATCACCATGGGCAGGAAGGGCAGAGGAGAGCTTTCTGATATGGAGTCCATGGCCCCTTATGTATGCGGATTCTCCGATGACGGCACGGGGGTCCAGGAGGAGGAGCTTATGGAGGCTGCCATGAGAAAGGCCGCGAAGCTCCATAAGGTCATATCAGCCCACTGTGAGGATGAAAATGAGCTTAAGCCGGGAGGCTGTATCCATGACGGGGCCTATGCCAGGGAGCACGGACATGTGGGCATCAATTCCGAGAGCGAATGGAAGCAGGTGGAAAGGGACATAAGGCTTGCAGAAAAGACAGGGGCAGCCTATCATGTATGCCATGTCTCCACCAAAGAATCAGTGAGGCTCATAAGGGAGGCAAAGAAGAGAGGCGTTAAGGTGACCTGCGAGACAGGTCCCCACTATCTGATATATACGGATATGGACCTTAAGGAATCCGGAGCCTGGAAGATGAATCCTCCCATCAGGAGCGCCGAGGACAGGGAAGAACTCGTAAAAGGGATAAAGGACGGCACCATAGACTGCATCATCACGGACCATGCTCCCCACAGTGCAGAGGAAAAGGGAAAGGGACTGGATGGCTCAGCCTTCGGTATTACCGGACTTGAGACCTCGCTGGCAGCGGTATATACATATCTGGTGGAACCCGGGATCATAAGCTTTGCTGACATGATGAGACTCATGAGCGAGGCTCCCAGGAAGATATTCGGCATATCAGGGCCCGGGGCCTTCCTTAAAGAGGGAGACGAGGCCGATCTTGCCATAGTGGATCTGGAAAACAGCTGCAGGATCGATGCATCAAAATTTTACTCAATGGGAAGATCCACGCTGTTTGACGGAGCCGAGGTGAAGGGAAGGGTAATGGCCACTTTCTATAAAGGCAGGATGGTGTATCCCTTTGGATCTTCGGATGACAGGGGCTGATGAACAGCTCCCTGAAGCTCAGGATCCGGCTGGCTGCCGTGATGAGACCCAAGCCGAAGCTGGATGTTTGATATGGGCCTGAGGGCCTGCTTATATAAGAAAATGCGAAAGGACGGAATGATCATGAAAGAAGAAGTTGCAAGAGGACTGCTTTCCATCAAGGCGGTATTTTTAAGACCTGACGAGCCCTTTACCTGGGCCAGCGGCATCAAGAGCCCCATATACTGTGACAACAGGCTGGTGCTTTCCTCTCCTGAGGTAAGGGAGATAGTGGAGAGCGGCATAGCTGAGACAGTAAAGAAGTATTATCCTGAGGCCAAGTCCCTGATGGGCACATCCACAGCCGGCATAGCCCATGCAGCCATAGCAGCATATAAGCTCGGCATGCCCATGGGATATGTAAGGGGCAAGGCAAAGGACCACGGCAGGAACAATCAGATAGAGGGAAGACTGGAGCAGGGAGATAAGGTGGTCGTGATCGAGGATCTGATCTCTACCGCAGGCTCTGCCATAGAGTGCGTTGAGGCTCTCAGGGAAGCCGGAGCCGAGGTCCTTGGCATAGTAAGCATATTTACCTATGGAATGAAGAAGGGTCTGGACCGCATGGCTGAGGCAGGAGTTGAGAACCACAGCCTTTCCGATCTGGATACTCTGGTCAAGGTTGCCGTTGAAGAGGGATACATAAAGGAGAGCGATGAAGTGAAGCTCTTAAAGTTCAGAGATAACCCTTCGGATGAGTCCTGGATGAAGCACTGATCGTAAAAAGAAAAGCATACGAAGACTGGGCGGCGGAAGCGTAAGATTGCTCCTGCTGTCCGCGTCGGGCTGCAATAAATCACATTTAAAGGAGTCAGAAGATGAAAAAGGATGTCAGAAGCATAATAAATATACTGGATCTGTCAAAGGAGGAGATAGAGCTTTTGATGGATACGGCAGACGAGATAGAAAAGGATCCGGCTGCATTTTCAGAGGTATGCAGGCATAAGCAGCTTGCCACGCTTTTCTTTGAGCCCTCCACGAGGACAAGGCTCAGCTTTGAATCTGCCATGCTTTCCCTTGGGGGATCCGTGCTCGGATTTTCTTCAGCTAATTCCAGCTCTGCCTCAAAGGGCGAGAGCGTAGCGGATACCATCGAGGTGGTAAGCAATTATGCGGATATCATAGCCATGAGACATCCCAGGGAGGGAGCGGCATACGTGGCCTCGCTCCATTCCAATGTTCCCGTGGTCAATGCGGGAGACGGAGGACATTTTCATCCTACCCAGACCATGGCGGATCTTCTGACCATACGAAGGAAGAAGGGCAGGATCGGAGATATAACCGTAGGCATCTGCGGAGACCTGAAGTACGGGCGTACAGTACATTCCCTGATAGATGCGCTCCAGAGATATGAGGGCATAAGATATGTGCTCATCTCACCGGAGGAGCTCAGGCTTCCAGAGTACATGATAGAGAAGCTTGCCTCCGAAGGAGCTGAGTATACCGAGACCAGGGATCTGGAGACTGCCATACCTGATCTGGATGTGCTCTATATGACCAGGATACAGAAGGAGAGATTCCTGGATGAGGCTGAATACGAAAGACTCAAGAACAGCTATGTGCTGACTGAAGAAAAGCTGGATGCCGCAAAGCCCGACCTCTGCATCATGCATCCCCTTCCCAGGGTCAATGAGATCTCTGTCAGGGTGGATGAGGATGAGAGAGCCTGCTACTTCTATCAGACCTACTGCGGAAAGCAGATGAGGATGGCCCTGATCATGTATCTCCTGGGACTCACGAAAGAAGATGAGAGAGCACACAGGCCTGCAGGAAAAGTACCGGCAAAGATGCTCGAAGGTTCGGCAAGGTGTGCAAATCCCGCCTGCATAAGCGTAACGGAGCAGGAGCTCCCCCAGAGCTTTGAGGCTGTGGATGAGGCAGCAGGACTTTACCGCTGCGTATACTGCGACGAGATCATAAAGATAAAATAAGCTTCCCGAGGGGGAGAGATAAAAGAAGGCCCGGCTTTTAGCCGGGCCTTCGCTTTTTAGCTGTAAGGATGGAAGAGCCTTTACGAAAACGATGCCGAGGATCAGTCTGCAGCCTTTCTGAGCCTGTAAAGGACAGCTGAAAGTCCCTTTCTGATATGATGCCAGACAAAACGGATAGAGAAGGAAAGGAGCATGGAGAGGACATATACTATGATCGTCATGAGTACAGTGTATATGAGCTCTCCGGCTCCGGAGCCTGCAAATCTCCCGTAGAGCTTAAGCTGAAGGCCGGAGGTTATCAGCTTTGCAAGTATCGGAAAATGCACCAGATATACAGGATATGTGAGCTCCCCGGCAAACCCAAGGATACGGTAAAGCCATTCTCCCTTAAGGGGCAGGGAAAGCACAAGGACAGTGATGGCTATGGCTGCAAGCACCGAAAGTCCGCTTACCCAGGTAAGGAAGTAGGGACTTGAGGTGTTGAGGGCAGTCACATCTACGGAAGGGTCTGCCAGCATATCGGCGTAAAGCTTCTTCTGGAAGATGAACATGGCACTGAAGATGACTGCAAGGCTCAGGGCAGCTGCTATGGCGGTCAGCCTTCTGCCGCGGCAGGGGGCAAGGCCGGAATAGACCAGGTATCCCAGCATGAAGATGGCCAGCTCCGGAGGCAGTATGGTGGTCTGGTAGATCCTGAAGAGACTTCCGGTAAGGGTCTCTATATCCACTATGATGAGCCTGTAGCTCACAAGTATGGCGAAGAACCAGAGCACCCTTCTGTCCGCATGACGTGCCAGCACGCACATGACGGGAAGGAAGAGCATGATGAGCATATAGGTAAAAACATACCATAGATGGGCGTTGTAAAGCCCGAAGGGACCAGCATCGAGGCTTATCAGACATTCAAATACATTTCGCAGGCTCCAGTACAGGTCCCCCTCCATCATGCTCCTTATGATGCCTGAGCTTCCCTGGATCCAGTCCTCAAGATAATCCGTGGCTATGGCAAGGAGTATGGCGGGCAGCAGTACGGAGGTGAGATACTTATTCCATGACCGGAGGAAATTGCTGCTCCTGGGAGCAAAAAAGCCTGCTATCAGGAAAAATATACCAACTGCGGGGGCCGCAAGGGTCTGCATAAGTAAAACGGAATCCATGACCCTGAGATCGGCGCTTATGATCATCGGACGCACATGGGTCACTATGACCATGAGGCAGGCAATGACACGAAGGAGCTCCACATTTATATCCTTTCCCTTCCGCAGGGAAAGAGCCCTTCTGCCAGGCTCAGGGGCGGTGACAGGAGAGGAGACGGAAATACCACTGCCTGAAGCATCTATGGCTCCGGCCTCTGAAGGAACGGAGCCTGTTTCTTTAAGGATCCCGGTGATTTCAGTATCGTTTTTTATTTTAAGATCATTGTTATCATTCATGTCGAAGATATGTCCTTACTGATTTATAATGCTGCTTTTATACTGTCTTAAGGAGCATATCATAAATAGTCCGAAAAAACGAGGCTATCTTTTCAGTAATAAAGATCCCTCCGCCGCACGGCGGTAATGAAAGCTCAGGACCGGCGCAGGGCAGAGGGATAAGATGCTCATGACATCAGGATGTCAATGATATTAAGATGTCCATGATTTTTGGACCGATGGTCCAAGGGCAGGACTCAGGCTATGGAGGTCACCTCATAATCCTGGTCAGTAACAGCCTTCTTAAGGACCTCATCAGCCACGTCCTTTGAAAGCTTTACTACAGCGGTGCCCTTCTCGTGGCTTACCACTGCCTCTGCTACTCCGTCAACTGCCTCCAGGGCCTTCTTTACCCTCGCCTCGCAGTGTCCGCACATCATTCCTGTGATATTGAGTGTCTTTTCCATGTGATCGTTCTCCTTTTCATTTGATATATTGATATTGCAGCTGCAGGCCGCATCACTGCTGCAGGGCTCCGGCACCTCCGCGGTGCAGGAACTGCAGGAGAGTACGGTATCGGAGCTCTGCTCCCTGACAGCCTTATGTCTGTTTTTATGCTTCCTGTCATGGCTCGGATCATACATCTTGAAATAATTGAGCCTGAGGGCATTGGTCACCACACAGAAGCTCGAAAGGCTCATGGCTGCCGCACCGAACATGGGATTGAGTTGCCAGCCGAAGAGGGGGATGAATACTCCCGCCGCAAGGGGGATGCCTATCGAGTTATAGAAGAAGGCCCAGAAGAGATTTTCGTGTATGTTCCTGAGGGTCGCCCGGCTGAGCCTGATGGCTGCGGGCACATCGGAAAGCCGGCTCTTCATGAGCACCACGTCCGCTGCATCTATGGCTATATCCGTACCGGCTCCTATAGCTATGCCGATATCGGCTCTGGTAAGGGCAGGAGCATCATTGATGCCGTCTCCGACCATGGCAGTCTTTCCGCCTTCCATCAGCTTCCTTATCACGGCCTCCTTGCCGTCGGGAAGCACGCCTGCGATGACCTCATCCACACCGGCCTGACTTCCTATGGCCTTGGCGGTCTTTTCATTGTCACCGGTCAGCATCACGACCCTTATGCCCATATCCTGGAGCTCTTTTATGGCCTTGGGACTGTCCTCCTTTATGACATCGGCTACGGCTATGATACCATAAAGCTTTGTGCCGGCTGCAAAAAAGAGGGGAGTCTTTCCTGCATCCGCAAATGTCTCGGAGACCTTTGCTGCCTCCTTCGGTATGGCTGCCTTTTCTTTTATGAATTTAAGATTGCCGCCGTATACCTCGGTCCCGCCTATATGTCCTGAAAGCCCGTTTCCTGCCACAGCCATGAAATCATCACAGGCATCGGCCTTCATGCCGAGCTCAGAGGCTCTTGCAACTACCGCCCTGGCCAGGGGATGCTCACTCTTCTGTTCAAGGGAATAGGCGAGGGACATAAGTTCATCTTCGCTTACGTCCGGAGCAGTCCAGATATCGGTGACTCTCGGCTCTCCCAGGGTTATGGTGCCTGTCTTATCCAGGGCCACTATATCTATCTTGCCGGTCTCTTCCAGGGAGACAGCGGTCTTGAACATGACTCCGTGTTTGGCTCCCATGCCGTTTCCGACCATGATGGCCACGGGGGTGGCAAGACCAAGGGCACAGGGACAGCTTATCACGAGGACGGAGATGCCCCTTGCCAGGGCAAAGCCGAATTCCTGTCCGCAGAGCAGCCATACTATGGTGGTTATGGCGGCGATGCTTATGACCGTGGGCACAAATATGCCGGATACCCTGTCGGCGATCTTGGCTATAGGTGCCTTGGTGGCAGCTGCGTCGCTGACCATCTTTATGATCTGGGAAAATGTGGTGTCCTCACCGACCCTTGTGGCCTGGCAGAGGAGGTATCCTGACTGATTCAGTGTGGCAGCAGATACCTTATCACCAGGAGCCTTATCTACGGGAATGCTTTCTCCGGTAAGGGCGGATTCATTGACTGCACTCATGCCTTCAATGACCATGCCGTCCACAGGTATATTTTCACCGGGCCTTACCGCAAAATGGTCGCCTATGCCAACCTCCTCGATACCCACAGTAAGCTCCTGGCCGTCACGTATGACGGTGGCTGTCTTGGGAGCAAGCTTCATCAGGGACTTTATCGCGTCGGTGGTACGGCCCTTTGATCTGGCCTCCAGCATCTTGCCCACTGTGATCAGGGTAAGGATCATGGCTGCAGATTCAAAATAAAACTCATGCATATAGTGCATGACCTGGCTGTAATTGCCAATGGAGTTCTGCCAGGTCATGGCAAAGAGGGCATAGGTACTGTATATGAAGGAAGCAGCAGAGCCCATGGCTACAAGGGTATCCATGTTGGGAGCCTTATGGAGCAGGGCACTGAAGCCATTGATAAAAAACTTCTGATTGATCGTCATGACGAGGCCCGAAAGGAGCATCTGATATACCCCGATCCCTATGGGATTGTCCCGGAGAAATGCCGGAAGGGGCCAGCCCCACATCACTCCTCCCATGGACACATACATGAGGGGGATGAGGAGACAGAGGGAAATGATCAGCCTGCGCCTGAGCTTCGGAGTCTCAGTATCCCTGAGCATGTCCTCATATTCTGAGACTGAGGAGCTTCCCCGGGCCTTTTCCGCACCTCTGAGGGAGGCTCCGTATCCGGCCCCCTCTACTGCGGCTATGATGTCCTTCTCGGAGGCAGTGCCGTCCACACTCATGGAGTTGGTGAGAAGGCTCACGGTGCAGGAGGTGACTCCCGGCACCTTTGAAACAACTTTTTCGACACGGGCGCTGCAGGCAGCGCAGCTCATGCCGGTCACATTATAATTCTGCATAACAGCTCCTTTTGAAAATAGCCATCCGGACAGGGGAAAGTCTTATTTCATAAGCTTTGGAAGGAGCTTCAGAAGCTCATCCAGGGTATCCTCATGTCCGGCTCTTATATCATCGGTAACGCAGGTCTTGAGATGGTCGGCCAGCAGCTCTCTGTTGAAGCAGTTGAGAGCTGCGTTGACCGCTGAGACCTGTATCATGATATCGGTGCAGTAGGCATCACTTTCAAGCATGTTCTTAAGGCCCCGCACCTGTCCCTCGATGCGGCTGAGCCTGTTCATAAGGCTCCGGTATTCCTTCTCGGAGCGCTGCTTATGCTTTCCGCTGCATCTGGGGCAGGGAGCAGACTTCTTTTCGTTAAGATCCTTTTCCATAGATTTTATCCTTTTTGCGGAGCCTGTGCCTGTATCCATTTCCTGAGTCGGGAAAGGTGCAGGACAGGCCATGATGAATATGCTTTGTGCGGCCGGGGCCTGCACCCGTTTCGTCCTGTGAGGGAGAGGACAGGCAGCTGAGACCAGTCTGTGGAGTATACCCGCACGGGGTATCTTACTGGAAGTAATTATACCCCTTATGGGTATATAAAGCAAGCGGTTTTTGGAAGAACATTTCAGGAGAAAAGAAGATAGTTTCTGAATACTATATGGAAAGATTACAGAAGACTGTGAATGAAAGAAGATATGACTGGCTCAGAAAAATGCCGGATCAGCGAGGGCATGAAAACAGCAGAGACTTATTCCTTGAAAAAGGCCTTTATATTGGATATGGAGGTAAGGCCGAGATCATAGAGGACTGCATTAACCTCGGCACCGGCCAGAATGATGCAGATGATGGCAAAGAGCCAGAACATGAGAAGTATCAGGGCTCCGAGGGAGCCGTACATATAAGAGATATTTTTAAAATAAGTAAAATAGATAGAAAAGGCATAGGATGCCAGTATCCAGGCCAGGGTGGCGAGGATGGCTCCGGGAAGGACAGGGCGGCGTTCATCCTGTACTCCGGGTATGAACATATATATAAATACGATAAAAAGAAACAGCAGGGCTGCTGTGATGATGGTCTTGAGATCCAGGAACATCAGTATGGCGTCGGTGAGCAGAGGGAAATGCTCCATGACAAGGAGGCCTATGGCTGAGCCGAAGACCAGAAGCAGGAGGCTGAGTATGATGGCGATCATAAACAGGAGAGTATAGAACAGGGCCTCGATCCTGTTCCTGACATAGTTCTTCCTGTGAGGCGTGCTGTTTATCTTCCTGATGGCCCTCTCAAGGCGATAGACGCCGCTGGAGGCAGACCAGAGGGTGAGGACGGCACTCAGGGAGATGAGGGTGACAGTATTGCTGACATAGATATTGTTCAGCACCGAATCTACAAGCTCATGCAGAAGCACCATATCCGGAAGGGCGGAATAGATGACATCAGTCACATCTTCCCTGCCAAGACCGGGTATATGGGATACGAGGCTCATGATAAGCATGAGGAATGGCACTGCGGATATGATGAGCCAAAACGAAACAGAGCCGGCGTAGCTTGTGATCTCGTCCCGGCTCGATCTTTTTACTATGGCTCTTATAAGCAGAAAAAGTTTCATTTCAAGCATTTTAGCATCAGCACGAAGCTTTAGCAAGAGCCCCTGTATACGGCAGGACTGCGGGAGCAGGCCGGGGATCATGATTACCGAAGCAGAGGGGCGGCAGGGCCCTGTATCAAGCAGGGCGCAGGAGATGTAATTTGATGCACTGCTCTTGAAAAGGTATTTATATTAAGTTAGAATTGTGTGAGCTGATTTATGCGCCGTGGGGGCAGGACCCTTTCGGCAATATCCGGAGGATAAGAGGATGCTTAAGGATCTTTTAAAATATATCAGAGGACACAGGTACTGTCTGCTTCTTTTGTATCTGCCGGTCTATCTTGCGGCTTTCTTTATCATAGACAAGCTGCCGCTGGACCACTATATCATAGTATGTCCCCTGGACAGATACATACCCTTCAACCAGTATATGATCATACCTTATGCCATATGGTATGCTTGGTTTCCGGGCTGGCTGCTGTTCTTCCTCATGAAGTCTCCTGAGGAGTTCAAGCGCCTTTCTGTGGTCATGTTTTCAGGCATGACCATCTCCCTTATCATATATGTGCTGTGGCCGAATGGCATAGATCTCCGTGAGCCCATAACCGGAACGGATGTATGCTCCAGGGCCCTTCAGTGGATAAGGGAAGTGGATACTCCCTATGGAGTCTGTCCTTCCATCCATATATCCTCGATCATGGCCATAGCTCTGGTCATACAGGATTCAAAACTTCCTGTATTTACGGATACGGCCAAGGCCTACTGCATAGTCATAGCCCTGATGATAAGCTATGCTACCATGGCCACAAAACAGCACAGCATAGTGGATGTGGCTGCAGGTGCAGCTCTGTCGCTGCTGCTTTATTACATCTACCCCTTTATCTATAAGAGATGGAGATGGCTGAGAGAACTCTGATTATCTGGAGAATAGATTGATATGGCAAAACAATTTATAAAAATCAGGGGAGCTTCCGAGCATAACCTGAAGAATATAGATCTTGATATACCCAGGGATGAGCTGGTGGTGCTGACGGGACTCTCCGGATCCGGCAAGTCATCCCTGGCCTTCGATACCATATATGCAGAGGGCCAGCGCAGATATATGGAATCCCTGTCCTCCTATGCTAGACAGTTCCTGGGGCAGATGGAGAAGCCCAGCGTGGAGAGCATAGAGGGACTGAGCCCGGCCATAAGCATAGACCAGAAATCCACGAACCATAACCCCAGATCCACGGTGGGAACGGTGACGGAGATATATGATTATCTGAGACTGCTTTATGCCAGGATAGGCATACCCCACTGCCCGAAGTGCGGCAGGGAGATAAAGCGCCAGACCGTGGATGAGATGGCGGATTCCGTGATGAGGCTTCCTGAGGGTACCAGGATACAGCTCCTTTCTCCCGTGGTAAGGGGAAGGAAGGGAGAGCATGTTAAGCTCCTTGACCAGGCCAGGCGCTCAGGTTATGTGAGAGTCCGCATAGACGGAAGCATGTATGAGCTCTCAGAGGAGATAAAGCTTGATAAAAACATAAAGCATAACATAGAGATAGTGGTGGACAGGCTCATAGTGAGGGAGGGCATACTCCAGAGGCTCACTGACTCCATAGAAAATGTCCTCAGCCTTTCAGGAGGCCTTATGATAGTGGATATCATCGGAGGAGAGCCCCTCACCTTTTCCCAGAACTTTGCCTGCCCGGACTGCGGCATCAGTATAGAAGAGATAGAGCCGAGGTCATTTTCCTTCAATAATCCCTATGGGGCCTGCCCTGAGTGTTACGGACTGGGCTATAAGATGGAATTTGACGTGGAGCTCATGATACCCGATCCCTCCCTGAGCCTCAATCAGGGAGCCATAGCCGTCATGGGCTGGCAGTCCAGCGGACAGAAGGGTTCTTATACTCATGCTATGCTGGAGGCCCTGGCAAAAGAATATGATTTCAGCCTCGATACTCCCTTCTGCGAGCTGCCTGAGCGTATAAGGGATATCATCATAAACGGCACGGGAGGTCATAAGGTAAGGGTATACTATGAGAGCCAGTTCGGAAGAGGCAATGTCCATGATGTTGCCTTTGAGGGACTGCTTGAAAACATAAAACGCAGATACCGGGAGGCCTATTCGGCGGATATGAAGGCAGCCTATGAGGAGTACATGCGCAAGGATACCTGCCCCCTCTGCGGCGGAAAGAGGCTGAAGGCTTCTTCCCTTGCCGTGACGGTGGGAGATCAGAATATCTATGACATGACCAACACATCCATAAGGGTGTTCCGGGACAGGATACAGAGTCTCAGTCTCAGTGATTTTCAGAAGCAGGTGGGGGCCCTGATACTTAAGGAGATAAATGCCAGGGTCAGCTTCCTGATAGACGTGGGGCTGGACTATCTTTCCCTTTCCCGGGCCACAGGAACTCTCTCGGGAGGAGAGGCCCAGCGCATCAGGCTGGCGACCCAGATAGGTTCAGGACTGGTGGGAGTCGCCTATATACTTGATGAGCCCTCCATAGGACTTCACCAGAGGGACAATGACAAGCTCCTGGCCACTCTTAAGAGGCTCCGGGATCTGGGCAATTCGGTCATAGTGGTGGAGCATGATGAGGATACCATGAGGGCGGCTGACTACGTGGTGGATATAGGCCCCGGAGCCGGAGAACACGGAGGATACGTGGTGGCTGCCGGAACTGCCGAAGAGATCATGAAGTGTCCTGAGTCCATCACGGGCCAGTATCTTTCAGGAAAACTCAGCATACCGGTACCTGAGCTCAGAAGAGAGCCTAAGGGCTGGCTCACCATACACGATGCTTATGAAAATAATCTCAAGCACATAGATGTATCCATCCCTACGGGGATATTTACCTGCGTGACGGGAGTATCGGGCTCAGGCAAATCCTCCCTGATAAATGAGATCCTTTACAAGTCCCTGGCAAGGAAGCTGAACCGGGCCAAGGTCATAGCCGGGAAGCACGGATCCATAGAAGGAGTTGAGCAGCTTGATAAGATCATTGCCATAGATCAGAGCCCTATAGGGCGTACTCCCAGGTCCAATCCGGCTACCTATACCGGAGTATTCGATATGATCAGGGATCTGTTTGCAGCTACACCGGATGCAAAGATGAGGGGATATACCAAGGGAAGATTTTCCTTCAATGTCAAGGGAGGACGCTGTGAAGCCTGCTCCGGAGATGGTATAATCAAGATAGAGATGCATTTCCTTCCCGATGTATATGTACCCTGTGAGGTCTGCGGAGGAAAGAGATATAACAGGGAGACCCTGGAGGTAAAATATAAAGGAAAGTCTATCTATGACGTACTAAACATGACGGTGGAGGAGGCTCTCAAATTCTTTGAGAATGTGCCTTCCATCGAGAGGAAGATCCAGACCCTGTACGACGTGGGACTTTCATACATAAAGCTGGGACAGCCCAGCACGGAACTTTCCGGAGGAGAGGCCCAGCGCATAAAACTTGCCACGGAGCTCTCAAGGAGGAGCACAGGACGTACCATCTATGTACTGGATGAGCCGACGACGGGACTTCATTTTGCCGATGTCCATAAGCTTATAAACATACTCCACAGACTGGCTGAGGGCGGCAATACGGTAGTCGTTATCGAGCACAACCTGGATGTCATAAAGACTGCGGACTATATCATAGACATGGGCCCTGAGGGCGGAGACGGAGGAGGTACCGTCATAGCGAAGGGAACACCTGAGGAGATCTGTGAGGTGGAGGAAAGCTTTACCGGAAGATATCTTAAACCCTACCTGGAAAAGAAAAAATGAGAAAACTCAGTGACGACGAAAGATTCATGAGGGAGGCCATCAGGCTGGCCAGGAAGGCCTATGCCATAAGGGAGGTCCCCATAGGCTGCGTGATAGTCTATGAGGGAAAGATCATAGGCAGAGGCTATAATCAGCGTACCAAAAAGGGCAATGTGCTTTATCACGGAGAGATCATAGCCATCAATAAGGCCTGCAGATATATGGGAGACTGGCGCCTTGAAAAATGCACGCTTTATGTGACTCTGGAGCCCTGCCCCATGTGTGCAGGCGCCATAGTTCAGGCCCGTATCCCTAAGGTGGTCATAGGCTGCATGAATCCGAAGGCCGGATGTGCAGGGTCGGTCATAGACATGTTTTCCCAGGAGGGCTTTAACCACAGGGTGGAGACGGTGACCGGAGTATACGGAGAGGAATGCTCCATGCTTATGAAAAGCTTCTTCAAGGACGTAAGGGACGGACACTTCCCCAGGGAGCGCCGCATGATACCCCTCGCTGAGGAGCTCAGGCTAAGAAGGGAAGGGGAACGGACAAAAAAGGAGCCGGCTCAGGAAACGCACCAGGAGACGGAAAAATCGGATCAGCAGCCAGACAAGGAAACAAAGAAAGCCTGATCAGAAGTCGGACCGGAAGACGAAAATAGCCGCATAAAGAAAGACAAGGATATGGCATTTACTCACCTTCATCTTCATACCCAATATTCACTGCTGGATGGCTCCGGAAGGATACCGGAGCTTATTTCTCATGCAAAGGAGCTGGGACAGGATTCCATAGCCATCACCGACCACGGTGCCATGTATGGAGTGATAGAGTTCTACAAGGAGGCCAGGAAGCAGGGGATAAAGCCCATCCTGGGATGTGAGGTCTATGTGACAGGAGGTTCCCGCTTTGACAGGGAAAAGACGCCGAATGAATCCCTCTATCATCATCTGGTGCTACTGTGCGAGAACAATGAGGGCTATCATAATCTTATGAAGCTGGTGTCCCGGGGCTTTACCGAAGGCTATTATTACCGTCCGAGGGTGGATATGGAACTGCTGAGACAGTATCATAAGGGACTTATAGCTTCCTCGGCCTGTCTTGCAGGTGAGATCCCGAAGCTGCTGCTGCGCAACATGTATGATGAGGCCAGAAAGGCAGCCCTCAGGTATCTGGATATATTCGGGGAGGGCAATTTTTTTCTGGAGCTTCAGGATCATGGCTATGAAGATCAGCGTTTCGTCAATCCCGGGATCATGAGGCTTTCGGAGGAACTCCATATCCCCATGATAGCTACCAATGACGTACATTATACCTACAAGGAGGATGCCGAGGCCCACGACATACTGCTCTGCATCCAGACCGGAAAAAAGGTAAGTGATACGGACAGGCTCCGTTATCCCGGAGGCCAGTTCTACTTAAAGAGCGAGGCGGAGATGAGGGAGCTTTTCAGATACGCTCCCGAGGCTCTGGATAATACTCACAGGATAGCGGAACGCTGCAATGTGGAGATAGAATTCGGCGTGACCAAGCTGCCCAGATTTGATGTGCCGGAGGGCAGGGATGCGGACAGCTATCTCCGGGAGCTTTGCTATAAGGGACTTTCCGAAAGGTACGGTGACAGGGCGGAGGAGCTTAAGGACCGCCTTGAATATGAACTTTCAGTCATAGAGAAAATGGGCTATGTGGACTATTTCCTCATAGTTTCGGACTTCATACATTATGCAAAGAAGAGAGATATACCTGTCGGACCGGGAAGAGGATCTGCAGCAGGCTCCATAGTGGCCTACAGCCTTGGCATCACAAACATCGATCCGATAAAGTATGATCTGCTTTTTGAGCGCTTCCTCAACCCTGAAAGGGTCTCCATGCCTGATATAGACGTGGACTTCTGCTATGAAAGGCGTGAGGAAGTCATAGATTATGTCATAAACAAGTACGGCAAGGACAATGTGGCCCAGATCATTACCTTTGGTACTCTGGCAGCCAGGGGCGTCATAAGGGATGTGGGAAGGGTCCTGGACATCCCCTACAATGAGTGTGACAGGATAGCCAAGATGGTCCCTCAGGAGCTGGGGATAACCCTGAAAAAGGCTCTCGAGGGTCCTGATCTCAAGAATGCCTATGAGAGCAGTGAGACCATAAAGAATCTGATAGATATGTCCCTGCGTCTTGAGGGCCTGCCGAGACATTCCAGCACCCATGCGGCGGGGGTACTGATCGCAGCAAGGAATGTTGACGAATACGTGCCCCTCTCAAGGAATCCGGATGGAACCATAGTTACCGAATTCGGCATGGTGACCCTGGAGGAGCTGGGCCTTCTCAAGATGGACTTCCTGGGACTTCGGACCCTTACCGTCATAAAAAATGCCGTGGATCAGATAGAAAGGAACCACGGAGTAAGGATAGACATAGATCATCTGGATGAGACTGATAAAAATGTCTTTGACATGATATCCAGAGGGGATACTGAGGGGGTGTTCCAGCTGGAATCCGGAGGCATGACCTCCTTCATGAAGGAACTCAAGCCCGAGTCCATGGATGATATCATAGCGGGCATATCCCTTTACAGGCCCGGCCCCATGGATTTCATACCTAGATATATAAAGGGAAAGAGAAACAAGGCTGATGTCATATATGAATGCGAGGAGCTGAAGCCCATACTGGAGAGCACCTACGGCTGCATAGTCTACCAGGAGCAGGTCATGCAGATAGTGCAGAGCCTTGCAGGCTATACCCTCGGAAGGGCGGACCTGGTGCGGAGGGCCATGGCCAAGAAGAAGGCCTCCGTCATGCTGAAGGAAAGGCAGAATTTCGTCTACGGCAATCCTGAGGAGGGAGTGAAGGGCTGTATAAACAACGGCATCCCGGAGGATGTGGCCAACCATATCTTTGATGAGATGACGGACTTTGCCTCCTATGCCTTCAACAAATCCCATGCAGCCTGCTATGCAGTTGTTGCCTATCAGACTGCCTGGCTCAAGTATTATTATCCTGCTGAATTCATGGCGGCTCTTATGACCTCCGTCATAGACATGCCCGGAAAGATCTCAGAGTATATCATGAGCTCAAGGGCTATGGGACTCAGGCTTATGCCCCCTGATATAAATGAGGGTTCAAAGGGATTTACTGCGGACCGGGACGGACGCATACTTTTTGGCCTTTCAGCCATAAAAAGCGTAGGCAGGAGCGTCGTGGATGAAATAGTGGAGGAAAGGACACGGCGGGGAAGGTTCACGGATTTTGAGGATTTCATAGACCGGATGCCGAAGAGCGTCAATAAAAAGGTCGTGGAGAACTTCATAAAGGCCGGAGCCCTGGACTGCCTTCCCGGAAACAGAAAGCAGAAGCTTCAGATAAGTGAGAAGCTGATAGAAAATGCTCAGGACAGAAAGAAGAGCGAGATAGAAGGGCAGATGAATCTCTTTGAACTTGCGGGAGAGGAAGAAAAAAAGGACTATAAGGCCAGATTCCCCATGGTGGATGAATTCAGTAAGGATGAGCTCCTGCAGTATGAAAAGGAGTCTGTGGGCATATATCTGAGCGGGCACCCGATAGAGAATTATATGGACAGCTTCAACAGGATAGTTACCGCTGTATCCTCAAAGTATTATGCTGAAGACGGTGAGGAGGCCTGTGAGCTCAGGGAAGGGCAGCAGGTGGTCAGCGGGGGCATCATCACTGAGATGAAGGTCAAGATCACCAGGAACAATACCCAGATGGCCTTTATCACTGTAGAGGACCTTTACGGACAGTTTGAGGCGGTGGTATTTCCGGGGGTATTTGACAGGACTCGCCAGTATCTTTCCGAGGATGCAAAGGTCTATGTAAGCGGAAGGATAAATATAGGCAGGGACAACAATGCTTCTCTGATAGCAGATGACATCATACCCTTTGACAGGACCGCAAAAAAAGTCTGGATCGCCTTTTCGGACAAACAGGACTATGACAGTCAGTCCTCCAAGCTTGACGATCTTTGCTTTGAAAATCCCGGAGGCTCAGACGTTACGGTATATCTCCGCAGGGAGAGGAAGATAAAAAATCTTGGAAAGTCCATGAGAGTGGACTCTTCAGCTGATTTCCTCGGGAAGCTCAGGGAGGCCTTCGGAGAGGATAATGTCCGGACCGTAGATTTTTTGAAAAAAGATTGAAAGCAGCAGGCTAATGTTGTAAACTAAATACTCGGTTGGGTGTATCTTCCGTTAAGGAATGGAAGGGATGAAAATATAAGGCAGCGGATGCTGACCGGGACACCCGGACCGTTAAATCTGTTTATTTTGTCAAAGAAGGAGTTTTGCTATGGCTAAAAAAGAGATAAAGACCATCGGCGTACTGACCAGCGGAGGAGATGCTCCGGGAATGAATGCAGCCATAAGAGCGGTCGTAAGGACTGCACTGCAGAAGGGTCTGGCAGTCAAGGGAATCATGAGAGGCTATGCGGGACTGCTGGCTGAAGAGATAGTTGATATGAACAGGGCCTCCGTGGCTGACTGCATCAATAAGGGAGGTACCATACTTTATACTGCCAGATGTCTGGAATTCACGACTCCGGAAGGACAGAAAAGGGGTGCTGAGATCTGCCGCAAGCATGGCATAGACGGCGTTGTGGTCATCGGCGGAGACGGATCCTTCAAGGGGGCCGGAAAGCTGGCGGCCCTTGGCATCAATACCATAGGTATCCCCGGCACCATAGACCTTGACATTGCCTGCACGGATTATACCGTAGGCTTTGATACTGCGGTCAATACCGCCATGGAAGCGATAGATAAGATCAGAGACACCTCCACTTCCCATGAGCGCTGCTCGATCATAGAGGTTATGGGAAGAAGAGCCGGATATATAGCTCTCTGGTGCGGTATCGCAAACGGAGCCGAGGAGATACTGATCCCGGAGAAATATGATGGGGACGAGCAGGCCATAGTCAACAGGATCACCGAGGCAAGGAAGAGGGGCAAGAAGCACTATATCATTATCAATGCCGAGGGCATAGGTCACAGTACCTCCATGGCAAGACGTATAGAGGCAGCCACCGGAGTAGAGACCAGGGCTACCATCCTGGGACACATGCAGAGGGGCGGCTCGCCCACCTGTAAGGACAGGGTATATGCCTCCATAATGGGAGCAAAGGCAGCTGAGCTTCTGGCAGAGGGAGCTACCAACAGGGTAGTGGCATATAAGAACGGCAAGTATGTGGACTTCGATATCCAGGAGGCTCTTCAGATGAAGAAGAACATCGAGGAAGAGGAGTTCATGATCGCCACAAAGATGATAAACTGATAGATCAGTAATATCCTGATGATAGTACGGGGAGTTATATGACTCGATGAGCTGTATAGCTCCCTTTTCTTTTGAGGAGACTGAGTCATGGAAGGTAAAAAGGACAGCAATATACTCTGTGCAGCAAATTCGGCCAATATGCGCTTCTATTTTAATGAAGAAAAGTATGGCATGCTGCCGGAGGATGTGAAAAAAGAGCTTAAGATCATATGCGTGCTCTACTGCTCGGATGTGGGAGGAGTCATAATCCTCAGCTTTTCTGAGGATCACAGGCTCCTGATCTCCACCATGGAGCCCATAGACGAGATAGGGGCGGAGCTGAAGATCACAAAGATGAGGAAGGACAACGAGGAACTGTTTTCCATGCTGGAGGAATTTTCACGTAAGTTCTTCGGAGAAGAAGATTAAGAGGTTGGGATATTGACGCTTAAGATAGGAAATGTTGAACTCAGATCACCGGTAACGGCGGCTCCGATGGCCGGAGTGACGGATTACTCCTACAGGAGGATACTCCTGGAGATGGGAGCCGGTCTTGTGACCACGGAGATGGTATCGGCAAAGGCGATACTTTATAAAAACAGGGGCAATGATACCATACTGAAGACAGATGAGGACCTCCATCCCTCCGCAGTACAGCTTTTCGGATCTGATCCGATGATCATGGCCTCCCAGGCGGAGAAGGTCTGCGGGCCCTTTGACATAGTGGATGTCAATATGGGCTGCCCAGTACCGAAGATAGTGGGGAATCATGAGGGCTCAGCCCTTATGAAGGATCCGGATCTGGCCTTCCGCATACTGGAGACCATGTGCAGGGTGCTTAAGAGACCGGTGACGGTCAAGTTCAGGAAAGGCTTTGACGACAGGCATATCAATGCCGTGGAATTTGCAAGGATGGCGGAGTCTGCCGGAGCGGCAGCAGTGACGATCCATGCAAGGACCAGGGAGCAGATGTACGGAGGAAAGGCGGACTGGGACATTATAAAGGCCGTGAAGGAAGCCGTAAGCATACCGGTGATAGGAAACGGAGATATCTTCGAGCCTGAAGATGCAAAGAGGATGATGGAATATACCGGCTGCGACGGAGTGGCCATAGGAAGAGGACTGAAGGGTGATCCCTGGCTCATGAAGCGGACAGCGCATTACCTTGAAAGCGGCGAGCTCCTTCCGAAGCCGGACATGGAGGAACGAAAAGCCATGATACTCCGTCATGCAAAGCTGATGGCAGAGCATAAGGGAGAACATATGGCCATGCTGGAGATGAGGAAGCATCTGGCCTGGTACACCTCCGGGATAGCAAATTCCTCGAGGCTTCGTGAGGCCATGAACCATATGAGCAGCTTTGAGGAGCTTCGGGGCATAGTGGAGCAGATGGGATGAAGGGCTGACGGTGCCGCGTACGGCATCGGAAAGCCGCGGCAAAGGGGCACAGAGCCTTAAAAGGTTGACAGCTTACGCCAGTAAGATTATAATATCTGCGCATAAATTTTGCGTAATAAAGGAGTGAAAGCATAAAATGGCAGTAACAAAGACGATGCTTACTCTTGCCGGACTCAAGAAGTACGAGGACGAGCTCCATGAACTTAAGGTAGTCAGAAGACAGGAAGTAGCCCAGAAGATCAAGGTGGCAAGGGAACAGGGAGACCTTTCCGAGAACGCTGATTATGATGCTGCGAAGGATGAGCAGTCGGAGATCGAGAGACGTATAATCGAGCTTGAGCAGATCCTTAAAAATGCAGAAGTCGTAGTAGATGAGGATTTTGACGCAGATAAGATAAATGTCGGATGTACGGTCACCATCAGGGAGACCAGCCGCGGCATGGAGGCCACATATCATATAGTAGGATCCTCCGAGGCAGACAGCCGTCAGAAGAAGATAAGCAATGAGTCACCCGTAGGCGCAGCGCTCATGGGACATAAAAAGGGCGATGTGGTAGAGGTCAGCCTCCCTTCAGGAGCCGTGATGAGCTATGAGGTGCTCGAAGTAAGAAAGATGGATTGAAACCATAGCAGGATGCAGGGCACATAAAGCCAGGCATCAGGAAGTACCCGGTCTGTACCGTGAAGGTGCAGGCCGTGCTTTTAAATAATGAGAATGAGAGGAGCCGGTATGCCGAACGATACTACAAAGAACAGCAGGGACAATGGCGCTGAAGAACTTAATCATATCCTTCAGGCCCGCAGGGACAAGCTTACAGAGCTTCGTGAAGCGGGAAAGGATCCCTTTGTCATAACAAAATATGACCAGACCCATCACTCAGATGAGATAAAGGCTCATTATGATGAGCTGGAAGGAAAAGAGGTCTCTATCGCAGGCAGGCTCATGCTCAAGCGTGTTATGGGAAAGGCCTCCTTCTGCCATATCTCGGACCGCAATGGAAGCATACAGGCTTACGTGGCCAGGGACAGCGTGGGAGAAGAGAACTACGCTGATTTCAAAAAGCTGGATATCGGAGACATAATCGGGGTAAAGGGCACCGTATTCAAGACCAAGACAGGAGAGATATCAGTACATGCAGAGAGCGTGGTACTGCTTTCAAAGTCCCTTCAGGTCCTTCCCGAGAAGTTCCACGGCATAACGGATACCGATATGCGTTATCGTCAGCGTTATGTGGATCTGATCATGAATCCTGAGGTAAAGGATACCTTTATAAAGAGATCCATGGTACTCAGGGAGATCAGGAATTATCTCGATGAGAGAGGCTTCATGGAGGTCGAGACTCCCATGCTGGTGGAAAATGCCGGCGGAGCGGCAGCCCGTCCCTTCGTGACCCATTTCAATGCCCTCAATGAGGATAAGAAGCTCCGCATATCCCTGGAGCTGTATCTCAAGAGACTTATAGTAGGCGGACTTGAGAAGGTATACGAGATAGGCCGTGTATTCAGGAATGAGGGCACCGATGCCATGCATAACCCTGAGTTCACACTGATGGAGCTTTATCAGGCCTATACGGATTATCACGGCATGATGGATCTTACCGAGGGCCTTTACCGCCATGTGGCCCAGAAGGTCTGCGGCACCACAAAGCTCAATTTCAGGGGCAATGTGATCGATCTGGGACAGCCCTTTAAGAGAGCCACCATGGTGGAGCTTGTAAAGGAATATACGGGCATAGACTTTGATCAGGTAAAGGATGATGCCGAAGCCAGAGCCCTTGCAAAGGAGCATAAGCTGGAATTTATGGAGATGCATAAGAAGGGAGATATCCTCAGCCTCTTCTTTGAGGAGTACGTGGAGGACAAGCTCATCCAGCCTACCTTCGTAATGGATCATCCTGTTGAGATAAGCCCCCTTACAAAGCGTAAGCCGGACAAGCCTGAATATACTGAGAGATTTGAGCTCTTCATAAACGGAGGAGAGTTTGCAAACGCATATTCTGAGCTCAATGACCCCATTGATCAGAGAGAGCGCTTCAAGGCCCAGGAGGCCCTGCTTGCTGCAGGAGATGAGGAAGCCAATACCACGGATGAGGACTTCATGAACGCCCTGATGATAGGCATGCCTCCCACAGGCGGCATAGGCTATGGCATCGACAGGCTTGTGATGCTGCTCACCGATTCCGATGCGATCAGAGATGTACTGCTGTTCCCGACACTGAAGTCCCTCGATAAAAACGATACATCGAAGGCGCAGGGAAATGTGCAGGCCGAAGCTGCTTCAACTGCAGCCCAGAGCACAGCTTCAGAGACAGCCGCAGGTGCTGAGATACCGAAGGTGGAACTGGACCTTTCAAAGGTAAAGATAGAGCCCCTCTTTGAGGATATGGTGGACTTCGAGACCTTCAGTAAGTCTGATTTCAGGGTAGTGAAGGTGGAGGACTGCGAGGCAGTGCCGAAGTCAAAGAAGCTCCTTAAGTTTATACTCAACGATGGCACGGACCGTAAGAGGACCATCTTAAGCGGCATCCACGAGTTCTACGAGCCCGAGCAGCTTATAGGAAAGACCTGCGTAGCCATCACGAACCTTCCTCCGAGGAAGATGATGGGTATAAACTCAGAGGGCATGCTGATATCTGCAGTATACGAGTATGACGGACATGAGGGACTCAATCTCCTCATGCTGGATGACAGCATACCTGCAGGAGCAAAGCTTTATTGATGAGGGTCTGCTGATGGACGACGGTTTCAAAAGAAGATTCCTGTTTTGCCTTTGCATATCACTGGCAGCGACCTTTGTCTGCGAGACGATAAGGCGCAGGATGGATAAAGAGCGATTAGAGGACAGATATTTCTGACACCAATGATCTTCAGAAAAATCGAATAAATGAACTGATTTGACGCCAATTGACACCAATCTGACACCAAATCCTGGCCTCATGGGTATATCCCATGGGGCCATTTCTTGGTATTTGTCTTTGTCACCACCTGTTATTCTCTGAGGCTTTATCTCAGAGGATTTTCTGATATTGAATAAACAAATCCTGTAAAAGGGTATGACTTAAATAAGCTGTTATCGTGAAGGTTTTTCGCGGCGACAGCTTTTTAAATTTGTAATGAGAAAAAGTATAAAATGGGTTAAAATAATAATCACAAAATCAGGTATGCATGAAGCCATGGCATGCGTATTTTTTTCAAGTGAAATATATTATGAAATAAACCATTGAAGGAGGACGTGATATGCTGGAGATAGGAACCAAGGCACCGGATTTTGAACTTCCGGATCAGAATGGAGAGCTGCGCTCTTTATCTGAGTTTAGGGGCCATAAGGTAGTACTGTATTTTTATCCTAAGGACATGACGCCGGGCTGCACTAAGCAGGCCTGCTCCTTTGGTGAGCTTTATCCTCAATTCCAGGAGAAGGGAGCCGTAGTTCTGGGAGTAAGTAAGGACAGCACTGCCTCTCACAAGAAATTTGAGGAAAAATACGGCCTGCCCTTTATACTTCTTTCCGATCCAGAGAGAAAGGTCATAGAGGCTTATGATGTATGGAAGGAAAAAAAGAATTACGGCAAGGTATCTATGGGAGTGGTGCGAAGCACCTACCTGATAGATGAAGAGGGAGTTATCATAAAGGCCTTCGGCAATGTGAAGGCTGCGGATAATCCTGCTCAGATGCTGGGAGAGCTTTCGTGAGGATCATTATAGCCCCCGCAAAGCAGATGAAGGAAGACGTGGACTGGCTGGAGTCAAAAGGGGTACCTGTCTTTCTTGAAAGAACAGAGAGGCTCAGGGAGCATATCTGCTCCCTTTCTTTTGCCGAGCAGAAAAAACTCTGGGCCTGCAATGAAAAGATAGCTCAGCAGAATCATGAACGATTCCTTGATATGGATCTGAAAAAGGGGCTGACCCCGGCTATACTGTCCTATGACGGGATACAGTATAAATACATGGCTCCTGCAGTATTTGAAAAGGATGAGCTTTCATATATAGAGGAGCATCTTCGCATACTTTCAGGCTTTTACGGGGTGCTTAAGCCCCTGGACGGGGTGACGCCATACAGACTTGAGATGCAGGCAAGGGCTTCAGCAGACGGATACAGGGATCTCTATGATTTCTGGGGACAGAGCCTTTATGAGGAGGTCCTGGATGAAAGCCGTATCATCATAAACCTCGCCTCAAAGGAATATTCAAAGTGTATAGAGAAGTATCTTTGTCCGGAGGACAGATATATAAGCTGCATCTTCGGAGAACTTTCAGGAGACCGTATAGTGCAGAAGGGTGTATATGCCAAGATGGCAAGAGGCGAAATGGTAAGATATATGGCTTCCACGGGAGCCTCAGAGCCTGAGCAGATAAAGAGCTTTTCCACAGGAGGCTACAGCTTTGACGAAGATAGGTCTTCTGAAACTGAATACATCTTTTTGAAGTGACTGAGGATCCTTTTCCTGAAGTGACCATGGATGATTTCCCGTTTGACGAAGGCCGATCCATGATATATCATTAGCATGTTAAAAATACTTTAAAGGAGAGACATATGACAAACGGACTTGATGAGAGAAAAACTGAAAAAGCATCAGTGAGCGGTTTTCTGCATGATTTTATGGAGAAGCATGCTCCCTGGTTCTGGGTGATATTCAGCGTGGTCACCGTACTTATAGTCTATAAAAGCTTCAGCCTTGCTTTTCTCAAAAAGACGCCATATACCTGGGATGATACATTCCAGCATTTCAGCCTTGCGCTTTTGTGCATCATACTTATGAGAGAGTCTTATAAAGGAAAGTTCCACATGGGATTTCGTACCGAACGCTTCGGACTTGGGCTGCTTCTTTGCTGGCCGGCCATACCGTTTATGTGCCTCAATCTGATAAGCGGGCTGAGTGACCTCCCGATAGTGCCGGAAAGCCTTATACTTATGATCTTCAGCAACAGCGCCATAGGACTTTTTGAGGAGGTAGTGGTAAGAGCTATACTTGTGGGCCATATGATGCATCACTGGAAAGGGGACAGGCACAGAGTATTAAAGTCAGTGCTGTGTTCATCTTTGCTTTTCGGGGTACTGCATATCGGAAATTTCTTCTCGAATCCGGTCGGAACAGTCTTCCAGATAGCCTATGCTGCCGGGATAGGAGTCATGTTTGCAGCGTCATATATCAGGAGCAGGAATCTGTGGCCCTGTGTGATCCTGCATGCACTTGTTGATTTCTGCGCAGGTCTCAGCATGATATATGTGCCGCTGCAGGCCGACATGACTGCATATCAGGAATCTGTCATGCGGGTGCCGAGCCTCATATCCTATTATCTGCCCTATGATGTCCTTATGATTATACCGGGACTGATACTTATCTGGGCGGTTATCATGTCAGTAGCGGCGGCGTTCGCAGGAGCCTTTATGCTCAGGAAGTCAAAGGCAGAAGAGATAGAAGAGCTCTGGAGGGAAATGTAAGTCAGATGCCTGGACAGGCCTTAAGTTTAGACAGCCGCGAAAACGAATGAAAGCCTTCCGCAGGGAAGAACAGAAATTATATGCTGAACGGTATGGGAGAGACACATATGACGGGGGATCTTCATACACATTCCATATATGATGACGGAAAAAACAGTCTCCTTGAGATGGCGGAGGCCGCAGAGAGCCTGGGGCTGGATTTTTTTGGATTTTCGGGACACAGCTTCCAGACGGGAGGAGAGGATTTCTGCATATCCGATGAGCGAATGGCGGATTATCTTTCTGAGGCCAAAGCGATAAAGCAGCTCTTCCTTAGAGAAGAGAGGAGGACAGCAATATATGTGGGACTTGAGCTGGATCTCCTTGGAAGGCCGGAAAACGGCCTGGATTATGTCATAGGATCTGCCCATGGTTTTATGATAGATGGAAGGCTCTGTAATGTAGATGAAAGCCCCGGGGCTCTTCAATGGCTTATAAAGGAGCATTTTGATAATGACCCCTATAAGATGACGGACGCCTATTATGATAATATCGCAAGGCTCTCTGATTCCATGGACTGTGATATAATAAGACATTTTGACCTGGTAACAAAGTTCAATGAGAAATGTCCCATGTTTGATGCAGGGAGCAGGAGATATCTCAGCAGGGCACTTGAAGCAATGGAGCATTTATCCCGAAAGGGTTTGATATTTGAGGTCAATACTGGAGCCATGTCCAGAGGCTGGAGGACTGAGCCCTATCCGGATATGGTGCTTTTGAAAACGCTCTGCGGTATGGGAGGAAGGATAATCATAAATTCCGATTCGCATCATATAGGCACCATAGCCCATGACTTTGACCGTGCGAAAGCAAGGGCCCTGGAGGCCGGATTCAGATCGGTATGGGTATTTACTGATCAGGGATTTGAAGAGATCCCTCTGGATGGATTTGGAAATAAGATCTGAGAAAATCAAAAGTCAGGAAAATGGAAGAAAAGTATGACTACACAGCTTGATTCGGATGATATAAAGGGGCTGGTGCTGGGGCTTGCCCTTCCCAGCATGGTGGCCCAGTTCGTAAGTGTCCTCTACAGCATAGTGGACAGGATGTACATAGGCAATATAGCAGTGATAGGAGAGACAGCCCTGGCAGGTGTCGGGGTATGCGGGCCGATACTTACCATGATATCGGCCTTTGCCTCCCTGATAGGCATAGGCGGAGGCCCTCTGGTCAGCATAAAGCTGGGTCAGAAGAGAGAGCAGGATGCGGAGGATATCCTTTCAGACTGCTTTATTTTTTTGAGCTTTATATCCGTGTTTGTGATGATGCTGGCCTTCCTGATGAAGGACAGACTGCTATGGTGGTTCGGAGCTTCAGAGGCAGTATTTCCCTATGCGGATGAATACATGAGCTGGTACCTCACCGGGACCATATTTGCACTCCTTTCCACAGGCATGAATCAGTTCATCATATGCCAGGGTTATTCGGGAGCCGGCATGCGTTCGGTGCTCCTGGGAGCTGTGCTCAATATAGTGCTTGATCCGATATTCATATTTGTTCTTGATATGGAAGTAAGCGGAGCTGCCATCGCTACGGTGCTGTCCCAGCTTGCAAGCTGCATCTATGTGCTGAGCTTCCTTTTCGGGACGAAGTCCGCCCTCAGGATACATATAAGAAAGCCGAGCTTAAGAAATGCAAAAAATGTGTGCAGGCTTGGCCTTACGCCCTTTCTTATCATAGCCTTTGATAATATCATGCTCATATCCCTCAATGCCATGATAACAAAGTATGGAGGCGGAGCCAGGGGAGATATGCTCCTTGCCTGCAATACCATACTCCAGTCCTTCATGCTGCTGATAACCATGCCCCTCGGGGGCATAACCGGAGGGACCCAGACCATACTGGGCTATAATTACGGTGCAAGACGGGCGGACAAGATAGCAAGGGCACAGAAATGGATACTGGCTATCGGATTTATCTTCTGTGCAGTCATGTTCATACTGGCCCAGACCGTATCGGAGATATTCATATGTATCTTCACCAGGGACAGGGAGTATATAGAGCTTACGAAGCAGATCATAAAGGTATATACCCTCGGGGTACTCCTGCTTCCTGTTCAGTATACGATAGTGGATGGCTTTACGGGCATGGGGATATTCAAATATGCCTTTACCCTTTCTGCCTGGAGGAAGGTGGTATACTTTGCCTGTGTATTCCTGATACCGCCTTTGGCTGGGGTCGAGGCTGTTTTCCTCTGTGAGCCCTTTTCGGATATACTGGGACCGATAGTCTCGGTGATACTTTATCTTACACTGGGGAGAAAGCTCCTTAAGAGGCTCTGATGGCGAAGAGAAGGTTCAGAAATATAAAAAGAAGGTATTCATGATGAAGGAAAATAACAAAGCCATAAGATTTGAAACTGCGATACATCATCTGATGGCTCTCTGCGGAGGCCTGATGGGAGTATATACCATAATGAGCAGGATGGGAGTCTTTGCCGCAGCGGAGACCACCAATATGATAGAGATAGTCTGCGATATCCTCGGTAAGGACCCGGAGGCCCTGCTCTCAAGGCTCCTGGCTCTTCTCATATATATCCTGGGCCTCATATGCCATACAGCCCTTAAGATGAAGACGAGGCTGGAGCTTCGCTATATCTCGATAGGCCTGGATGTCCTTGCAATACTGTCTTTGCTCATCATCCCTGAGGATGTGGATCCTTTTCTGGCTCTCTGTCCCCTTTGCTTTGCCGTGGCCTTTCAGTGGTGCAGCTTTGAGATGGCAAGGGGCTACAGCTGTTCGACGATATTTTCCACAAATAATCTGAAGCAGACCGTGACTTCAGCAGCAGCCTGGGTTATGACAAAAAAAGAAGACCCGGACAGGCTTAAGAAGGCTGACCGGGCCCTGTTTTACGGAGGGACTCTCCTTTGTTTTTATGGCGGAGCCGCAGCAGGCTATAAGGCCTGGGGCATCTTCGGGACGAGCAGCATACTTCTCACCCTGATCCCGCTTTTTATATGCGGAGTGCTTATAGGGAAGCAGAAGCATCGCTCATGAGATCCGACATTATACTTATCTTCAATGAAGGAGGCTGAGCAGATAGATCTGATGATAGCCAGTATACATATGCATAAGCATAGCACCCTGACATTCAGAAAGCTTGTCATGATGAAGACCTATGCCGTGATGAAAAAACAGCACAGGCTGCCTGAGTATATAGATGAGCTGGGGCTTGTGATCATCCCCATAAAGGAAAATGTGGATTTTCCATATGGCGTGATGCTTAAAGAGGGACCGCAGGATGAAAAGATCGAGTATTTCATAAAAGAAGCCGGGAAAAAGCTCAGGATGTTCTGGAGGCCGTAAACCTCATGCTTTTCAAAACGGGATAAGGACGATAGACTAACTTTAAGTTATAGTTCATAACACGCTGGCAAAAGCCTGCTCGGATCCAGGTGTTTGGGGAAAGCAGCAGGCTTTTGCTTTGAGGAGATATAAAACAGCAGAAAAAAAACAGGACCGGATCTCCGGTCCTGTCATGGTTTATAGTATCATTGTCCTTAGCTGAGCTTTTGTCCGGCTGATTAGTTGCCTGACATCATGAACTCCATGAGTCTCTTTGCAGACTCGGGATCCTCAGTCTCAAGCTCCAGCTCGGAGATGATGGGTGAGCTGAACATGCTTGCAAGTGCATAGTACTGTGTAAGCTTTGACTTAAGGTTCAGCTTATCTCCTTCGGGAGAGATGATATATACATTGCCCTGGCACTCATTAACTATGTTCATGAAGCCTTCGATATCGCTGATGTTGTACATTTTCATTGTCATAACAGTATCCTCCTTATTTTGATACTCAATCTTCCGCAGCGCGGATCTAAAATCTTTTCTCTTCTTACGCTACAAGGATATCACATAAAGTCAAGCTTTTCATCGTGCATTATCGACGAATTTTTGACATAAAAATGTCAATATCAGTGCATAATATTCTATTTTCAGGGTCCTGGACTGCAGCCTGCGGAAAGGAGTCACTTTGTGGGGCAGGATATGCTTATCAGATCCTCTATCATATGATGAAGCAGCTCTGCCTCCCTCGTGCCTGAGCTTTTGTAGTAGACCTCCTTGCCGGCTCTCCGGCTGACGATCAGGCCTGCTCCCTTAAGGAGCTTCAGATGATGGGACAGGGCAGGAGAGCTCATGCCCATCATGACTGAGAGATTTGCTACACATTCCTCGCAGTGGCAGAGTATCCAGAAGAGGCGGACCCTGCTTCCGTCTCCGAGCTGCTTGAAGATATCAGATACAGTCAGGAAGTCCTCTGCTGCGGGCATATGATCGAAGCATTGTTCAAATTTCTGACCATGGTCATGGGGTAGATTCATATCATTGCTTTCCTTAATCACTATTTTGAATAACTAAAAATTTACCTGTAAAACCTCTGCCGACTGACTGCCGCCCTGCGATGTCAGACGGCAGAGGTTTCAACAGACTATAACGCAAGATTTTCTTCCAAGATACTTAAGCAAACCAACGTCTGTAAAACTGTCGTTTTGGACTGCTGCGTAGCAATGTCCTTCGCCGACAGTTTCAGCAGACTATAAAGCATGATTTAATATTGAATAAATTAAATGATTTTTTAATTATAGCATATTGACTTTGGCTTAGATAGTGCTATAATCCAATTAAACGATTAAATAAACTTTTAATTGTTTTGAGTAAAGCTTATCCTTCCTGAAAGTGAAGGAAAAATATAATAAGGAGAATGACCATGAAAAAGAGCTATAAGATCGATGTGGACTGTGCCAACTGCGCAAACAAGATGGAGCAGGCAGCAAAGGATACTGCAGGAGTAAAGGATGCAGTAGTGAACTTCATGACTCTCAAGATGAATGTTGAGTTTGAGGACGGAGCAGATGCGAAGGCAGTCATGGCAGAGGTCCTTAAGAACTGCAAGAGGGTAGAGTCTGACTGTGAGATATTTCTTTGATTTCTGATCCTGAGGGATGGCCGGAGGCTGTTTAGGCTGAGGCCGGCCGCAGGAAGAGATCACCCAGCCAGTCCCTGCCTGGGTGATGCATCAGGAAGTTAATAAAGAGGCGATAAAGGATGACTAAGAAACAGAAAAAGATGCTTGTAAGGATCATCATAGCGGCTGTGCTCATGATAGCCCTTGGTTTTTCAAAGACAGAGGGAGTGCTGAGATTCCTGCTCTATATGATACCTTATCTTATCATAGGCTATGACATCCTGATAAAGGCAGCGAAGGGCATAATGAATCATCAGGTCTTTGATGAGTGCTTCCTGATGGCAGTGGCCACAGTGGGAGCCATAGTCCTGGGGATCATAGGAGACGGGGACTATACCGAGGCCATAGCCGTTATGCTGTTTTATCAGATAGGAGAATGGTTCCAGAGCTATGCCGTCGGCAGGAGCCGCCGCAATATAAGTGAGCTCATGGACATAAGGCCCGATTATGCCAATATCGAAAAGGAGGGACATCTTGAAAAGGTGGATCCCGATGAGGTAGAGATCGGCAGCATCATAGTAGTGCAGCCGGGAGAAAAGGTGCCCATAGACGGCATAGTCACTGAAGGAGAGTCTACTCTGGACACGGCTGCCCTTACGGGTGAAAGCGTCCCCAGGACCATAAGGACCGGAGACAGCATCATAAGCGGATGCATCAACATGAGCGGGCTTATAAAGGTAAGGACCACAAAGGAATTCGGAGAGTCCACAGTATCAAAGATACTGGATCTGGTGGAAAATGCCAGCTCCAGAAAATCCAGATCCGAGGCCTTCATATCCAGATTTGCAAGGGTGTATACCCCTGCCGTATGCTACAGCGCCCTGGCACTTGCGGTGCTGCCGCCCCTTTTCAGGATGGCAGTGCTGGGAGTACCTTCCATGTGGGGAGACTGGCTCTACCGGGCCCTTACCTTCCTTGTCATAAGCTGTCCCTGTGCTCTTGTCATCAGTATACCTTTGAGCTTCTTTGCAGGCATAGGCGGTGCCAGCAAGGAGGGAGTCCTGGTAAAGGGTTCAAATTACCTGGAGATACTTGCGGATACCAGATATATAGCCTTTGATAAGACCGGTACCCTTACGAGAGGCGTATTTGAGGTGACAGGCATACATCATACGATCCTGCCCGAGGCTGAGACCCTTGAGCTTGCGGCATTGGCTGAGAGCTCCTCTACCCATCCCATAAGCAGAAGCATCATAAAGGCCTATGGGAAGGAACCTGACAGGAGCAGAGTGAGCGAGGTCAGGGAAGAGAGCGGAAAGGGAGTCATAGCCCGTGTGGATGGTCATGAGGTGGCCTGCGGCAATGATAAGCTTATGGAGCTTGTGGGGGCTGAACCCGTCGAATGCCATAAGACCGGTACAGTCATACATATGGCCATAGACGGGAAATATGCAGGACACATAATCATCTCTGATGTGCTCAAGGATGACGCCGCTGAGGCCATAAGGAGCCTGAAAAAGAGCGGCATTACAAAGACCATCATGCTCACGGGAGACAGTGAGGCGGTGGCATCCTTTACGGCAAAGGAGCTTGGCATAGACGAATAT
>CALWMV010000005.1 GCA_944382125.1 uncultured Lachnospiraceae bacterium
GAGAGCCTCTATATCCATGAGGCTGAAGTGGAAAGATATGAGAGGAACGGAAAGCCGGAGGGACAGAGACTTAAGCCTCTGCATGAGGGCTTCTGCTTTGAACTTGGGGGAAGGGAGCTTACGGTCCTGCACTGCCCGGGCCATACTCCCGGCTCCATCTCTCTCCTTGACAGAAAGGACGGGCTGATCTTCCCCGGAGATACCCTGTCCCATGCCTCGGTATTCATGTTCGGAGACGGAAGAGAGGACGGAGCATATCTCAGGACCCTTGAGAGACTTGAGGAGCTTTATGCGGAAGGTGCCTTCAGGACCATATATCCTTGCCATGGGGAGTGCCCGCTGGAGCTTCCTGAAGGAAAAACGGCGGATGCCTGCGAAGCACCGGATATGAAAAATGCCTGCACTGAAGAAGCAGATACGAAAAATGCCTGCAGCGGATCCGATGGATCCGGCACAGGCGGAAAGACTCCCATGAGAGAGCTTATGGACTGCATGAATGCCATAGCTTCGGGCAGTATCAGGGGAACAGCTGCGGCCTTCAGGGATCCTGAGGGGAGACAGGTCCATGATTACCGCTTCGGAGCCTGCGGCATACTGCATATCTGAGCCCGAAGAAGAGCTCTGCGATGACTAGGCCGATCAGGAATACGGTAAATATTATCGCAAGATTTATTGAAAGCTCATAGGCGGGGCCGATCCCGAGATGGCCTGCAAGGAAGCTGTCTATGCGATAGCTTATGCCGAAGCGGCCAAGAAGGCCTGCTATGGTGAGATGGATAAGGTATATGATGAAGGTATCCCTTCCAAGCCTCAGGATGAGGCGGCGGGGAAGATCTCCTTTGATATGTCTTCCCAGCACAAAGACCATCACTGCCATGCAGAGGGCGCAGAGAAGGCCGAAGGAGCTGAACCAGTAGAGTATATAGTTGGTCTCACCTATGGAGCCGCGGTAGAGTTCTATGGACATCCTGACATAATTGAGCAAAAAGAAACCGAAAAGGGCAGAAAGTCCTGCAATGGGACTGAAGCTGCGGGTCAGTTCCTTTCTGTATCTGTATATGATATGCCCCCAGAGCACCTCGATGGCTGCAGGAAAGAGCCCGTTTATCGAATCATGGGAGCAGGACAGGAGCCTGTTATTGGTGATATCATTGAGCACGAGCAGAGCAAGGGATATGAGCATGAAGGCCCTTGCTCTTTTTATGTCATGATCCAGATAATCCGCAAAGGCCTTAAGCACCGGAAATATCAGTATGACCAGCATATATACATAGAGATACCAGAGATGATAGGCGCTGCCTATGGGGTTCCTCCAGGCAAGGAGGGTCATGAAGGCAAGCTGATATTCCTCAGGGGAGGCGTAAAGGCTCTGGGAAAGGCTTTCTCCGCCAAGCAGGAAGCCCTCAAAGTAAAATAAAAATACTGTTATCAGGGCCAGGGGAAGGAGGATGCTTTTTGCGCTCCTTTTTACCACGGTCCTATAGCTGCTGCTCCGAAAGAGGAAGAAGCCCATAATGAGCCAGAAGATGGCTACGCCGTCAGCAAAAAAGCAGGACATGAAAAGCCTGCTTTTATCATAAACTCCATTGACATATGCGCTGAGGCAGGTGTGGACGCCTATGACTATGAGGCAGCCCACGATCCTCAGCAGCTCTACGGATATATCCCGTTCTTTTCTTATCACCTTATCCTTATTATCCATACCTGAATATCACATTTGCCTAAAATACTAAATCATTCTGCAGCATCATTTTCGGCTGAAGCCTTATGCCTGCCTGAGACATATTTCACTCCGTTATACGATCACATTGATGGGAGAACCGCTGCAGAATGCTTCTATGTCCTGTCTGACCTTATCCACAAGCCTGCGTCTGGTCTCAAGGCCTCTCCAGCCCATATGGGGAGTGAGGACCACATTATCCAGCCTGTAAAGAGGGCTGTCTTCTGCCGGAGGCTCTGTCTCCTGTACGTCCAGGCCTGCTCCTGCTATACGTCCCTCCTCGAGGGCCCGTATCAGGGCCTTTTCATCTATCAGAGCACCCCTGGCGGTGTTGATGATATAGGCTCCGGGTTTCATAAGGGAGATGGCCTCTTCATCTATCATGTGTCTGGTCTCATCGGTGAGAGGACAGTGCAGGGATATGAAATCGCTTTCGGAAAGCAGTTCCTTAAGGGGAACATAATGTATGCCGTCCTCATCGGGCCTTTGATGGTGGGCCGTGGCCAGGATCTTCATATCCAGGGCCTGTGCCACTCTTATGACTTCGCGGCCTATATTGCCTATGCCGACCACGCCCAGGGTCTTGCCGTTGAGCTCTATGTGATCTACGCTGAGGCGGTCGGTAAAGTTGCTGTGATCTCCCCTTGCCAGCATGCGGTGCTGCCTGGTCATGGAGGAGGCCAGATCCAGCATGAGAAGGAGCACTGTCTGGGCCACCCTCTGGGTACTGTAATTGGGGACATTGCAGACTCTTATGCCCTTTTCCCTGGCTGCCTCAAGATCTAAGTTATTGTAGCCAGTGCCGGCCTCACAGATAAGCTTTACACTGTCCGGGAACTGTCTGATGATATCCCCGGGTACCGGGATCTCCTTGGTCACGACCACGGTATAGCCCTGGACCCTCTCGAGGATCTTGTCCTGGGGCGTATCATCGTAGACCTTTACCTCAGAGGCTATGCCATCAAAGCCTGCCTTACCGTCATAGTTTATGCGTTCTGCATTAAGTACCACTGTCTTATCGTTCATGATGCCTTTATCTGCCTCCTGCTTAGATTTCTACATGTTTTCTTACTGCCTTTAAGAAAGTAAGGGTATCTGAGGCCTTTTTTCCGCATAGGGGTGCCAGATCGCCCGTGACCGTACCATCGCCGATGGTGTCAATGCAGGCCTTTTCAATGGCCTTTGCAAAGGCTGTAAGCTCCGGCGTATCATCCAGCTCGCCCCTTTTTGCAAGGGCGCCGGTCCATGCAAATATCATGGCGGTGGGATTGACGGAGACGGTCTCTCCGTTTTTATATCTGTAATAAAGATCAGTGATGGTGCCGTGGGCAGCCTCAAATTCGTATTTGCCGTCGGGGCTTACCAGTACGCTGGACATCATGGCTATGCTTCCGAAGGCAGCACTTATAAGGTCGCTCATCACGTCTCCGTCATAATTCTTGCAGGCCCAGATAAATCCTCCCTCGGAGCGCATGATGCCGGCTGCCGCCGAGTCTATGAGCATGTATCTGTAGTTTATGCCGAGCCTTTCAAAATCAGCCTTGTAGCGGGTCTCGTAAAGCTCCTCAAATATGTCCCGGAACCTGTGGTCGTAGATCTTTGATATGGTGTCCTTTGCGGAGAACCACAGATCCTCTCCTGCGCTTATGGCATAGTTGAAGCAGGATGAGGCAAAGGACCTTATGGAATCCTCGGTATTGAACTGGCCCATGATCACATCTCCTGAGTCAAGATCTGCGATCTTTGAGGCAGAAAGTATATTGCCCTCCCTGTCCTTATACACAAGCTCTGCGGTGCCAGGCTCCTCTGCCTTATATTCTGCAGCCTTATAGATGTCTCCGAAGGCATGCCTTGCTATGGTTATGGGCTTGCGCCAGGAGGAGACCAGGGGAGCTATGCCAGGAGCGATTATGGGTTTCCTGAATACGGTGCCGTCCAGCATGGAGCGGATGGTAGCGTTGGGACTCTTCCAAAGCTTGGAAAGGCCGTATTCCTCCATGCGCTGGGCGTTGGGAGTGATGGTGGCGCATTTAACACCGACTCCGAGGCGCTTTATGGCCTCCGCAGCCTCTATGGTCACCTGATCTCCGGTCCTTTCCCTGTTTTCAAGTCCCAGATCGTAGTATTCAGTATCAAGTTCCACGAAGGGGAGCAGCAGCTCCTCCTTTATCTGCTTCCAGACTATCCTAGTCATCTCATCCCCGTCAAGCTCTGCTATGGGGTTTTTCATCCTGATAGGTTCCATGCTGATCTCTCCCTTCAGCGTTTGACTCTTCATTAAGTGCCATCAGCCACGAACTGAAATATTTCCATACTTTATATCAGAGCGGACAGCTTTGTCCTCTGCCATCCTTTATATCAATGCGGGCGGGCTTTATCATTTTCTGTCCTTTATGTCCACGTAGGGCACTCTTATCATGCTGGCCCTGTATGCGGGACGCATGAGACGTCCGCCGGTCATGACCTCCTCGATACGATGAGCACACCATCCTGATATCCTTGCCACCGCAAAGAGGGGCGTGCAGAGCTCCTCGGGGATGCCCAGCATCCTGTAGATAAGGCCCGAATAGAGATCCACGTTGGCGCAGATCGGCATATCCATATTTTTCTCTTCCATAAGGATGGGAATACCGTATTCCTCCACCTTTTTAAGAAGTTCAAGCTGGTCTTCGCAGCCCTTTTCCCTGGCCACATCCACTGCATATTTTCTGAGCAGCCCCGCCCTGGGATCAGAGATGGTATAGACTGCATGGCCGAGGCCGTATATCTTTCCGGATCTGTCGCCGGCCTCTTTTCTGACCAGCTTCCGAAGATAGTTTTTTATCTCCTCGTCATCCTTCCAGTCCTTCACATTTTCACTGATATAATTGAACATCTCCATGACCTTGCTGTTGGCACCGCCGTGGAGGGGACCCTTGAGGGAGCCGATGGCTCCGGAGATGGCACTGTAGGTATCCGTTCCCGTTGAGGAAAGGGCTCTGCAGACGAAGGTGGAGTTATTTCCTCCTCCATGCTCTGCCTGGATCATGAGCATGAGATCGAGGAGCAGGGCTTCATTCCTTGTGTAGGCTTTATCCTCTCTTACCATGCGGAGGAAATTTTCAGAGACTGAGAGCTCAGGTTTGGGATTATGTATGTAAAGGGACTTTCCGTCAAAATGATGCCTCTTTGTGGCATAGGCCTGGGCCACTATGGTCGGGAAGCGGGCCATGAGCACTATGGACTGCCTTATCATGTTTTCAAGGGAGGTGTTGTCCGGATCCTTATCATAGGAATAAAGGGCCAGCACGCACCTGCCCAGCTTGTTCATGATATTGCGGCTGGGTATCTTGAGTATCATATCCTCATAAAAGCCATTGGGCAGGTCCCTGGCGGCAGCCAGGATCTCATTGAACTCCTTAAGCTGTTCGGAGGTGGGAAGCTTTCCGACTATCAGAAGGTAGGCAACCTCCTCAAAGCCGAAGGTATCGTTTTTCCTGTGGGCTTCCACGATATCCTCCATGCTTATGCCGCGGTAATAGAGCCGTCCTTTCTGAGGTACCCTTACGCCGTCCTCCACGATATATCCCTGGACACTGCCGATGCCGGTGACGCCTACCAGCACTCCGGTGCCGTCGGCATTCCTCAGGCCTCTCTTAAGGTTCACATCATTGAGGTATCTGGGACTGATGACATACTGTCCCTTCATCTCTTCGCTGAGCCGAAGCATATAATCATTTACATATTCAGCTGTCATATCTCCGCTCCTTTCCCGCTGCAGGCAGCAAATTTGAATATAATACTAAACTTTTGAAAAGGATTTATCAATAAAAATGGCAGGAAAATATTCCCTTAAGGGCAGAAAAAAAGTATACTGACTCTATCATTTTAAAAGAGCAGAGGGAAAAAGTCATTTGTATTAAGGAGCTCATGAAGGGAGATGCCCTATGATCAGACTTTATGATTCAGGATTTTATCTTAAAAACGGGAAGGCCGAAAAGGCGGAGAGGCCGGATACGGAAGCGAGAAAGAAAACCATGGCCTATAAGATCCTCATGGCCCATGACAGAGGACCGGAGGGAGAGGTCATGCACATACGCTTTGACAGCCTTATCTCCCATGACATAACCTATGTGGGTATAATCCAGACGGCAAAGGCCAGCGGGCTTACGGAATTTCCGGTGCCCTATGTGATGACCAACTGTCACAACAGTCTCTGTGCCGTGGGAGGCACCATCAATGAGGACGACCATGTATTCGGGCTTTCAGCTGCGGTAAAGTACGGAGGCATATATGTCCCTGCCAATCAGGCAGTCATACATCAGTATGCCCGGGAGATGATGGCGGGCTGCGGACGGATGATACTGGGATCGGACAGCCATACCAGATACGGAGCTCTCGGCACCCTGGGCGTAGGAGAGGGCGGACCGGAGATAGTAAAACAGCTCCTGGAAAATACCTATGACATAAGCTATCCCAGGGTAGTGCTGGTATATCTTACAGGCAGCCCGGCGCGGGGAGTCGGACCTCATGATGTGGCCATTGCCCTCTGCGGCGCGGTATATAAAAATGGCTTCGTAAAGAACAGCATACTGGAATTCTGCGGCCCCGGCATAAAGAACCTTTCCATGGACTTCAGGATAGGAATAGATGTGATGACTACTGAGACGGCCTGCCTTTCTTCGATATGGGAGACAGACGGAGCCGTTGAGGAGTATCTCGCAGTACACGGGCGCCCTGAAGCCTATAAGGAGCTCAGACCGGAGGAAGGGGCATACTATAATGCCATGGTTGAGATCGACCTTTCCTCCATAGAGCCCATGGCGGCCCTGCCCTTCCATCCCTCGGAGGCCTATACCATAAGGGAGCTCATGACAGACGGAGCGGATATCCTGAGGGAGGCAGAGAAGAGAGCTGAGGAACAGTTCGGCGGCAAGGTGAGCCTGAGCCTTACGGACAAGATAAGGGACGGACACATATATGTGGATCAGGGCGTCATAGCAGGCTGTGCAGGAGGCATGTATGAAAATATCGCCGAAGCAGCCTCCATCTTAAAGGGACGGGACACAGGCTGCGGAGCCTTCAGTCTTTCTGTATATCCTCCAAGCATGCCGGTAAATCTGGAACTTATAAGGAAGGGCATCATGGCTGATCTTACGGAGGCAGGAGCAGTATTCAAGCCCTGCTTCTGCGGTCCCTGCTTCGGGGCCGGGGATGTGCCGGCAAACAATGCCATCTCCATACGCCATACCACCAGGAACTTCCCCAACAGGGAAGGCTCTCGGCCCGGAGACGGACAGCTTAGCGCCGTCATGCTGATGGACGCAAGGAGCATAGCAGCCACGGCTGCCAACCACGGACGCCTCACTCCCGCCACGGATATGGACTATGAGTTCAGCTATCCGGAAAGCTATGGATTTGATGATACGGTTTATAAAAAGAGGGTATATGACGGCTTCGGAAGGCCGAAAGCCGATGAGCCCCTGAGGTATGGTCCCAATATAACGGAGTGGCCTTCTATACCGGAGCTTAAGCCCAATATGCTCATGGAACTGGCTTCAGTTATCCATGATGAAGTTACAACCACTGATGAACTGATACCTTCGGGAGAGACCTCGTCCTACAGGTCCAATCCCCTGAAGCTGGCATCCTTCGCCCTTTCAAGGAGGGATCCCGGATACGTTCCCCGTACTGAAGGCATAAGGAAGGAAGCGGAGAAGCTTGCAATGGGACAGCCCTCGGAGCGTATAGCAGAGGCCCTCAGGCTCGCAGGGGCTTCAGAAGAGGATGTGAAGGATACCATCATGGGCTCCGTGATCTTTGCCAGAAAGCCCGGTGACGGTTCCGCCAGGGAGCAGGCGGCCTCATGCCAGAGGGTGCTCGGCGGCTGTGCCAACATCTGCTATGAATTTGCCACAAAGAGATATCGCTCCAACTGTATCAACTGGGGCATGATGCCATTTACCCTGGATAAGGATACGGAATTTGATTATGAGCCAGGGGATCTGATATACGTTCCGGATATATTGGAGCTCATAAAGTCCGGAGCAGCGGATATCCCCGCAAAGGTTATATCCGGACAGGAGGTAAGGGATCTGATGCTTCACATGGCACCCCTTACCGAGGAGGAGAAAAAGATACTTATCTGCGGCTGCCTCATGAACTACTATGCTGCGGCAAAGGCGGGAAGGGTATAAAAGGGAGAGGAGCGCGGGCCCGGGTCAGCAGTGCCTGATTGCCAGCTAAAGATATAAACTTTATGATATCGATATAAAAGCGGAAGTTAATCAAAATCTGAAATAGGGGAGGCGGTGTTCCGCCTCCCGATCTATATGCTTATGAAAGATCTTTTGTACTTATATGAAAATTGTGAGCTCTGCCCCAGAAGATGCGGGGCAGACAGGAGAGTTTCGCCCGGAATATGCGGCCAGGGCCGCCCTTCATCTCTGGGAGGAACCCTGTCTTTCCGGGCAGGGAGGGAGCGGAGCCATATTTTTCTCCGGATGCACCCTCCGCTGCTGCTACTGCCAGAACTATGACATCAGCCAGGAGGGAAAGGGCAGGGAGATATCCGAAGACAGGCTCTATGAGATCATGCTTGAACTCCAGGAACAGGGGGCACAGAATATAGACCTGATAACAGCCACCCATTTTCTTCCATCCATCCTTCCGGTGCTTGAAAAAGTGAAGTCTCAGCTTCACATACCCATAGTTTATAACTGCGGAGGCTATGAGAGAGTCGAGACCCTTCGCATGCTGGAGGGCTATGTGGATATCTGGCTTCCGGATCTCAAATATTATTCTCCGGAGCTTTCAGCGAGGTATTCCTCGGCACCGGATTATTTTGAGTATGCAAAGGAAGCGATAAAGGAGATGCTTCACCAGTGCGGCAGACTGGAATATGATGAAAATGGGGCTTTAAGGAAAGGCGTGATCATCCGCCATATGGTGCTTCCGGGACATAGGGATGACTCCATCAGCCTCATAAGATGGATGAAGGAGGAACTGCCGGCTGACGGATGGCTTATAAGCCTGATGAGCCAGTATACGCCATTTTATCGTGCGGAAGAACATCCCGAGATCAACAGAAGGATCACCACCTATGAGTATGAAAGCGTGCTTAAGGAGGCCATAAACCTGGGCCTGGACCGCGGATTTATGCAGGAAAGAAGCAGCGCAAAGGAGGAATACACCCCGCCCTTTGATATGGAGGGGATATAAGGGTTTGTGCCCTCCCTGCCGGTTTGCGCGGCAAGGAGGGCATATAAGAGAAAATGAAATCAATCTCAGATATATCTGCCGGTGATGCTTTCCGGGCAGTTCCTTATATCCTCTGCCGTACCGCAGGCTACTATGCGTCCTCCGGACTCACCGCCGCCGGGGCCCATATCGATGATATAGTCGGCATTTCGTATGACGTCGAGGTCGTGCTCGATGACGATGACGGTGGCTCCGCTGCTGATAAGGCGCTCAAATACCTCCATCAGCTTGCGTACGTCCAGGGGATGAAGTCCGATGGTGGGTTCGTCAAATACAAATACGCTGTCCGATTGCTGCTTTCCTATCTCGCTGGCAAGCTTGAGCCTCTGGGCTTCACCGCCTGAAAGGCTGGGTGTCTCTTCTCCGAGAGTAAGGTATCCGAGGCCAAGCTCCTGAAGTACCGTCATACGCTGATATACAGTCTTCAGCCCGGCACAGGCCCTGAGGGCAGAATCCACATCCATGGACATAAGTTCAGGCAGCGAGTAGGAGTTTCCCTCGCTGCTGGTATATTTTATCTCATATGCCTTCTTATCGTAACGTGAGCCGCGGCAGTCCGGACAGGGTATGTCCACATCAGGAAGGAACTGGACATCTAGGCTGATCTCGCCTGTGCCGTCGCAGGTAGAGCAGCGGAGCTTTCCAGTATTATATGAGAAATCACCGGCCTTATATCCGGCGGCTTTGGCGTCCTCTGTCTTTGCAAATATTTTCCTGAGCTCATCGTGGATATTGGCGTAGGTGGCCACGGTGGAGCGTACATTTATGCCTATGGGTGTGGCGTCTATGAGCTTTACCTGACTGATGCCGGGAGCCTCAAGGCTCTTAACATGTGCTGGAAGTTTTTTCTCTGATATGAGTGCGCTGAGCCCGGGGACGAGGCTCTCCAGTATCAGTGTGGTCTTTCCGGAGCCCGATACTCCGGTGACTGCGGTGAGCCTGCCCTTGGGTATATCCGCCCTGAGAGGCTTTACGGTATGCAGCCGGTCTGTGCAGATGCTTATGCACCCAAGCTTGAAAAGCTCTGATTTAGGCGTGCAGCTTCGTATCTGGGACAGTTCCCCGCGTCCTTTCAAAGCTTCGCTGAGAAAGGGGCCTATCCTGGAGGTCTTGTTATCAGCAAGCTCTGCAGGGTTCCCTGTTGCTATGACTCTGCCGCCCTCGGCACCGGCTCCGGGCCCCATCTCGATGATGGTATCAGCCTCGCATAGTATCCTGGTATCATGATCCACGAGTATGATGGAATTGCCGTCCTGCAGCAGGTCCTGCATGACTCCGCAGAGTCCTTCTATATTGGATGGATGCAGGCCTATGGATGGCTCATCAAGCACATAGAGCACGCCGGTGGTACGGTTCCGCACGGCCCTTGCAAGCTGCATGCGCTGACGCTCTCCGGTGGAGAGGGTGGACGCGGACCTGTCGATGGATATATAGCCAAGCCCCAGATCCAGAAGCCGCCTTGCAGCGCTTCTGAAGGAGTCGCAGATGCTTTCTGCCATGGGGCGCATTTCTGAAGGAAGAGAAGCTGGCACATCATCTACCCATTTGCAGAGATCAGAAAGAGGCATCTCACAGACCTGATCCAGTGAAAGGCCCCGGAGTTTCGGAGCTCTGGCAGCTTCAGAGAGCCTTGTGCCGTGACATTCGGGGCAGGTCTCCTGCTTCAGAAATTTTTCCACGCGCTTCATGCCCTTTTCATCCTTGACATGGGAGAGGGCATTTTCCACTGTATAAACGGCATTATAATAAGTAAAATCCATCTCCGAGACCTGATTATTGTAGCTTTTGCCCCGATAGAGGATGTGTTTTTTTACGGCAGGACCATTGTATACGATTTCCTTTTCCTTATCTGTAAGATCTCTGAAGGGTACGTCTATCCTTACTCCCATCTCGCGGCATATATCTGTCATCAGGGACCACATGAGGGAGTTCCAGGGGGCTACTGCGCCATCCTGTATGGAAATGGAATCGTCCGGCACGAGGGTGGAACGGTCCACGGTCATGACTATGCCGGTGCCGCCGCAGCGCTTGCAGGCGCCCTGGCTGTTGAAGGCCAGCTCCTCCGCAGAGGGAGCATAAAAGGTTTCTCCGCAGACAGGGCAGGTAAGGGGCTTTCCAGCAGCAGTCATAAGGCTGGGCTTAAGATAATGCCCGTTGGGGCAGCGGTGCTCAGCGAGCCTTGAAAACATGAGCCTTAAGCTGTTTAAAAGCTCAGTGCCGGTACCGAAGGTGCTCCTGATGCCGGGGACTCCTGGGCGCTGGTGCAGGGCGAGGGCTGCAGGCACATAAAGCACTTCATCCACGTCAGCCCTGGCTGCCTGGGTCATGCGCCTTCTTGTATAGGTGGAGAGGGCTTCGAGATAACGCCTTGAGCCCTCGGCATAAAGCACTCCCAGGGACAGGGAAGATTTGCCCGATCCGGATACGCCGGCTATGCCGACTATCTGGTTCAGGGGGACGTCAACGTCTATGTTTTTAAGATTGTGGACCCGGGCTCCCCGGATCTTGATGGCTTTGATCATAATGAGTCCTTATGGGTATTTACAGTATTGGCGCACTGCATATGACAGCCGATAGTAGAGTTCTTTCCTGCCTTTTAAATGATGGCGGAATTGCTGGGGCAATAAAGAAATTCTTTTGTCTTTTTAACGATGGCTTAAATATAACATTGTAAGGATATACGGTCAATGTATCTTAAAGTAAGGACCAGTAATTCAAAAATGAAATTTTAAATTCCACCTAAGATAGTAGTTGTGGAATTAAGTCCTGCACAGTAAAGGTTTACTCTTTCATATATCTGTGCTATGGTCAAATCTCTTTCTGACAGCAGAGGAAAGAGGTAACCATGAGTAGATTCATCCCCGGTAACCAGAAACACCTTAAACTTGATGACCGTAAGTACCGTGAGACATTAAGTTCATTAAGGGCAGGCATAAACCTGACTAAGAAAGAGCTGCATCAGGCTGTACTCTGACTTCTGTTCCCTTGGTCTCCCGTCCTATGTTGAGATGGATACCGTACACTCCTCAAGGGATTCTAAGAAGTCTCTCCTTACACTGTTTTTCACAAAGGAGAAACTTTTCCTTGCCTTCCTCATGAACCGCTGTACCAAGGGTGCTGTACGTCTCGTCTTTGACCGTCTGGAAAAGCGATTAGGGACTTTTGACTTCAATTCCCTGTTTGAGTACATCCTTACCGACAGAGGCTCTGAATTCGGTGACCCTGAGGCTTTGGAAAAAGGCATACACGGCATTCAGCGCTCCAGTATCTATTACTGCGACCCCATGCAGTCCGGTCAAAAGGGAGGCATAGAACAGGCTCATACCCTCCTCCGCATGATCCTTCCTAAGGGCTCAAGCTTTGAGTTTCTTACTCAGTGGGACGTAAACCTGATAGTTGATCATATCAATCCCACTCCAAGATAGTCTCTTTCAGGTATGACGCCTTACAGCTTGGCATTGGAAACATTCGGAGAGGATACCCTAAACGCATTTCAGCTTAGGCCCATCGACCCCGACAAGGTCAACCTGACGCCTAAGCTGATACGCTTTAACCACTGATAACTCCCATTTAGATCTGCTGTCAGAACGGAACCGAAACTTTAAAGTTTTTGACTTAGGCCTGTGGAATTTAGTCCTACACACTATCTTTCAAAGGCCCGCTTCGAGTGTTCTGATCTCAGATCTTTTTTGAGAATTCTCCATTATTATAACAGTATTCTCTCTTTTAGACATTATAAAACTGCTGTTAATACTGAATTTTAAAATACCCTGTGGAATTTAATCCTGCACTGTAATTTACTTTTTCAAGTCAGCCTAAAGTACCCTTACTTCCTTTATCCCTTTAAATATATCTTTTGAAAATCCCTGCTCTTCAGCAATGGTTCTTAGATCTATATATTCCTCTATAGGCTCCTTCAGAGTAGAATATTTTGTCATACATTCTATATAACCATTATCCCACTTCAATATGGATGTATAGCACTCTAAATATGGAGAGGTCTCAAACTCTATGCGAAGATTACCCCATTGGAATATAGATATATTGCCTTTATTAGTTAAAGTAGCAGCCATAAAAGTTTTGCCTCTGTTACTTATACATTGTTTTTATGGCAGATCCGATAAACTGATCCTGTCATATGCTCCGTTCTTTTTATCTTCAGGATGAGGATCCAGTCCAATGATAGTTATCTCTCCTTTATCAGGGCCATATACCCAAAACATCCTCATGGCTGCGCTTACTTTATTTTCAAGATAACTTTCCCAAACCTTTATTCCATATCTTCGGCTCAGAGCAGTGATCTCGTGGCTGTGAAGGCTGCGGTGAAATGGATCAGATGAAAGCAGCTTTAATGCTTTTCCCCACTTCTTATATAATCTTTCCTCATTTGAACTTATGGCTCCTGACCTGTATTTAGATTGCAGGTCATTCCACAGCCGTTCCATTTCAGGTATTCCCATACGGATCAAAAACATCATATCCCTCCCTTAGAAGTCTGAAAGATCTATAGGAGCAGATACAGAGCCTGCCTTAAAGTTAGAAACAGCTTTATCCATCTCGGTTAATGATTTTTCTGAGATAGTATCAGGACGTACAAGCTCATAAGGCTCTAACAGGATGCACCCGTTTTCATATTCCTTTACATTGTAATACTGATAAGCGGCCCCTCTGAGGGTAACTCTTTTTTTACTATCTATATGAGCTGTGTAATTCTTATAAGCTTCCATGGCAGTAAACCTCCGTAGTTTCAAACATAAGTGGGAAATCCCACTTATATTATAAGATATCTTCTTTATTTGTCAATCAGCTGAAAGCATAATAGTTATTGCATATAGTAATTTACTAAGACTTCACATACTAAAAATGGACTTCGCATCTTGAGAATTCAATATTTATTATAATAGTGAGCCGATTACCTTGGGAACTAAGAGGAAGTAAGAAGCTATAGCTTCGATACTCATACCGAGGAGGAGACCATAGCTTTGCTTGATAAGATTAGTTTAGAGCGGCTTTGAGGACAAAATAAGTCATGTTACCAACTGTTACCAAATTTCTTTAGGTAAAAAACAAGCGGAAACCCTTATTTTACGGGCTTCCGCTGACAAATAAAAAGAGCGCGAGACGGGGATCGAACCCGCGACCTTCGCCTTGGCAAGGCGACGCTCCACCACTGAGCCACTCGCGCATAAAAGATATAAAAATTATCATATATCCAAGTGCCTCAGGCAGGAATCGAACCAGCGACACATGGATTTTCAGTCCATTGCTCTACCAACTGAGCTACCGAGGCGTATGCCTTAGTTATTACGTCAGACAACGCATAAATTTTACATAATGTTTTCCCTTTTGTCAAGATTATTATTTGCTTTTTTTACTTTTATTTGCAGGATCACTATACGATATTAGTTTTCTGGCTTTTATTGACTTTTATCCTTCATTTGCTATACTAATACCCGGATCCCGGGGAGTTAAATGACTGAGAGTGAGAAATCTGACCCGTTGAACCTGATCCGGTTTATGCCGGCGTAGGGAGTGAGCGATATTATTTTTGGCTGTTGGCCTCCGTGGATATCATATCTTCGGAGGCTTTTTTATGGAAAAAAAGGAATATGTCACCTATGGTGACAAGACAGGATGCAGCTGCGGCTGCGGCTGCGGAGGATCAGGTACAGGCATCACCGGCTGCCGCTTCAGTCTTTCCCCCATGACTGATGATTTTGTGGATATCATCCTGGGAGCTGTGGGAAAGACCAGGACGGATAAGGTATGGCAGGAGACGGGAAAGCTTTCCACCATATACAGGGGAAAGCAGATCCATGTGGAAGATGCGGTGAAGGCCTGCTTCATCAATGCCTGGCATGAGGGTGTTCACATGACCATGGAGGCTACCTACTCCAGAGGCTGTCCCGGGGATATATCCGGAGACTCCTTTATGACGGAGGATGATGAGCTCCTCAATGAGCCCCTTATAAAGGATGCACATTTCCCGGTGGCCTGTAAGATAGCCCTCTATCCCATGGGCATACCTGATTATATGAAGTATATTGCTGAGGTGGTCAATCATGCCATAGATCTCGGCATATATAAGAGATCGGCTCATTACTGCACGGTACTGGAGTGCGATGTACAGGAACTCTTTGACTATATACATTATGTCAATACCTACTGCTCGGAGCATCTGAGCCATTATGTTTTTGAGGTGACGCTGTCAGTAAACAGCCCCACCGCAGAGGACTGAGATCAGGGAGGATATCATGAATAAGACGGATAACAGCTGGAAACTTAAGGATATACTTATGATCGCCGTGACGGGTGTACTGTTCGGCGTGATCTTTCTGGGAGCTACTTACAGCGGGGGCTTTCTGAGCGGCCTCCTTACACCCCTCGGCATGGCCCAGCTGGGATATGAGCCATTTTACGGGATCTATTTCATGGCGGGAGCCTTTGGCGGCTATGTGCTCCGCAGGCCCGGGGCCGCTGTCATCTCAGAGATGCTGGCTGCCATAATCGAGTGCCTTCTGGGCAATTATTTCGGGCCGATCATCATACTTTCCGGCTTTGTGCAGGGAATAGGTATAGAGATAGTGCTGGCCCTGTTCAGATATAAGAGATATGACCTCGGAACTATAATGCTGGCGTCGGTATGCTGCTCTGTTATCACCATGGGCTATAATCTGGTGATCAGCGGATACAGCGCTATAGCACCTTCAGTACTCCTGATCATGCTTGTTGTCAGGATCATAAGCGCTCTTCTGATCACGGCCTGCTTTACGAAATATCTGGCTGACAGCCTTGCAAAGGCCGGAGTCCTGAGAGGCTATGCCATAAGCCAGGGTATGGAAGTGCCCGGAGAGGAAGCCTGACGGATGTATCAGGAAAATGCAGAGCTAAGGCTCCCGGACATTGAAGAGGACAGGATGATGGACGGGGAAAATGTCCATAAAGCCTTTTTTTCGGGGGCAGATAGCAGCTGCCCTTCAGCCCCTGCCCCGGAGACCCCGGCCATAAAAGCGAAGGACCTTACCTACAGGTATTATGAGCAGGGAAAACGCAATATCCTCGATCATGCGGACATAGTCATAGATGCTGGAAAGATCACTGTGCTCATGGGAAGCAGCGGATGCGGAAAGAGCACACTCGGACTGGTACTCGGCGGCCTCCTTCCGGAAAATGGAGGCCTGCTGGAGAGCGGCAGCATAGAGCTCTTTGGCTGCAGCCTTTCGGAGCTTTCTTCCAGGGAGAGAGCAGGGCTCTTAGGGATGATGTTTCAGAATCCTGACCTTCAGTACTGCATGGATACACTCCGCAGGGAAATGATTTTCTGCCTTGAAAATATGGGCTGTGATCCGGAGGATATGGACAGGAAAATAGATGAGGCAGCGATGCATTTTCATATGGAAGGGCTGCTGGACCGTAAACTTCGGACTCTCTCCGGCGGGGAAAAGCAGAAGGGCATACTTGCCTGCCTTTATCTTATGGAGAGCCGATGTATCTTTTTAGATGAGCCCTTTGCCAATATCGATCCGGAGGCATCGGAAGAGATACTTGAAAGCCTTGAAAATCTTCGGGATCAGGGCAGGACGATCGTGGCCATAGACCACAGGGCCGATCTCTGGGCAGATCATGCGGATGAGATAAAGGTCCTTGGCGAGGGCGGAAGAGTCCTTGCCGAAGGGATAAATCGGGATAATATAGAAGACTTTCGGAAGTTATTTCAAAGAGAGGGCATATTTTTCCCGGGAGAGGCGGGTGCTGCCTGTGGATCAGAAGATAGAGCCTGCAGCATTTTTTCCGCCTCGGAAGCTAAGGACATAAGGAGAGTTTGCGATCCGACATTAAGCGCTTCCCCTGCGGAAGTAAGAGACAGTCATGTTCTGCTCGTGTCCTTCAGACAGAAGGCTCTGGAGGTAAATATCAAAAAGCTTTATGACCGGGGAGAAAAACTGCGTAAGCGAGGGCTTCTGCAGAAGCTTTCAGGGAAGGGAAGGGGATCGGGAGTCCTGCCTGGGAAAAGCAGCAGATCAAAGCCCATCCTTTGTGATATCAGACTTTCCTTTGAGAAGGGCAGCATGACTGCTCTTCTGGGACCCAGCGGCAGCGGCAAGACCAGCTTTCTCCTTTCCCTCCTCGGGCAGTGTGCCTATGAAGGAGAGATCCTTATACATGGCAGGGAGCTTGGGACTATCAGGGAAAATGAGCTTTATTCGGATATAGGCATGGTGTTCCAGAATCCGGCGGACCAGTTCATAACCCAGAAAGTAGGGGCTGAGATGGAAAAAAGTCTTGAGATCTGGAGGCCGGAGCTTAGTGAAGAAGAAAGGTCAAAAGAGGCGGACAGACTTCTTTCTGATTACAGCCTGGAACGCTTCAGGAATTATTCTCCATTCATGCTTAGTCAGGGACAGCAGCGCAGGCTTGCGGTCCTTGCGGTGCTTGCGGGAGGCCAGAGCATACTTCTCCTGGATGAGCCTACTTATGGGCAGGACAGCAGATCCAGCAGAGCCATGATGGAGCATATCTCAAAAAAGGCAGAGAGTGAAGGACTGACGGTGATATTTACCACCCATGACGGATACGTGGCAAAGCGGTGGGCGCAAAGACGTCTTATCGTGAGAGACGGAAGGATATCTGAGGAATGATGGGAAGACAGGAAAAGGGCGTGGAGCGATGGTAAAGATACAGGATAAAGAATGCAGAAAGAAGAAAATGGCAGGAGGCGGTCTCCATAGTGCGGCAGGGAGTATAAATCCTTCGGTAAAGGCACTGACAGTGCTTGTCACAGTGCTGCTTCTGGCTTTTCAGTATGATACGGTGCTGAATCTTTTTGTGCTGGCAGCCTGTCTTATTGCTTTGCTCTTTTTTTCTGAAGCAAGGCTTATCTCTGTAGTACGCATCATGATCCCGGCCTCCATAGCGGCGGCGGGCATGTTCTTCATGGGACTTTACTTTCTGAGGGGAGGAAGCGTGATGCAGGAGATGGGGGCGCAGGAGGGAACGGCCATATCCTATGCGGTCCAGACTGCAGCGGTAAGGAACCTTGACGGGGCTCTGGCCCTGTCCAGCCGTATACTTGCCTATGCCGGACTTGGAAGCTTTTTTGTGCTCTCCACGGATCCTGAAGAATTTGTATCGAGCCTGATACATCAGTGCAGGCTTCCGGCAAAGTTTGGCTACGGCATACTCGCGGCCCTTCATCTGGTGCCCGGCATGCAGAAAGAATATGCAGATATCCGGCTTGCCTTCAGAACAAGGGGAGCAAAGACGGGGAAGCTGTCCTCGGGAGTAATATTTGCCATGCTTGTGAACTGTATCAGATGGTCCGACAACGTGGCCATGGCTATGGAATCCAGAGGTTTTTCAGATGGCGAAGGACGCACTTACTACGATATACCGAGGGTAAGGATCAGGGATATCATGTTTTTCATTTTATGCACGGGAAGCATAAGCTTAGCCATTTTTAAGATTTCTTTTTAGTATATCTTTCGCGGTATTTAATACTTCTTTAATTTGCTTCTTAAATTTTTTTATGGTATTATAGGCCCATGTTCGATGCGGCAGGAAGATGCTGTTTTGTCCTGCCGCATTTTGCTTAGCTAAAATTACATAGAAAAAAGGAGGAAGAATAATGAAGAAGATGACAGCTATCCTTTTAGGGCTGGGACTTATTATAGCTTCCCTGTCAGCCTGCGGAGGATCGGCAGAAGAGACGACAGCAGGCGTAGATACTTCTGCACAGGAGACTGCGGCAGCAGATACAGCTGCAGCTGCGGCTGAGGATGGTGTCCTCAGAGTCGCTCATATCAAGGATTTCCAGACCCTGGATGTGCATAAGACCACCAATGATTTCATGGTGCCCATCAATGCCTTTGACCGTCTGTTTGAGGTAGTCAAGAACGATGACGGAAGCACAGGCCTCAAGAACAGCCTTGTGGAGGATTACACGGTATCAGAGGACGGACTTACCTATGACTTCACCCTGAGAGAGGGACTCAAGTTCTCGGACGGATCGCCTCTTACGTCATCTGATGTGGAGTACACCATAGTACGTGCCCTTACTCTTCCTGAGACGGTACAGACCGATATCTATTCATCCATAGTCGGCGCAGCTGAGCTGATGGATGGAACAGCAGATACGCTTTCAGGCTTTACCATCACTGATGATACACACTTTACCATAGAGCTCAGCGCTCCCTATGCAGGCTTCCTTGGACAGCTGGCTACTCCCGGCGCTTCCATCATGAGCAAGGCAGCCAATGAGGCAGCAGGAGACAGCTTCGGCCAGGAGGCTTCAGCCACCATAGGCTCAGGTCCTTATATGGTAGAGAGCTGGACCAGGAATGCTGATCTTGTGCTGGTGCAGAACCCCAACTACTGGGGAGAGGCTCCCGATGTCAAGAAGGTCATCATAAGCGTCGTTCCCGATCCTTCCACCATGAGCATGATGTTCCAGAAGGGTGAGATCGACATGCTGGATGCAGACTATATCGATTCCGCGGTATTCGATTCCACCTATCGTCTTCCTGAGTACGAGGACAGCATAGTATCTGCGGACCGTCTTGCCACCACATACTTTGCCCTCAATGAGAACGTAGAGCCCCTCAATGACGTGAGGGTAAGGAAGGCCATCCAGATGGCCATAGACAGACAGACCATACTTGATACCGTATACAGCGGAGACGGAACTCTGGTTGATGGTATATTCAGCCACGGACTGATCGGCTTCTCAGAGGACAATCAGGGCTGGCTTGAGTATGATCCCGAGGGGGCAAAGGCCCTTCTTGAAGAGGCAGGATACGGAGACGGCTTTACCCTGGAGATATCCTCAGACAACTCCTCTACTGCAAGCCTGCTCCTTGTTATGCAGATCATCCAGCAGGAGCTTGCAGAGATAGGCATAACCGTTAACATAGAGCCCTATGATGAGGCCAGCTGGCTGGATCTCAGGCTCAGCGGAGAGATGCCCAGCTATATCTCCACCTGGACAGCAGACTACAACGATCCCGATAACTTCATATACACCTTCTTCGGTACTTCTGAAAATGTAGTATCAAGAAGCCTTAACTATCCGGATCAGGAGATCATAGACAGGGTAGCTGCAGCAAGAGCCATCACGGATGAGACCGAGAGACTTGCTGAGTATGCAGCCCTTGAAAATAAGATAATAAAGGAAGATGCCGCCTGGGTTCCTCTGTTCAGCCGTTCACATCTGTTTGTGCTCGGTGACAGAGTTGAGAGCTTCGTGCCTCACTGGGCAGGTTACAGTGATTTCATCTTCTCAAGCTTCAAGCTGGCAGAATAAGGCAGAACGTGATATAATTATTATTTCGATGCGGGCCGGGCAGGGATCCTGCCCGACCTGCATTCGGATATGACTGCGCTTAAGCCTGCGCTGTTTGTATGGCTTTTTGTTTTTTGAACGGACGGGACTCCGGCATGGCCGGTGACTGACCCGGGGAGAGACGGATGAAATATTTTTTGAAGCGTGTTATCGGGACCATACCCGTGCTTCTTGGAGTGGTGCTGCTCATCTTCATAATGCTGCGCATCATACCGGGAAGTCCGGTCCTGGTGATGCTTGGAGAACATTACGATCAGGAAACTATAGAGAGGCTGACCGAGCTTATGGGGCTGGATCAGCCTCTGCTTGTGCAATTCTTTGATTATGTGAAGGGCGCGCTGATGGGAGATCTGGGAGTCAGCTACAGGTACCAGAGGCCCGTTGCGGACATGATCATGGATGCCCTGCCCTATACGGTGAAGCTGGCGGTCATGGCAGCTTTGTTTGCCTGGGTCATGGGACTTGTTTCAGGCATTATCGCTGCGGTCAATAACAATAACTTTATTGACAGGCTCTTCATGGGAGTCTCCCTGCTGGGAGTCTCCATGCCCATATTCATGACCTCACTGGTGCTCCAGTATATATTTTCATTTAAGCTCGGCATACTTCCCATGACGGAGGACGGATCCATGGTTTCCATGATACTTCCCGCCATAGCCCTGGGATGGAACAGTGCCGGCAGCGTGGCCCGTATGACGAGATCCAGCCTTATAGAGGTCATGCAGGCGGATTATATAGACACGGCGAAAGCCAAGGGCCTTCTCAGGGGAGCCGTCATCATGAAGCATGCCCTCAGGAACTCCCTGCTTCCAGTAGTGACCATGATGGCACTGCAGCTTTCCAGCATGCTTTCGGGAGCTGTCATAACGGAGTCAGTGTTTGCGATACCCGGCATAGGCCGCCTTGCCACTGAGGCCATAAGCAACAGGGACATGCCCGTGCTTCAGGGCACGGTGCTTTTCACCACGGTCATAGTCATAGCAGGCAACCTGCTGGCGGATATGCTCTATTCCGTCCTTGACCCCAGGATAAGGAAAGGAGAATGACATGTCATCGGATATACTTAAAAATGATATAAGACCTGATGATGAACTCAGCCTCCAGATCGGGGAGAGGGACGGCATAAGGGACAAGCTTAAGCGCATGTGCAGACAGAACCCTCTGGCTGCAGTATCTGCGATAGTGATACTTATATTTATACTGATGGCCATATTTGCCCCGATCATAGCCCCTTACGGAGAGACAGAGCCGGATCTGCTGAACAGGCTGCAGGATCCGAGCCTTACCCATCTTCTCGGGACCGATGAGCTGGGAAGGGATCTGTTTTCCCGTATGCTCTACGGATCCAGACTGTCCATAACCATAGGCATACTTCCGAGCCTTATCTCCCTCATCATAGGTGTCATAGCCGGTCTTGTGGCAGGCTATTTCGGAGGCTGGATAGACTATGTGATCATGAGGATAGCGGATGTGATGCTGTCCGTGCCCTCGCTGCTTCTGGCCATGGTAGTCATGTATACCCTCGGCACCTCCACCATCAACCTGTTCGTGGCCCTTACCATGACAGGCTGGTCCAGTGTGGCCAGAGTGGTCAGGAGCCATACCCTAAGCATCAAGGAAAGCGAGTATGTGGAGGCTGCCCGCTCCATTGGAGTGAGCAAGTGGAAGATCATGTTCAGGCATATCTTCCCTAACTGCATACCTTCGCTGATAGTTCTGTTTACGCTTAACGTACCCTCGGCGATACTGTCGGAGAGCTCACTGAGCTTCCTCGGCATAGGCATCAAAGTGCCCTTCGCCAGCTGGGGACTTATAGTCAATCAGGGAAGACAGTTTTTGTTTACCCAGCCCTGGCTCTGCCTTGCGCCCTGCGTTGCCATCATGATCATAGTGCTGGCCTTCAATTTCCTGGGCGATGGGCTGAGAGATGTGCTGGATCCCTATATGCAGAGATAAGGAGGCTTTTATGGACGACAGGAACATACTTGAGATCCGGGGCCTCAGATCATATTTCTTTACGGAAAAGGGCACCGTCCCGGCAGTGGACGGAGTTGACATAGATGTTCCGAAGGGAAGCATCGTGGGCCTGGTGGGTGAGTCAGGCTGCGGCAAATCCATGACCGTCAGATCCATCATGGGACTTGTGAAGTACCCGGGCAGAGTCGTTGAGGGCAGCATGTGCTTTGACGGCAGGGAGCTTTCGGGACTTCGGGAAAATGAGCTCAGAAAGATCTGCGGAGATGACATATCCATGATCTTCCAGGAGCCCATGACCAGCCTTAACCCCGTCATGAAGGTGGGAAAGCAGGTCAGGGAAGCCCTCATGATCCATGATCGGAGCATATCAAGGGCAGAGGCCGATAAGAAGGTCATGGAGATATTTGAGAAGGTGGGCATACCGGAGCCGGAGAAGAGGCTTGAATGTTATCCCCATCAGCTTTCCGGAGGTCTCAGGCAGAGGGTCATGATAGCCATGGCCATGATATGCAGACCTAAGCTTCTGATAGCTGATGAGCCGACCACGGCTCTGGATGTGACCATAGAGGCCCAGATACTGAGGCTCATGAAGGAGCTTCGTGACGAGACGGGCATGAGCGTGCTGCTCATCACCCATAACCTTGGAGTAGTGGCAGAGATCTGCGATTATGTATATGTCATGTATGCCGGAAGGATAGTGGAGCAGGCGGAGACCTTTGAGCTCTTCGACCATACCGCACATCCGTATACCAGAGGACTTCTGGACTCCATACCCAGGATCGGAGGATCTGCGGAAAGGCTTCATACCATTCCCGGAGTCGTGCCGAACCTTCTTCACCTTCCGAAGGGCTGTGCCTTCTGCAATCGCTGCGGATATGCAGAGGAGGCCTGCCATAAGGCCGGAGGTGAGCTTATGGAGATACGGCCAGGCCATAAGGTGCGCTGTATAAAGCCCCTGGAAACGGAGGTGAAGGCATGAGCAGAGAGATACTTCTCAGAGCTGAGCATCTTTACAAGACCTATAAGACCGGAAAGAAGGGCAGGGAGGTCCATGCCGTTTCCGATGTGAGCCTTGAGATCCATAAGGGCGAGACCCTGGCCCTTGTGGGCGAATCGGGCTGCGGCAAATCCACCCTTGGCAGGACCCTTATACATATGCTGCCGGCGACTGCAGGCTCCGTGATATATAAGGACATGGATATAGCTGCCATGAGCGATAAGCAGTTTAAGCCTTACCGCAGTAAGATGCAGATGATCTTCCAGGACCCTTATGCAAGCCTTGATCCCCGCATGACGGTACGGGATATAATAGCCGAACCGCTGGAGACCTATAAGCTCTGCGGCAGCAGGGAAAAGACCACTGAGGCAGTCCTTCGCCTTATGGAGGCCGTGGGTATCCCCGGAGAGTTCCTGAACCGCTATCCCCATCAGTTTTCCGGAGGGCAGCGCCAGAGGATAGGCATAGCCAGGGCCATAGCACTGAGGCCGGAGCTCATCATCTGTGATGAGCCCGTATCCGCACTGGATGTATCGGTACAGTCCCAGGTGCTTAACCTGCTCAAGGATATACAGAAGGATTATGATCTGACCTATCTTTTCATAGGTCATGATCTGTCAGTGGTCAATTTCATGGCAGACAGGGTATGCGTGATGTTCCTTGGCTGCATATGTGAGGTGGCCGATAAGGATGAGCTTTATGCAAAGCCCCTTCATCCCTATTCGGAATTCCTGCTGGATGCGATACCCATAGCGGATCCCCACCGCAGGAACAGAAAGAGGAAGGTCATAAGCGGAGAGATACCCAGCCCCATGGATCTTCCTAAGGGGTGCTGCTTCTGCACCCGCTGCCCCTATGCGACGGAGGAATGCCGCAGCATCAGGCCGGAGCTTCGGGATATCGGAGGAAGGAAGGTGGCCTGCCACCATCCGCTGGAAGGAGAGAACAGATAATATATGGAGCTTAATGAAAACAGACAGAGCCCGGTGCAGATAGTGATGCGCATATTCCAGGGAGCCCTGATAGGCCTCGGAGCAGTGCTGCCGGGCATATCGGGAGGAGTGCTCTGCGTGGTATTCGGCATATATAAGCCGGTGATGGAGCTGCTTTCCAATCCCTTTAAAAATTTCCGCACCCATGTGCCGAAGCTGATCCCTGTCATCATCGGCATGGGCATAGGCTTCCTCGGAGTTGCCAATCTTTTGTCCTTTTTCCTGGAGCGTTATCCGGACCAGTCGGTATGCCTCTTTATAGGACTTATCACGGGCATGCTGCCCTCCCTCTGGAGGGAAGCCGGAGAGCAGGGAAGGAGCCAGGGATCCTATATCTCCATGGGCATAGCATTCATAGTCATCATGACCCTGCTCATAAGCCTCAATGTATTTTCAGTGAAGATAGAGCCCAGCTTCGGATGGTATCTGTTCTGCGGCTTCTGTCTTGCCCTGAGCGTCATAGCTCCCGGCATGAGCTTCTCCACGCTGCTCATGCCCCTGGGGCTTTACACCCCCTTCGTGGACGGTATAGGCCATCTGGATATGGCCATATGCATACCCGGGGGCATAGGAGCCCTGGTGACGGTGATCTGTCTTGCAAAGGCTGTCAATGCCCTCTTTGAGCACTGCTATTCACTGGCCTTCCATGCCATAGTCGGCATAGTGGTGGCTGCCACTGTCATGATCGTGCCGGTGGGAGGTATATTTGCATCTCCCATGTCTGCGGTCATAGATATCCTCCTCTTTGGGGTGGGTGTCATTGCAGCCCTCATGCTGGATAAGTTCAATCAGAGGGTCATGTCGTGAGATATTATCAGATAGGGGAGGCCGCGGAGCTCCTCATGGAGCAGAAAATAAGGTTTCGGGAAAGGAAAACGGAAGGGATCACTGCGCCGGAAGATGGCAGGGAGCCGCTCCCGGGACGCAAGATCAGACCTCAGGATCAAACCGCCGAGGAGATATTTGTCATAAGCCTGATAGATTCCTACAGGGACGAGATACATACCAGATATCAGGAGATATATATGCCCCTTTAAAGAGCATAAAGCATAAGACCCGGAAGACCGGGCCTTTTTTATTTCAGCTGAACTGTAAGATGCTGGCTTCTTGTAAATATTTAAAGCTGACAAGGGCCTGAAAAACTGTCGCCTTGGACTGCCGCTTCGCGATGCCCTTCGCCGACAATTTTATCAGTCATTTTACCAGCTTAATCTTTCTTAAAAAAAAATAAACTGCTTTATGCTCAGACAATTCGATCCGTATATACTGCTTTAAGATATCCTTTTATAGATTATCGGCTCGTCAAAGCCGAAGGTGCGTCTGCCGTTCACCTCCATTGATTCTGAGACCTCCAGCTGCTCCCTGCTGAAGCGCTCAAAAAGAGTGAACTTAAGCACAGGAGAAAACATGCTCTCGCTGCCTCCTTCCCAGATCCCGTCATGGAGCCTGTATATAGCGGGAGTGAACCTGGACGAGGGCCTGAGCTTATCATAGCTGAGGCTTCCGAGCTTTTCATAGGTGAAGCTGCTGTTATCATAACCCTCCGGCATATCATAGGATGTGAGCTTAACGCTTCCATCGGCCTCCTCTGTGAAGAGGAAGAGATGGGGCGAGGCGTGGGTGCTGCCCTTCTGAGTGTAGTAGCTCTCCTCCAGTATGAAGATGCCGCCAAAATCTTCGGGAAGCCCTTCTATCTTTGAATTGCAGGCTGTATTGACATGCTTTGCATAGGGGAATTCCTCCCCTTTGGCCTCCATGGCTTCAAACTGCTCTTTATTATCAAAATGTCCTTCAAGTATACTTATAAAATCTCTGAGTACAGACATGATCAAAACCTCCTTTGCCTGTTTGAACCATATTATATGCGGAAGTTTTTTTGTGTCAATCAGTTAAAAGCCTTTTAAAGATTAAAAAAGTATAAAGCCGCCCGGGGAGGTTGTATTTATGCGGGACCTAGTGTAAACTTAGCTCTGAAAAGACGGAGCCGGGCTCCGCACTGAAAGGAGAAGACAGCTATGAAATATGTATGTACCGTATGCGGATGGGTCTATGACGAGACAGAGGGCTATGAAGAGGGCGGTATCGCTCCCGGAACAAAGTGGGAGGATGTGCCTGAGGACTTTGAGTGCCCCGTATGTTCAGTAGGAAAGGACCAGTTTGAGGCTGAATAAGCCGGATAGCCGTGTCTGATCAGGCCTTAAGGCCCTGCGATATGGGCCCTGGATGAAATAAGTTTGTAAAAGTACAACGCCGTTTCCGGCAGGGAAGCGGCGTTATTTTTAATGAAAGCAGAGTCAGGACTCTGGCATGGTGAGCTCATCCGTTATATCCAGATAGGCGTTTTCTTCGGGGACCTCCCTGAGGATTATTATATTGCCGGAAGAAAGGGCTGTCTCGGATATGATCTCAGGATCTGAAACAAAATATATCCTGGTGCCCTGACCGGTCTTTTCCTTATCGAAGGGCTTGAAGAAGGTACGGGCATAAAAATCGCTCATCCCGTAGCTGTTGCCTATGATATATACATCTTTTCCAAGCACTTCATCAGTACCGTACTTCTCTATGGTCTGCTCCGCAAGGGAGTTCATCCTGAGCTGGTCAGGCCAGAAATAGATATTTCCAAAATATCCCCGGTAGAAATTATTGGTATAAATGCTGAGCCCGCAGTAGGCCGTAAACAGCAGGCAGAGTATGCCGTAAAAGACCTTTGGACCGAGGAGACGGTCCGCCACCGAGAGAGATATGCGGGTAAGTATGCCCTGAGAGGCTTCATCGGATGTCAAAGTCCCGGATGATTTTTTATCATCGGTGCTGTCTGCATTTTCAGGTTCCGATGGATCCTCTGGATGCCCTGCAGCCGTTCTTACGGCGTTAGATTCACCAACGTTTGTCTCTGCGGCCGCATCTATGAAGGTGGATGCATAGGCATCTTTTATGGCTGAGATCATATAGCAGGCAAATATGAGGGCTGCACTGTATGAGACGTAGACCCAGCGCATCTCCACACGGATCGTCACCGAGGAGGCTGCTATGCAGAGCCCTATAAAGCCTGCTATCAGGGCACTGTCGGAAAAGAGCCTCCAGAAGTCTTTTCTGCCTTCTGCATCCTTTGAGGAGAGCTTAAGGAGCAGGGTGATCAGATACATGCAGCATATAACGGCCAGCATGAGCACGCTGAGCTTTACAAGAGCTTTTATCATCACCGGCGTGTCTGCCCAGGAGAGGCCCGAAAGATAGGCGTCTCCGGCATTGACTCCGAAGATATAAAGCACCTCATCGATGGCAAAGCCGATGGCTCCTGCGATGGAGAAGGTGTCCGTTACCTCCGTTCCTCCCGTTCCTGCGGGCACGAAGGCCCCTGTGCTTATGGTGCGTATGAGCATGATAAGGGCGAAGCAGATGACGGGGGACAGCCAGAGCCGCCGGTTTTCCTTAAGGTAAGCCCTCCTGTGATCCTTCTTTTCCCTGAGCCATTTGACGAGCAGCACAAGGTAAAAAAGGGGCAGAAGGCAGAGATAACGCTCATGGGTAAAGCAGAGGAGCACATACAGTATCAGGGCACCGTGAAAATAAATATCATAGCTCCTTACAAGGCTGAGATGGAGATCCAGCTTACGGGGCAGGTCTTCTCCCTCTCCGTTTTCCGCATCCTTTTCAGCGCCCTCTTTTCTGCCGCCGGAAAGGGCGGAAAGCAGCTGCCCGGCTCCCTTTGATGCAGAGGCAATGAGTTCGGAAAGCCGGGACTCTCCCCTGGATATAAGCTCTGCTTCGGTACGGTCGTTGGGTTTATTCATATATACAAAGAGCAGGTAGAGTATCCAGAGAGCAAAGAACTGAGCCAGGGTCTCCATAAGCCCCAGGGCCTGGCCTATCTGATAATAGGCAAAGCGGGAGGCAAGATAGCAGAGGGAGGACAAAAAGGGCAGCAGGCGGCTTTTTGAAAGCTTCCTGCATATGTAGAAAAGCTCATAGGCCACTATGATGTTGCATACGATATTGAAGCCTGCAAACCAGTCCACATGATTCCCTATTATTGCCATCTGTATATAGGTAAATAGCCAGTATACGGGGCGGAACCGGGATGAGGTGCCGATGGGAAATACAAATTCAAAAAAATTCTGCTCCCCATAGCAGGACCACATATAGAGATCGTCCATATAAAGGCCCTTTATCTCTATATCCCTGTTTATGAAAAAAGCAAATACGGCTATGCAGAAGAGCATGGCTATGTCAAGGACCCTTTTCTGGTCCGTGATAAGTGATTTTATCCTGTCTTTCATTATACGATGATCCTTTGATTTATCTGAAGGAGGGCCATTTACGGAAAAGACCGCAGAAACTTTGGGTGCCTCCCTGCATGAAAGATATCATACAGCAAACGCCGCTTTTAATAAAGTCATTTGCATGAAAATGTCCCCGGCACCATAAGGCCCGGGGACAGGATATCATGACTTAATCTTCAGATAAAAGTCCGTGCTCTGAAAGGAGCTCCCTTACATGAGTGAAGGACTCAAATATCGGATAGATGTCTTCATATTCATAATATTCTCTGTATCCTCCATATATATCTGTCTCCGTCATCAGGCCGCGAAGCTCTGAAAGCTCCACGGAAGAAGCGGGCACAAAGTGCAGCAGATCACAGTTCAGGTAGACACCTGCCTCCTGCTCGCCCTTATAGTATTTGGAATCAGAGAAGTAGCCCTTCGTGCCATCATCCTCATACACCTCATCTACGCTGTAGAGCCACTCATGATAGTCCTTATATTGCATCTCTTCGAGATCCTTCTTAAGTGCGGCCAGCAGTTCCTTTTCAAAGGAGGCATCCTCGTTTATATCGTAGACATTTCCGAATTCCTCCCAGTCGATATTGCTGCGGCCCTCCAGAGCCAGAATCTTGCCGCTGAGCTTTCCGCGACGCTGCAGTTCTTCTCCGGCTTCCCGGTCCTTATACTCTATGCCGAAAAGTCCCGGCAGAAGCTCATCCTCTGAAAGCTCCAATATCGGATACATGGCGGTCTTATATTCCATTGACGGGAATATATTGGGCATGTGCTCTGAGAGCTCCTCTGAGCTGATATGGTAGTTTCTGTATTTTAACCTGCCGTTTTTGAGGCGATAGACTGCATTGACATAAAAGATTTCGTGATCTTCCTCATTATCCGGGGAATCATAGCTGTCAGAGCCCATATCATTGATGCCTGAGGCTCTCCTTGCACCCTCTCTCATCAGATCCAGGACTGAGGAGACATAAGGCTCCTCGGTGATAGCCATCCTGTCCATGAGCTCAGGCTTTCCATCGTAGTATTCACCGGTATATATCATATTGGGATCTTCCTTCATGACCCGGAGATCATACTCTGAATCCGGTATCGCATATCTTGCCTCGAAGTCCCCGCTGTATGAAAATGCGACTGACTCCACATCCTCAGCCTTCGGGACATAGCTGTCATAGCCAAAGGGATCAAAGATGAAGATGCATATGAAGACCAGGCCGGCTGCGATACATATAAGTTTTTCGATCTTATGGTCGAAGAGCCTTCGGATATCCATATTGAAGCTGATCTCACAGATCGCATGGACTATGATGGTGCCCAGCACTGCGAAGAAGAATATCCAAAGTATCCCTGCTTCGGTAAATCCAAGGAAGGATATGAGCAGTCCTCCGATGACTGCGAGCAGGATGCGCAGAGGCCTTGAGGTGGCTTTGAAGGAAAGTGTCCTGCCGCAGGACTCAGCAGGCCTGATCCTGTGAAGCAGGGCTGCGGCTGCAATGAGGAACACCGATATCAGGGCCATGATGCCCATGAGCCTCAGGGATCCTGCCTCAAGGACGCCTGCACGGGAGCCGGCTTCATTGAGGAAGTCCACCATGTAATAAAGAGGACACAGATACCAGAGCTTTTCAAAGGGAGCCTGGCTTTCATAGGCAAAGGTCTCAAAGAGATTGAGGTATACCATGAATATCGCATACAGGGCCATACCGATCCCATTTATGACTATGGCTGCCGCAACGGCCGCAAAGGGCTTTCCGGTAAGGAGCATGGCTATGATGAAGGTGCTGTAAAATATCAGGAATATCAGCAGGAAGCCAAGCTGGGTCATCAGTGCCTCAGGGATCAGGAGCCCTGTTACACCGAAGCATATGGATACGATCAGGCTGCCAAGGAAGCCGAAGGCCATGCAGAGCAGCATGATGATCACGCCGGAGATATAATTTGCGCAGAAACGCCTTGTTCTGGACAGAGGCTCACTGAAATAGAAGTCTGCCGTGGATCTCTGCATGAGATATATGAACATGGCCCTGGCACAGAGTATGGCTGCCACGGGGACTATGACGGACATAAGACCGCCTCTGCCGCTGAGAAGCTCATTGGCAGCACTTGTCATCTGAGTCTGATATGAACTGATCTTTTCTGCGATAAAGACCGAGGTCGGGCCGTCGATGCTTATGGCAGTGCTGCTCACCATCACCTGATCCATCCGGTGCTTTATGTCGCTCAGGCTGAGAGCCGTAAGGATGGGACAGTTGAAAAGCATGACAAGAAGTCCCAGCAGCAGCGTGCCAAGATTATAGTGAAGGTTTTCCCGGATCATGGAGAGGACTGAAGCCTGGAAGCCTCCGCCCCCGTCCGGACGGATCCTTTCATCTTTGTTTTTTTCTTCTTTTACTGTCAGCATATATTTATTCTCCCAATATGATCTTCTTAACATCGTAGCCGGCGACTTCTGTCTCGGTGATAAATATCTCCTCCAGGGACAGGGGGATCAGCTCGTAAAATACAGTATTTTCCCTTTCCATGATACGCCGTATAGCATCCTCTTCGCCGCGGACGATGAAGGTGCGCAGTCTGCCCCGCCTTTCGGATTTTATGATATCGAGGCCCTCTACCTGTTCCGGCTCGGTCTCATCTGCAAATACGCACTGTATCTTGTGTATGCCAAGCTTGAGATCAACTATATCCTTGGAAAGCAGTATGCCGCCCTTATGCAGAAGGCCCACATGATCGCACATATCCTCAAGCTCCCTTAAGTTGTGGGAGGCTATGACCGGAGTAAGGCCTCTCTCATCCATGTCGTGGGCAAAGAGGGACTTCACTGCCTGACGCATGACGGGGTCCAGTCCGTCAAAGGTCTCGTCACAGAATATATAATCCGTATAAGCCGAAAGGGCCAGTATGACGGAAAGCTGCTTTTTCATGCCCTTTGAGAAGGTGGATATCTTCCTCCTGCCGTCGAGGCCGAACTCCGAAAGGAGCTTTTTGAATCTTTCCCGGTCAAAATATCTGTAGTACAGCCTGTAGGAGGAGGCCATGTCCAGGGGTGTGGCGCCGGGAAGGAAATACTGCTCATCGGAGATGAAGAAGAAACGGCTCTTCACTGCGGTGTGCTCATACACCGGGCTTCCGTCTATATGTATCTCGCCCTCATCCGGCTTATAGATACCGGCAAGACAGCGGAGGAAGGTGGACTTGCCGGCTCCATTGGTGCCGATGAGACCGAATACCTGGCCTTCCTTTATGGAGGCATCCACATGGTCCAGGGCGATTATGTCATCAAAGCGTTTTGTCAGCGCTGTGGCTTCTATCATGATTCAACACCTCTTTTCTCGATTAACCTGGTGATTAGCTTGAGGATCTCATCGTCGCTGAGACCGAGCCTGTAGGCCTCCTGAAGGATGGAGGCAAGCTTTTCCCGGAGCTCATCTATCCTCAGGCAGTGCAGCCTGTTGGTATCGGCAACGAAGTTGCCCTTGCCCTGTATGGAATAGATATAGCCCTGGCGTTCAAGTTCAGCATAGGCCCTCTGTATGGTATTGGGATTGATGCTCAGATCCACTGCAAGGGAGCGCACACTGGGAAGCTGGCTGTTTTCAGCAAGTCCGCCTGCAGCCATAAGCTCCTTCAGCCGCTCTGAGATCTGCTCGTATAAGGGCCTTTTGTCATTATAATCAAGGCTGATCATTTTTCTCCTTTCCGGCGGCCGCCCATCAGACATATGGACAGTCACTGTACTGATCTTATTAGTACAGTACAACAAAGCCTTGTCTTCTTCAACTTATATTATCCTTACGAAAAAATTGCTAAAAAACGGGATATGGAGTAAAATGTCCTCACAAGATACAGCAGATAACAATAAGCTGACAAAGGATTTTATTATGAAAGTAGTTATACTTGCCGGCGGACTCGGCACCCGCATAAGCGAGGAGAGCCACCTCCGTCCGAAGCCCATGATAGAGATAGGGGAGCAGCCCATACTCTGGCATATCATGAAGTATTATTCTGCCTATGGCTTTGATGAGTTCATCATCTGTGCAGGCTATAAGCAGTATGTCATAAAGGAATATTTTGCGGATTTCTTTCTGCATAACAGCGACGTGACCTTTGACCTTTCCAACAACAGCATGGAGGTGCTCAGCAACAACTCCGAGAAGTGGAAGGTCACTATCGTGGACACGGGGCTTCATACCATGACCGGAGGACGCATCAAGCGCATCGAGAAGTATGTAGGTAATGAGACCTTCATGCTGACCTATGGAGACGGGCTCTGCACGGTGGACCTGGGGAAGCTGCTGGAGTTCCACCGTTCCCATGGGAGGCTCGCCACTGTGACGGCGGTCAACATCGCCCAGCTCAAGGGAGTCATGGAGGTGGAGGCCGACGGCAGGATAAGCGCTTTCAGGGAAAAGAATGACCGTGATGCTGCCATCATAAACGGCGGCTTTATGGTATTTGAACCGGGAGTTTTCAGATATCTTGAGGATGATGATACAGTGCTTGAGAAGGAGCCCTTTTCAAGGCTCTGTGAAGATGGCCAGATGATGAGCTATTATCATGACGGCTTCTGGCAGTGCATGGATACCCAGAGGGAAAAGAGAAAGCTTGAGGAGCTCTGGGCCAGTGGAAAAGCTCCCTGGAAGATATGGTGATATGCAGGTTATGACGATAGGGTAAGAATGGGATGTCTCATATAGAAGAGTTAAAGGATTTTTATAGAGGAAAACGGGTCCTTGTGACCGGCCATACGGGATTCAAGGGAAGCTGGCTCTGTGTTCTGCTCTCATATCTGGGGGCGGAGGTCTTCGGTTACTCACTGGAGCCTGACACAAAGCCTGCGCTTTTTTCCATGCTGTACGGAGAAGATCATGAAGGCGAGCTCAGGCTGAGAGCCGGAAAAGACAGCGGTGCCATGACAGAGGCTTGTGCTGACAGCGGGATACCGAAGCCGGTGATTCATTCTCATATCGGAGACATCAGGGACTTCGAGGAGCTCAGAAGCTTCTTCGAAAAGGCAAAGCCTGAGATAGTCATACATCTTGCTGCCCAGCCCATAGTCAGGGAATCCTATGTCATCCCGAGAGAGACTTACGAGATAAATGTCATGGGTACGGTGAACCTGCTGGAGTGCGTACGCAGCATCCCCGGATGTAGATCGGTCCTCAATGTCACCACGGATAAGGTATATCTCAATGAGGAACGGGAGGGCTACGGTTATAGGGAGGATGACAAGCTGGACGGCTTTGATCCCTACTCCAATTCCAAGTCCTGCTCGGAGCTTGTGACCCACAGCTACAAGGCTGCGTTCTTTGATGGTATGGATATCAGGGTATCGACAGCAAGGGCCGGCAATGTCATCGGCGGCGGAGACTTTGCAAAGGACCGCATCATACCGGATTTTGTCAGAGCGGTAAAGGACAAAAAGCCCCTCAGGGTCAGGAATCCTTACAGCACCAGGCCCTATCAGCACGTGCTGGAGCCGCTTTTTTCCTATCTCTACATAGCCATGAGGCAGTGGGAGGATGCTTCCCTTGCGGGATGGTACAATGTGGGACCGGATGACTGCGATTGTGTGACCACGGGAGAGCTCTGCGATCTGTTTGAAAAGGCTTACGGCGAGGGTGCCTGCTGGCGTTCGGAGGCGGAAAAGGACGCACCCCATGAGGCTTCCTTCCTGAAACTCGATAATTCAAAGCTGAAGGATACCTTCTGCCTTCACCCTGTATGGCACATAGATGAGGCTATAGGAGCCTCTGCGGACTGGACAAAGGCCTGGCTTTTGTCGGATGAGGCTGCCAACGAGGAGCTCATAAGACAGGTGAAGGCATTTGCAGGGGCCTTCTGATCCTGAGATCGGAAGCATTTACAGATGAGATCCATATTTAAAAATAATATAAGCTTTATCCTATGCCTCCTGATGACGGCCTTCGGAGGCATTTTTCTGCTGTGGTTCATTAAGACCGCAGGCTGTGATGTGGTATATACGGACTATATCAGGATAGTGGCGGAGTACCTGCCGGATGTTACTGATCCCTCAAAGTTTTTTGTACCTGATATACTGACCCGCATACCAATTACTTTCCTTCAGAGACTTATCAATGTAAAGCTTTTTGCCTATTCAGTCACCTTTGACAGGGTCTGTGCGGCGGCAGGACTCTGGGGCTGTGCTCTGGTCATAGCCTTCTACATGCGTAAGGAAAGGCTTTCAGCCCTATGGTTTGTTCCCATAGCCGCAGTGATATTTTCCCTCAATAAGTGGGAGATCATCCTGAACGGTACAGCCTGGGCCCATGTGGCGGCCTTTGCCCTGTTTTTCCTGAATTATTATCTGCTGGACAGATATTATGGAAGGCAGAGACCGGAGGGAGGAAACTTCGCGTCGGGACTCGGAGCAAGGCTTCGCGATGGCGGAGGAAATGCCGGAAGCAATGTCGGAAGCAATGTCGGAAGCAATATTGTTTCAGGAGAAGAAAGCAGGGCACTTAAATCTTCACTCTATGCACTGCCCTTTATTATGCTTTTGTTTGCCGGAGAGTACATAGCCTCCTATGCAGCCATAATGCTGGCGGCCTATGGCTTCTGCTTTTTTATGAAAAAGAGGTCAGGAGATACTGCCGCAGAAGGAATATACCTTCGGGGCTTTCTCTGTACCCTTGCAGCCATTGGACTTTATCTCCTGAGCAGGCACTTTGCAGTTTGGGAGCATGCAGGAACTACGGACAAGAGCCTTTTTGAGGTGATCGCAGAAGACCCTCTTTTCATACCGAGGCTTTTCATCAAGAGCTTTGCCGGGACCGTGCTTGGAACCGAAGCCATCAATAATTTTCGTGGTTCAGGTATGCCCCTTTCAGATAACGGCGTGCTGCTCCTGGGACTTCTGGTCATAGCGGCATATATCTTTGCCATAGTTCTTTATATAAGACACAGGCTCTGGGAGAGGACCCTCTTTCCCATGATACTTATGCTCTCCGGGGGCTTCAATCATGTGCTTGTAACGGCTTCAAGATGGATATTCCTGAGCGAAAGCTACGGGCTCAGCTCCCGCTACGGGGCCCAGTTCATGATAGGTGTGATAGGGATACTGCTGACCCTGGCCCTTTGTATAAAGGACCGGGATGCAGACGGAGAAAACAGGGAAATGGGCTTTGCAAAGCTCACAGTCAGCCTTCTGATCACTTTAATGTTCCTTTTTGGAAACTGCTTTACGTCCTATCTTGAGATGGGAGTGGCACCCTACAGAGAAGAGAATTATACAAAGCTCCAGCAGGTGGTCTTCAACTACAGGGATTATGAGCCGGAGGAGCTGGCGGACTGTCTTGAGTGGGGAAAGTCAGAGGAGACCATGTATAAGGCCCTTGAGATACTTGAGGACAATAAGCTGAATGTATTTTCCTACATGGAGAGATAGATATGAATGAAGAAAGGTATAAAGCCTTTGAAGATATGCTTGCAGCATAATGATACACGAAATGCAAAAGCAGTGACTGGTGTACTGTTTATGTCACGGACATTTTGCTTGACAAGTTTTCTGCTTGGTGCTATTTTTTACTCATCAATCAAATATGGCAAACCGATGACAGAGAGTAAGTAGGTTATATGCAGGAAGTAAGAGAGAGCCGCTGATGGTGTGATGGCGGTACGGACGGTATAGCCGAATGGACTCTGGAGGGCGCTCCGGAATCAAATAGTATGGAGTGACGAAATCCGCGTTCGTTAAAGGGCGGCATATATGATGGTATATGGATAAGAGGGCCTCTGGCCAAAGCGGGTGGTACCGCGGATATTTTATTTTGATATTCGTCCCGGACAGGTTATATCCTGTCCGGGATTTTTGTTTGTCAGTTTGGTTGAAAAATTCATCAAAAGGAGAATGAAAATGAAAAGAGAACTGACAAACGTGATGACAGGAAAGATGGAGGCAGGAGTGCTCAGGAGAAAGGCTTCCCTTGCGATCGCAGCGGCGCTTATTGCCCTTTCCCTTATGGGCTGCGGAGGCTCATCTGAGGGCAATGGCTCTGCCGGAACCGCGGCAGCCCAGACCACGGAGGCTCAGGCTTCAGAGACCGGTGAAGAGGAGAACAAAGCGGCTGACAAAGATACTGAGACCGCAGCAGAAGCTTCAGAGAGCAGCTACAGCATAGGCATAGGCCAGTTTGCAGAGCATGGCTCCCTCGATAACTGCAGGGAGGGCTTCCTTATTGGACTTGCAGAGGAGGGTATAGTTGAGGGCGAGAACCTGACTGTGGAGTATGACAATGCCAATGCGGACGGCTCCATTGCCACCCAGATCATGCAGAGCTATGTGGGAGCTGATGTGGATCTCATATGTGCCATAGCCACACCGATGGCTCAGTCGGCCTATGCAGTCACCAGGGACACGGAAATCCCGGTCATTTATACGGCAGTCACGGATCCGGGAGCTGCAGAACTCGTAAAGGAAGACGGAAGTTCTGTGGGCAATATCACTGGCACCTCGGACAAGCTTCCCGTGGAGGAACAGCTTGAGATGATAAGGGCCATACTCCCGGAGGCAAAGGTGCTTGGCATCCTTTATACCACCTCGGAGGCCAATTCAGAGGCTTCAGTGGCTGAGTATAAGGAGCTTGCTCCGGACTATGGCTTTGAGATATATGAGATCGGCATAGGGACCCAGGCAGATATCCCCCTTGCAGCGGATACAATGCTGGAAAAGGCGGACTGCATCACCATGATAACCGATAATACCGTGGTGGCTTCCCTGCCGGTGATCCTTAATAAAGCAGAGGCAAAGAAGATCCCTGTTTTCGGATCAGAGGTAGAACAGGTCAGGAAGGGCTGCGTGGCAGCTATGGGACTGGACTATATCGAGCTTGGGAAACAGACGGGACGCATGGCTGCAAAGGTGCTGAAGGGAGAGGCTGAGGCCTCTGAGATGAGTTATGAGCTCATAGAGGGAGCAAGCTTCTTTGGAAACAGCGCAGCGGCAGCAAAACTTGGCATAGAGCTTCCGGCGGAATATGCTGAGTCCGGAGAGGTGTTTGATTCCATCTCGGAATGACAGGATATCGCAGTAAGATAATAATATTCAGGGCACTCGGGACATTTAGAACGACAGGGTGCTCAGGATACTCAGGAAACAGGAGACTGACCGGGATATAAAAAGCAGCCAGAGGCAATCAGAAGATATTTAGAAGCGGGCAGAAATCATAAGGAGCATTTACAGAAGGAACATCATGAGCAGCATTTTACTGGGAATACTTGAAGAGGGACTGGTATACGCCATACTCTCCTTTGGAATATATATAACCTACAGCATACTGGATTTTCCCGATCTTTCAGTGGACGGGACCTATCCTCTGGGAGCAGCGGTCACTGCGGCGATGATAGCAGCAGGGATGGACCCGCTCATCACACTTCCGGTATCCTTTCTGGCGGGAGCACTGGCAGGCATCATCACAGGAACCATACATGTGAAGCTTGGCGTCAGGGATCTGCTTTCGGGGATAATAGTGAGTACAGGACTTTATTCGGTGAACCTTCGTATAGCTGGGAAGTCCAATCTCCCCATATTTTCAAAGGACAGCATCTTTTCAAATCCGGTGGTCGGAAGGATATTTGCAGGAGGACTGTCATTCATATCCAATGCAGCCATACTGCTCCTTATAGTGCTGGTGCTCAAGCTTCTTCTGGATGCCTATCTCAACACCAGATCAGGCTATCTTCTGAGGGCTGCGGGCAGCAACCGGAAGCTGGTCATATCCCTCGGGAAAAATGACGGCATGGTGAGGATACTTGGTCTGGCCCTGGCCAATGGCTTTGCGGCCTTTGCAGGCTGCATCATGGCCCAGAAGCAGGGGTATTTTGAGCTTTCAATGGGCACTGGCATGATGGTCATAGGCCTTGCCAATGTTATAATAGGCACCCAGCTCTTCAGCAGGCTCGGAGGCCTGAAGGCCACCACTGCGGTCATAGCCGGAGCGATCATATACAGGGCCTGTGTTGCCGCGGCGATCAATGCGGGCCTTGAGCCGGGAGATATGAAGCTTATAACAGCCGTGCTTTTCCTTGTCATCATAGCAGCAGGAAATCTGAGGAAGAACAGGGCCGCAAGGAGGGCGAGATCATGCTGAGTCTTAAGGGTATAAACAAATATTATAATCCCGGTACGGTCAATGAGATGTGCCTCTTTGAGGATTATGATCTGGAGATCAGGGACGGAGAATTCGTTTCCATAGTGGGCTCCAACGGCTCCGGAAAGACCAGCCTCCTCAACATGATATGCGGAAGCATACCCGTGGACTCGGGAAGGATACTCATAGACGGAAGAGACGTGACCCATATGCCGGAATACCGCAGGGCGGAATTTATCGGGAGGGTCTATCAGAATCCGGCCCTCGGTACCTGCCCTGATATGACCATACTGGAAAATATGTCCCTTGCGGATACGAAGGGAAAAAGCTTTGATTTGAGGCGGGGCACGGATAAAAGAAGGAAGGAGCATTATCGTGAGCTTCTTTCTGGACTTGGCCTTGGCCTTGAAAATAAACTGGATATAAAGGTGGGCTCCCTTTCCGGAGGGCAGCGTCAGGCCATGGCTCTTCTGATGTCCACGATGACGGATATAGATTTTCTGATACTGGATGAGCACACAGCGGCTCTGGATCCGAAGACGGCGGATCTGATCATGGAGCTTACGGACAGGATAGTGAGAGAGAAGGGACTGACGGCCCTTATGGTCACCCACAATCTGCGCTATGCGGCAGAATACGGGAACAGGCTGATCATGATGCATGAGGGCAGGGACGTGCTGGACCTTTCGGGAGCCGAGAAGGAAAGGACGGGAGTGGAGCTGCTCCTTTCAAAATTCAACGAGATATCAGTGGAGTGCGGAAACTGAGAAGAAAGATATATGCTAACTGTGCTGACACGGGCCTTGAAATACTGGGGCCCGTGTCTTATAATCTCTGTACTGGATAAAATATACAGGAACGCGGCACTTGCCGCTCCTTTTTTATTTGCAAACGGAGGATCTTGATATGAAGCTTGGAATGGTGCTTGAGGGCGGAGGCATGAGAGGGATGTATACCGCAGGGGTGCTGGATCTGTTTATGGAGAAGGACTTTTACCCCGACGGGATCTTCGGAGTCTCAGCCGGGGCCTGCCATGGAGCATCCTATGCTTCTCACCAGAAGGGACGAAGCTTCCGGATAAATGTGAGCAACAGCCGCAACAGGGATTATATGGGCATAGGCTCCTGGCTCAGGACCGGAGACTTCTTCAATGTGAAGTATGCCTATGGCAAGGTGCCGGATGAGCTATTTCCCTTTGATTATGAGACCTATGACAGATACAGGAAGGATATGCCCCTTTATGCGGTGGTGACAAATGTGGAGACCGGAAAGGCTGAGTATGTCTGTACCGGAGATATGCATAAAGGCATAGCCTATGTCAGGGCTTCGGCCTCCCTTCCCCTTATGGCCAGGATAGTGGGCGTGGACGGCGGCCTTTATCTGGACGGCGGAGCCTCGGACAGCATACCGATAGCAGCCTCCATGGATATGGGCTATGATTACAATATTGCGGTCCTCACAAGGCCCGAGGGCTACCGCAAGGAGCCGGCAGACAAGGCGATGATCTCTGTCCTTCGAAGGGTATACGGACACAGATATCCGAAGCTTGTGGAGGATATGGAAAACAGGCACACAGTTTATAATCAGGAGCTTGAGCTTACGGAGGAACTGGAAAAGGAGGGAAGAGCCTTCGTGCTGAGACCCTCAGCTGATATTCATATATCCAGACTTGAAAAGGATCCGAAGAAGCTTGAGGCTATATATGAGCTGGGCTACGAGGATGCCAGGGAGCATTTTGAGGAGATGGCTGCCTTTGCCGAAAGGGCCAGAAAGGCCTGAGCCCGGACTGGGGCTTGTGTCCATATCCCCGGCGTGATAAAATGTGGGCATGAAAAATATATTTGAAAATAAAAGCGAGAAAGAGGCACGTGATCAGATACTTTCCATGGTATCTGATTATTGTGCCGAATTTCATTTAAAGGATAAGGACAGGCCCTTTGTTCCCGGCGAGCGCATACACTATGCAGCAAGGGTGTATGACAGCGAGGAGATGGTGAATCTGGTGGACAGTGCTCTGGAGTTCTGGCTCACTATGGGCAGGTATACCAGGGAGTTTGAAAAGAGCTTCGGTGAATATCTGGGTGTCCGCTTCGTGAGTGCCGTGACTTCAGGCTCCTCAGCCAATCTCATAGCCTTTATGGCCCTTACCTCACCCCTGCTTGGAGAGAGAAGGATCAGGAAAGGCGATGAGGTCATAACTGTGGCTGCCGGTTTCCCCACCACCATCACTCCGATAATAAATTACGGAGCAGTGCCGGTCTTCGTGGATGTCAGGATACCCCAGTACAACATAGATGTGACCAGACTGGAAGAGGCCCTGTCTGAAAAAACCAAGGCAGTGATGATAGCCCATACTCTGGGCAATCCCTTTGACCTGAGGGCTGTGAAGGATTTCTGTGACAGGCACGGGCTCTGGCTCATAGAGGATAACTGTGATGCCCTTGGAAGCCGCTATGACCTTAAGGGGGACGGAGAACTCAGGTTTACGGGAACCATAGGCGACATAGGCACCTCATCCTTTTACCCTCCTCACCATATGACCATGGGAGAGGGCGGAGCGGTCTATACCGATGATCCCCTGCTCAATCGCATAATCAGGAGCATGAGAGACTGGGGCAGGGACTGCATCTGCGAATCGGGACAGGATAACAGATGCGGGCATCGCTTTGACGGACAGTACGGAGAGCTTCCGAAGGGCTATGACCATAAGTATGTGTATTCTCATTTCGGATATAATCTCGGGATCACGGATATGCAGGCTGCGGTGGGACTGGCTCAGATAAAGAAGCTTCCCGGCTTCACTGAGAGAAGAAAGCACAATCATGCCCTGCTTAAGTCCGAGCTTGAGAGCGTAAGCGACAGGCTCATCCTCCCGGAGGCCTGCGAAGGATCGGATCCCAGCTGGTTTGGCTTCTGCATGACCGTAATGGAGGGCATAGACAGATCAGAGCTCATCAGATATGTGGAGGATAAGGGGGTACAGACCAGACTCCTTTTCGCAGGAAACTTTATAAAGCAGCCCTGTTTTGATTCCATAAGGGAGGATAAGACGGCTTATCGTGTGGTCGGAAGCCTTGAGGATACGGACAGGATCATGAGGGATACTTTCTGGATAGGGGTTTACCCCGGTATGACTGATGACAGGCTCATATATATGGCGGACACGATAAAGGAGGCCCTCCGAAGACAGTAAAACGGAAAGGTCTCAGGAATTGGATATATGACTGAGGCATTCCGGGATGACGGGAAGGAAAGACCTTTGGAAAAGGCAGTGGATAATACAGAAGAGGTACTTTATGACAGAAAGCAGCTTAGGATGGCCCAGGATGCGGGGCTTGAGATGCTGCTTGAGGTAGACAGGCTTTCGGAGAAATACGGATTTACATATTTTCTGGATGCCGGGACCCTGATAGGAGCCGTAAGGCACGGGGGTTTCATACCCTGGGATGATGATGTGGATATCGTGATGACCAGGAAGGACTTTGACATATTTTACAGCCACAGGGATGAGCTTTCGGACAAGATGGAGCTCTGCATGCCGAACGATTACAGGGATGGCAAAGCCTTTTATGATTTTACTCCAAGGATACTCTACCTTGCTTCCAGCAGACATGAGACAGATGAGGAGAGCGAATATTACGGAGGAAAGCTCAACCACCTGTGGACTGATATATTCATACTGGATGAGATACCGGATGGAAGGTTCAGGGACGCCTGGACCAGATTCCTTCAAAAATGCATCTATGGGCTCTCTATGCCGAGACGCTATGGCATAGACCTCGGGAAATACGGCTTTATGGATAAGCTGAAGGTACTGGTGCTGAGCCTTATGGGAAGGGCATTTCCCCAGAAGAAGCTTTTTGAGCTTCAGGATCGGCTCTCAAGAAAGTATGACGGCAAAGGGACCAGGAGGGTATATTATTCCAATTATCAGCCGGATTTCCTCCAGGTGACCCTTGAGAAGGCGTGGATAAGCAGGTCGGAGAGGCTGCCCTTTGAGGGACACATGCTTTCTGTGCCGGCGGATTATGATGCGGTGCTCAGGGAGATATACGGAGACTATATGCAGCTCCCTCCTCCGGAAAAGAGGGTGCCTTCGCATCATTCCGAAAAGATCGAAGTATATCAGGATAAGGATTGAAAGTACAATATTGGGATAATTATTAAAACTGATAAAATGTCTGATAAAACTGTCGGCGAAGGACATCGCAGAGCGGCAGTCCAAGACGACAGTTTTTCAGACGCTTATATGCTTAAAGTATTCAGCAGGAAGAATGCAGATATAAGTACTATTCAAAAGAAAACTGAAGGAGGTTTCATATGAAAAGGATAAGACTATTTGCTGCAGCGGCAGCAGTGATACTGACGATGACTGCGGGAACGGCCTATGCTGCCAATGGCCCCGCAGGTGATCCCTATGTATTCGGAGCAGAGGTAGGCCCCGGAGTGGGACTGCCTGCCAGCGAAGGAAGCACCGCACTTTCTGCAGAGGAGCAGGAGCTGGTGGACATACTTACCAAGGCTTCAGAGGAGGCCAATGCCCTCCCCGGCTATGAGGCTCAGTATGTCATGAATATTGGCCTTGGCATGAACGGCGTCGATCTTCTGGGCATGAACGGCGTTGGCAATCTCAAGTTTGACAATGCGGACAGGACTAATCCTTCCTTCTATATGGATCTTGTGATGAATATGACCGGAGCAGGAGAGGTGACTCCCCTCAATATGAATATGGTCTATAAGGACGGCTATTATTACATGGATACCGATGGAGTAAAGCAGAAGGCTCCCATGCCCATTCAGGAGATGCTGACCTCCAGGACTGCCTCCGGGGACAGCGTAAGCCAGGCAGTCGGCATGTTCAGAAATGTATCCATGACAGAGGCAGACGGAGTAAAGACCATAAGCTATGACTATGATGTGACAGAACTCAATGCCCTGGTGGGACAGGTGATGGATCAGGCCATGGCTTCCTCAGAGGAGCAGATGCAGACACTGCTTCCGGGATACAGCCTTGATCTCAATGTAAGCAGCTGCAGCGGCAGCATGAGGCTTGGAGCTGATAACAGCCTGCTTGGAGAGAAGATGGATATGACCATGCATTATGTGATATCCGGAGAGGGAGAAACCCTGGATATGCAGATAGACATGGACATAGACTATGGATTTACGAGCAAGGGACAGCCTGTGCAGATCCCTGCCATAGATCCGGCTCAGTATACGGAGATCCCTTCAGGTGGAGCGGTACTTGAGCAGTAATACACTGAAATATTGTATTAAGCTGTTTATGCCTGCGAGGTTTATGCGGGCATAAGCAGCACAGGAAATAAAGTACAGAAAGGCTGTCTCTTATCAGTATATGAAGCTTATAAGCGTGATCATTTCCGTCTTCAATGAGGAGGGCGGGATCAGACAGTTCTATAAGGTGACGTCAGAGGTACTGGGCGGGCTCTCCGAAGAAAGAGGGCTCGCCTATGAGCTGCTGTTTATAAATGACGGAAGCATGGACAGGAGCGGAGAGCTGCTGGAGGAGATCAGGAGCGGAGACCCGGAGCATGTGTCTGTCATAAGCTTTTCAAAAAACTTCGGCCATGAGGCGGCGATGACGGCGGGCCTCGATTATGCCTCCGGGGATGTGCTCATTTTCATGGATGCGGATCTTCAGCATCCCCCTGCCCTTATACCGGATATACTAAGCAGGCTTGATGAGGGCTATGACATAGTCAACATGGTCCGCACAAAGAATGAGAGCGCAGGCTTTATCAGGAATGTCACTTCAAGGGCCTTTTACGGCCTTGTAAACATACTTTCCGATATGTACATGGAGCCTTCGGCTTCTGACTTCTTTGCCATGGATAAAAAGGCGGCAGAGGTGCTCAGGAAAGACTATAGAGAAAAGGTCCGCTTCCTGCGGGGATATGTGCAGAACATAGGTTTTCGAAAGGCAGTGATAAGCTATGAGGCAGGCGAAAGGGTGGCAGGCAGGAGCCACTACAGCCTGAAGCGCCTGTGGAAGCTGTCCATGGACACCATCATCTGCTTTTCAGATGTGCCCCTTAAGCTTGGCATGTATGCAGGCTTCCTTTCGGCGCTGGTCGGCGTGCTGCTGATCGTTTATACTCTTGTGACCAGGGGTACGGCTCCGGGAGGCTATGCCACCATAGTCATAGCCCTGTGCTTTATGTTTGCCGTATTGTTTGTAATAATCGGCATCATAGGAGAATATATCTCCGTCATATTCAAGGAGATCAAGGACAGGCCTATCTATATCGTTTCGGATATGAGGCTTTCCGGGGAGAGCAGGGAGGAGGACTCAGACAGCGGGAGCGGGGAAGGATAAGGCTGGATACTCACCGGGACAGGGATCCTTCCGGATCCTAGAATACCCGGAGCTGAGCGGCTTCCTATTTTCCCGTTGACGGAGAAGGACTAAACTGCTATACTCATAGGCGTTAAGGGAGTAGCCGGCGCAAAGCGCTGCATAACCAACATCCTGAAATATATTTTTTATGAGTAGAGCGATATTTCTGGTTTTGTATTAAATGGCGAGACTTATCAGTATGGACTGATAGGTCTTTTTTTGAACTTTAAAGCCTGCTCATTATAGTGAGGCTTTGAGACAGAAAAAGGACCGTACAGAATTTCAGTCCCGACACATCAATACCAAGGAGGAAAATAAGGTGAAGGCTTATCTTGAGACAGTCAGTGAGGTGCTTTCGGAGCAGCGTTCTTCGGAGCAGGGACTGACTTCTAAGGAGGCAGAGGAGAGGCTTCAGAAGTACGGCCTCAATAAGCTTAAGGAGGCTCCGAAGGATCCGCTCTGGAAGAAGTTCCTTGCAGAGCTTGCAGATCCCATGATCATCATGCTGATAGCAGCAGCGGTGATATCGGGCGTTACTTCGGTATATTCCGGAGAGAGCATGGCGGATGTGATAATCATCATGGCAGTGGTGATCATCAATGCCGTACTGGGAGTTTATCAGGAAAATAAGGCGGAAAAGGCCATAGATGCCCTGGAGCAGATGACCAAGGCCACGGCAAATGTCATAAGGGACGGAAAGCAGCAGAAGATAGAAAGCGATAAGCTGGTCCCCGGTGATATCATACTTCTGGAAGCAGGTGATGCGGTACCTGCAGACGCCAGGGTCATAGAATCCGCCAGCATGAAGGTCATAGAGTCCGCTCTTACCGGAGAGTCCGTGGCGGTGAGCAAGATCATTTCCGCCCTGGATCTCGGAGCTGAGAAGGACGTGCCCCTCGGAGACCGTAAGAACATGGTCTACATGGGATCCGATGTGGATTACGGAAGAGGAAAGGCAGTGGTAACAGGTACCGGTATGGATACCGAGATGGGTAAGATCGCTGACGCCCTTACGAAGGCCGAGTCCGGCGAGACCCCGCTTCAGATAAAGCTCAATCAGCTTTCAAAAATACTTACGGTGCTGGTTCTTGGTATCTGTGCAGTCATATTTGCGGTGAACCTGCTCCGTGCGGACACCATAGACTCCGCCATCGTGCTGGATACCTTCATGGTAGCAGTATCCCTGGCAGTTGCGGCCATACCCGAGGGACTGGCTGCAGTAGTTACCATCGTGCTTTCCATCGGCGTTACCAGGATGAGCGAGCGCAAAGCCGTCATCAGGAAGCTTACCGCCGTGGAGACTCTGGGCTGTACCCAGGTCATCTGCTCGGATAAGACAGGCACCCTGACTCAGAACAAGATGACGGTAGTTGAGCACTGGGGCGGAGACGAGGCAGATCTTATAAAGGGCATGGCTCTCTGTTCTGACGCCTCCTACAGTGACGAGGTCGGAGAGGCCGTAGGCGAGGCTACGGAGTGCGCCCTGGTAAATGACGCCCTTAAGGCGGGCTTTAAGAAATATAAGGCAACTCCCGGCTTTGAAAGAGTAGGGGAGGCTCCCTTCGATTCCATGCGAAAGATGATGTCAGTCATCATCAGGGATGAGACCGGGAAGCTCACCCAGTATACCAAGGGGGCGCCGGATGAGGTGCTTAAAAACTGTGTAAGCATAGTAGTGGACGGAAAAGAGACCGAGCTTACAGAGGAGCTCAGGGCAGGCGTCCTTGCGGCCAACAAGGCCATGGCAGATAAGGCCCTCCGCGTGCTGGCCCTTTCAAGGAAGAACTGGAAGGAGATACCTTCTGATACGGAGCCCTCAGCTATTGAGACCGGACTTTGCTTTGTGGGACTTTCCGGCATGATAGATCCGGTAAGGCCTGAGGTAAAGCCCGCCATCGAGGAGTGCCACAGCGCAGGCATCCAGACCGTCATGATCACCGGTGACCATAAGGACACCGCCGTTGCGATAGCAAAGGAGCTCGGCATACTCTCTGAGGGCAAGAAGGCCATCACGGGAGCGGAGCTCAATGAGATATCCGATGCGGAATTTGAAAAGGAGATAGAGCATATCACCGTATATGCAAGGGTACAGCCTGAGCATAAGGTACGCATAGTCAAGATGTGGCAGAAGAAGGGCAAAGTCACCGCCATGACCGGAGACGGCGTCAACGACGCTCCCTCCATCAAAAATGCCGATATCGGCATAGGCATGGGCATCACCGGCACCGACGTCACCAAGGGTGTGGCAGACATGGTGCTGGCGGATGATAACTTTGCCACCATCGTTTCTGCAGTTGAGGAGGGCAGAAGGATATATGACAATATCCGTAAGTCCATCCAGTTCCTGCTTTCAGCGAATCTGGCAGAGGTCATCTCCATATTTGTGGCTACGCTTTTAGGCTTCAGCATACTGGAGCCGGTACACCTGCTCTGGATTAACCTCATCACCGACAGCTTCCCGGCCATTGCGCTCGGCATGGAGCCTGCGGAGTCAGACGTGATGAAGCATAAGCCCAGGGATTCAAAAGAGGGTGTATTTGCAGGCGGCATGGGCTTTGACATCTTCTTTCAGGGGGCTGTCATCGCAGGCCTTACGCTTTTGTCCTTCCTTGTGGGAGATTATATCGAGACGGGAGTATGGCAGTTTGCAAATTCCCATGACGGTACGACCATGGCTTTCCTGACCCTCAGCATGGTGGAGCTGTTCCACAGCCTCAACATGAGGTCCCGCCGTCACTCCATATTTACGCTCAGGACCAGCAACAAGTTCATCTATATGGCGATGGCAGCAGCCCTTGTGGCTACCACGGCGGTCATATACATACCCTTCCTGTCCAATGCCTTTGAGTTCACCCATATCTCCCTCTTCGAGTACTGCGTGGCCCTGCTGCTTGCAGTCATGGTCATCCCCATCATGGAGATAGAGAAGGCAGTGCTTCGGAAGATAGAGAAGCAGGATTGAGCCATCATGCCGGATATTGCAGCTTCATCTTAGCAGCGATATAATGACAACAGGACGGCTTAAGCTATAAAAATGACAGATACATTTGGCCGGAGGCTTTGTCCTCCGGCCTTTGAGTATGGTAGAGCGGAGGCTTTATGTCACAGATAACGAAGAGGGCCATAGAGGCCTCGCTTAAGAAGCTGCTTTTTACGAAGCCGCTGGATAAGATAACCATCAGTGATATCACCAACGACTGCGGCATCAACCGGATGACCTTTTATTATCATTTCAAGGATATCTATGATCTGGTGGAATGGGCCTGCGTGGAGGATGCCAAAAAGGCGCTGGAGGGCAGAAAGAATTATAAGGACTGGGAGCAGGGCCTGTGCGGAGTATTTGAGTATGTGCTCAGGGACAAGGCCTTTATCCTCAGCGTGTATAAGGCCATCAGCAGGGAGCAGATAGAGGTATACCTTTATCACCTGACCTATGGGCTCATAAACAGCGTGGTGGAGGAGCGGAGCGAAGGCATAAACGTAAGGGATGAGGATAAGCAGTTCATTACTGAGTTCTATATGTATGCCTTTGTCGGTGTCATGCTGGACTGGATAAAGCACGATATGAAGGCCAGCCCAAAGGAGCTGAGCGAGCGTGTAGGGCGCATCATGGCAGGAAACATCGACTCAGGACTGGATAAGTTCAGGACGGACAGGGATCGTACTCCGTAAAAAGCAGGGGATAAGGATCACGCTTTTCGCAAGGCCTTGATATTTCACGGACCTGAGATGGCACATGCTCATAAAAGGTATTTGCCTTTGGACGGAGTCTGAACCCGGGGCCTGTTCCCATCAAAGCACTGCAAATGATAAAAATACACTCACATTGACCGTTGTGATAAGGAAACCATCACAGCGGTCTTTTTGTCTATATCTATGCCAGAGAAAAGGGAGTATGCTTCAGATACGGAAAGGAGAATAATATATGTATTATTCAAGCGGAAACTATGAAGCATTTGTAAAGCCCTTAAAACCCGAGGGCGTAGACAGGAAATCGGCATACATCGTAGGAAGCGGCCTTGCTGCTTTAACGGCGGCCTGCTATCTCGTAAGGGATGGTCAGATGAAGGGCGGGCATATACACATACTTGAGAAGGAGCAGATCCCCGGAGGTGCCTGCGACGGATATATGTATCCCGGACTTGGTTATGTCATGAGGGGCGGAAGGGAGATGGACAATCACTTTGAGGTCATGTGGGATCTCTTCAGATCCATACCTTCAATAGAGACAGAGGGCCTGAGCGTCCTTGATGAGTATTATTATCTCAATAAGAAGGATCCCAACTATTCCCTCTGCCGTGCTACGGTGAACAGAGGAGAGGATGCCCATACTGACGGAAAGTTCGGCATCTCCGATAAGGGAGCCATGGAGATCATGAGGCTCTTCTTTACAGAGGATGAGAAGCTGGAGGACAAGAAGATCACGGACTTCTTCGATGATGAGGTGCTGGATTCCAATTTCTGGATGTACTGGAGGACCATGTTTGCCTTTGAAAACTGGCACAGTGCCCTTGAGATGAAGAGATATCTTCAGAGATATATCCACCATATAGGAGGGCTCCCTGACTTCAGTGCCCTGAGATTTACAAGGTACAATCAGTATGAGTCCATGATACTGCCCATGATAGAGTACCTTAAGGCCCATGGAGTTATTTTCCACTATGGCATAAAGGTGACCAATGTCAGGTTCGTGACGGACGGAGAGAGGAAGCTTGCGGAGCGCATCGACATCATGAGAGGAGAGGCGGAGGATCACATAGATCTTACTGAAGACGATCTCGTATTCATCACCAACGGAGGCTGCGTGGAGAATTCTTCTCTGGGAAGTCAGGACCGCCCTGCAAAATTCAACCCCGAGATAAGAAAGGGCGGAGGCTGGGATATGTGGCGTAAGATCGCTGCCCAGGATCCTTCCTTCGGAAACCCGGATAAGTTCTGCTCAGATCCTGAGGCAACCAACTGGATGAGCGCTACTCTGGAGACCCTTGATGACAGGATAATTCCCTACATAAAGGATATCTGCAAGAGAGATCCCCTAAGCGGCAGGGTAGTCACCGGAGGCATAGTCACGGCAAAGGATTCTTCCTGGCTCTTAAGCTGGACAATCAACCGTCAGCCCCAGTTCAGGGAGCAGCCGAAGGATCATGTGCTGGTGTGGATATACGGGCTGTTCTCAGATAAGCCGGGAGACTTTGTAAAGAAGCCCATGAGAGAATGCACCGGCAAGGAGATATGCATGGAGTGGCTCTACCATATAGGAGTGCCTGAGACAGAGATAGAGGAACTTGCTGAACATAGTGCAAACACCGTTCCATGCATGATGCCCTATATCACAGCCTTCTTCATGCCGAGGAAGGAAAGCGACAGGCCCAGGGTAGTGCCCGAGGGAGCAGTAAACTTTGCATTTATAGGACAGTTTGCGGAGACGCCGAGGGACACCATATTTACCACTGAGTATTCCATGCGTACAGGTATGGAGGCAGTATATACCCTTCTTGATATAGACAGGGGAGTTCCCGAGGTCTGGGGAAGCGTATACGATGTGAGATGCCTGCTTGATGCGGCAGTAAAGCTGAGAGACGGCAGGAAGGCCACGGACATGCAGCTTTCCTTAAAGGAGAAGCTGGTGCTCCATGAGGCCATGAAGAAGCTTGAGGGCACCGATGTGCTGAAGCTCCTTAAGGCCTACGGAGTTGTATAAAAAAGGAGCAAAATGCCGGAGCCATAAAGCAGCTGGATGCTGAGGCTGCCATACGGACCGACAGGCCGCAGGAGAAATGAGATCACCAGTGCAGTCTGTGGAGCTCTCCGGTTTCCTTAAAGCCGGGAAAGCCCTGCTGTCTGAGGGCCTCATAGAGGATGATGGCTGCTGAATTGGCAAGATTGAGGGAACGGGTCTCTCCCCACATGGGGATGCGTATGCAGGTGTCCGGATGCTCTATAAGGATCTCCTCCGGTATGCCCCGGGACTCGTTTCCGAACATGATAAAACAGTCAGGCTCATAATGGATATCCGTATATACATGACGGGCCTTGGTTGTTGCATAATATACCCTTGCGCCGGGATTGCGGCTCTGGAAATCGTCATAATCTATGTATTCATAGAGCTTGACATCCTTCCAGTAGTCCATCCCGGCCCTTTTTAGCTCCTTCTCATTTATCCTGAAGCCGTAGGGCCTTATAAGATGGAGCTCTGTATCCGTGGCCACACAGGTGCGGCCTATATTTCCGGTATTAAGGGCGATGCCCGGTTCGTGGAGTACGATCTTCATTTTGAACCCTTTCTGATAAATCAGCACCTGTAAGACTGCCGCCTTGGACTGTCGCTTCGCGATGTCCTTCGCCGGTAGTTTTGACAGTCACTTTTCATTTCTCTTTATGATTAAATGCTTCTGAGAAAGTATAGCAGAAATACCGGCCGAAGTGGAAGCTTTAAGCTATGCTTATGAATAGTATAACCGGCAGCCATGCTGCAAAGCAGCCTTATATGCGCTTTGTGCAGATATTATGCCTTGACAAAAGGGCCCTGCGAGAGTAGAATGTTCAAAATTTCGGAAGAATAATTAAAAATGAACAAAAAAGCGGAGAGAAATATGAAGATATTCAAAAATATAGATCCGGCCACAACGGTCATACCCTTTATAAGCATACTGCTTTGCTGCCTGGTATTTCTCATAGTGCCTGAAAGCTCCACTGCCGTATTGGCAGCCATAAGGAGCTTCATAGACAATAAATTCGGACTTTATTATCTGATCATGGGTCTGGGTGTCTTTCTGATCTCCCTTTACATAGCATTTTCAAAATACGGTGACATAAGGCTCGGCGGTAAGGATGAGAAGCCTAAGTACAGCGGTTTTACCTGGGGAGCCATGATGTTTACCTCCGGCCTGGCTGCAGATATACTTTTTTACTCTCTTTGTGAATGGGTACTCTATGCAAATGAGCCCCGCATCGCAGAGCTTGGCTCCGTGCAGGACTGGTCCTCTACTATACCTCTTTTCCACTGGGGGCCCATCCCCTGGAGCTTTTATGCAACTCTGGCGGCCTGCTTCGGATTCATGCTCCATGTGAGGGGCTGCAGGAAGCAGAAATACTCGGAGGCCTGCAGGGCCATACTGGGAAAGCATACTGACGGAGTCCCCGGAAAGCTGATAGACATGCTGGCGGTATTTGCGCTGCTGGCAGGAACGGCTACCACCTTCTCTCTGGCCACACCCCTTATGAGCCGGGCGATCTGTGAGATCTTCGGCATAGCTGATTCCAAGTGGCTTACCATAGCCATACTTGCCTTTACCTGCCTGGTCTATACCGTATCCGTCATGAGGGGCATGAAGGGCGTCAAATGGCTTGCGGAAAGCTGCATGTATATCTTCTTCGCCCTGCTCGTATATGTGCTTATATTCGGCGGAGAGGCCGTATACATACTTGAGACCGGCTTTACCGCCATCGGCAATCTGGCACAGAATTTTATAGGCCTTGCCACCTATACGGATGCCCTCAGGGAGTCATCATTTCCCCAGAACTGGACGATCTTTTACTGGGCCTACTGGATGGTCTGGTGCGTGGCTTCGCCGTTCTTCATGGGCAGCATATCAAGGGGCCGCACCGTGAGGCAGGTGGTGCTCGGAGCCTATACTTTCGGCCTGAGCTCCACCTTCATATCATTCATAATACTTGGCAATTATTCCCTGGGACTTGAGATGAGGGGAGTGCTGGATGTGATGGGGCTCTATGCCCGGAGCGGAGATCTCTACGGCCTTATCATAACCATACTCAACACCCTGCCACTTCCGGAGCTGGTGATGATAATACTGGTACTTTCGATGGTAGCCTTTTATGCCACCTCCTTTGACTCCATAACTCTGGTGGCGGCCAATTATTCCTACAGGGAGATGAAGGAGGATGGAGACTCCTCTCCCGGCATGAAGCTTTTCTGGTCGATACTTCTGATCATGCTTCCGATAGCACTGATATTTTCAGAGAACAGCATGAACAATCTGCAGACCGTATCCATCATAGCGGCACTGCCGATAGCCATGGTCATTGCCCTGATCATTGCAAGCTTCCTGAAGGATGCGAAACGGTATATGGAGAGCTGAACGGGCTGGCGAAAGAAAGCTCCATTCATAATATCGCCTTTTATATTTCCTGCCTTTATATCAGAGAAATGCAGTTGATGTGGGCTTTGGCTTAGAGTATAATACCTTCGCAAAGCGAAGAAGGGCTGCGGTGCAGCCCCCGGCGGCATGTATATTGCTGCCGGCCATAATATTCACAGTTTGACAGAAAGGGTTATATGAGATTTACTTATTCGCCTTGGATAACTGCAAAGCTTGAAGA